>JALVZH010000221.1 GCA_027022105.1 Bacteroidales bacterium | reverse complement strand
ATTTGTCCACATAACCGTCGGGGTGGGGGTAACGTGCATCGTAAGGACACGACTCGATACAGGCACCGCAGCCGATACATTCGTTGTGGGTAACCAGTACGATACCTCCTTCTACAATATGACTTGCGCCGGTAGGACAGCAGCGCACACACGGTGCATTGTCGCAGTGGTTGCAACGTTCCGAACGAAAATCCAATTGAAGATTCGGGTAGGATCCGGAAACATTTTCAACAATCCAGTCACGACAATATCCGTGAGGAACATTATTTTCCGTTTGACAGGCAACCACACAGTCACCACATCCGACACATTTTTTTGTGTCTATTGCCATTGCATATCTCATGCTTCAACCTCCTTTCTGTCTTGTGCGGGGTTTTCCTTTAAAAAAGTTACAAAATTTCCTCTCATTCCGGTTCCTCCCATCACCGGGTCGATGCTTACTTTGGTAATCATCTCTTCGTCGCTGGCTCCATGTCCGAAGGCTCTCGACAGTTTTTTGTCGCTATGTCCGAAACCATGTACCATATAAACCGAATCCCAGCGGATTCTTTCGGTAACTCTGACTTTTACGGGGAATTTGGTAACGGCACCGTCCTGGTTTTTAAGCCATACTTTTTGTCCGTTTTTCAATTCCCACAGGTCGGCCACTTTGGGATTTACCCAAACACTGTTTTCGGGCATCAAATCCCAAAGATTGTGGTTGTTGGAAGTACGGCTAAAGGTATGCATGGGGGCACGTCCGTAAATAAGCCGGTAATAATTTTCCGGCGGCTCGGGATGCGGTTTGTAAACCGGAATGGGGTCGAAACCAAGGTCGGCAAAATCGGTGGAATAGAGTTCCACTTTGCCGGTATTGGTGTTAAATTCAAAATCTTCACCTTCGCCAAGATACAAAGGCCCGCTTTGACGCGGAAACTCTTTTACACCTGTTTTTTTCATCTCTTCCAACGAAGTACCCAACTGTTTCAGTTGCCAGTCGAGGACTTCCGAAAAGTCATCATAGTTAAAATATTCGTGTAAACCGAGCCGTTCTCCTATCTGTTTGGTTATCCACCATGCGGGTTTCGATTCGTATTTCGGTTTTGCAGCCGGCATCCTTAAAGCAACGGTTGGTACACGGTTTTGAGCAGCCCGTAAAAAGTCGTATCGCTCAAGATAGGTGGCTTCAGGCAGCACCACATCGGCATAGCCGGTAACCTCCATGGGCATGGTGTCCATAACGGCAATAAACTCGACAGAATCGGCAGCCTCTTTAAACAGTTTCTTGTCGGGCATTGACAAAGGAAGGTTGGTTCCTCCCACAAGCCAGGCCTTTACCTGATGTTTGTAATTGTATCTCGGAATGGATGCTTTAAGCAGTTCGGTGGTGATACCCATGGTGGCCAGCGGGAATTTACCTTCATTCAGGTCTTTCCATGTCCATTCAGGCTCGGGGTAATCGGGTTGGGGATATTTAGGGATGGAAACCGCTTCGGGCAGATACAGGCTGCCTCTTTTCCCCCAGGCACCTAATAGTGCAGTGAGTATGGCCATAGCTCTTTCGCGCTGGGTATCATCGCCATACCATACTACATGACGACCGGGATGAATAACCACAGCCGGAGCTTTACCCGCCATTTCGCGGGCTGTTTTCCTTATAATTTCGGGTTTGATGGTAGTGATACCATAGGCCCACTCGGGAGTCATGTTTTTCACATGCTCTTTGAGTAAATCGAAACCGAAAGTATATTTCTTAACGAAATCTTTGTTATAGATGTCTTCGTAAATAAGCACGTGAATCCAGGCCATAATTAAAGCGATATCGGTGGCGGGCTTAATGGGCAACCAATATTTGGAGTGTCCTGCCGCGGTTGAAAATCGCGGGTCAACCGTTATGATGGTTGCGCCGTTGTCGATGGCAGCCGACATCTCCTGAACCTGCGAGTTGTGCATGTTTTCGCCGATGTGCGAACCGATAAGCACCAGACATTTTGTGTCTCTGATATCGGTACACTCGGGAGATCCGATATATGCTCCGAAAGTGGAAAAATAGGCCGAGGAGCGGGGTCCGCGGCAATTGGCAAAAGCGGGTTCGGCATTGGTTTCCGAACCGTATGCACGCATTAAGTGTTCCAGGTGAGCTCCGGGATTACCGTGATTGAACAGGCCGAAAGCTTCCGGTCCGTATTTTTCTTTTATACGTTTCATCTCCGAAGCAACCCTGTCGAGAGCTTCATCCCAACTGGCTCTTCTGAAATACTCTTTACCGTTTGCCTTTTTTTCACGTATTAGAGGATATTTCAGGCGGTCTTCGTCGTAATACATTCCTACGCCGCCGGTACCTCTCGGGCACAACCTGCCGTGGCAATGGGGGTCGTTTTTATTCCCGATGATTTTTCGGATTCTACCCTTTTTATCCACATAGGTCCACCCGGCACATTTCCAAAAACAAACTTCGCAGTAGGTGGGATATGGCGTCATCTCCTCGTCGCTCACAGGCTCATCGGCATCTTTCTCTCCAAAGATATTCAATGCTTTAACATCCAAAGCATGTAAACCGATGGCTGCGGCTCCGGCACCCGCTGCAGAAATTTTGATAAACTGTCTTCTTGTTTTCATCCGGATAAAATTTATTTAAATTTTAATGTTATCTATATATTTATATATAAGCAGACAAATATATAAACTATATCCTTTAACTAGCACAGTTTGAATGGGTTCTAAATAAGAGTCTTAAATACTGATTTAATGATTATTAAGTAAAAAGGGTTGTTTTTATGATTTATGTCATAAAACGATAAAATATTGAAAACAAGCTAAGTATAATTTTTATTTAAATTTTAAATAAATTATTTTGGAGAGGTTAATCGTATTAACTGTTTTAACTAAAGCGGTTTTATGTCTAATTTATTAGTTATATTATAAAATGCATGAAATCAGAAAAATGAATGGTTTTTTAATAGATTATCCCTATATCTCTGCTTAAAGCAGGAGGGGAAAAGTAGAATTCATTTTCTGGTTTCCAAGTTTATACTAATTATTAATAGGTTAATCATAAATAACTTAGGAAGTTAATAATAACCAATAATAATAAATTTTTTTTAATTGTATAAAAGGTATTGAAATAATATATTTTACTCTACCGGATGTGGTTTTAAGCATTTATCGGCTATCATCATGTATATCAGTCTGTCGGGTTGCCAATTCAAAATTTTTTCTTAAACCGATAGGTTTGCTAATTATGAAACGAATTTCAAAATAATATTACGCATGCGTAATATTTAAACTCATTCTTAACAAAATTTATCGTAAAATTGTATTTTCAATTTTTGTTTAATCAAAACACAATTGGTATCATGCTAAAACAGGTTCTTTTCTTGATTGCCCTGCTGATAACACTGGGCGTATTTTCATACAGCATTTGGCGTTATTTTCAATTTTTCAAATTTACCAAAAAGAAGCCGCTGAAACATCTCGGAAAGAGGTTGTGGATTACCATCAAAGTGGCCGGTTTTCAGACGAAGATTTTCCGGAGGCCGCTCATCGGGACGGTTCACGCCATTGTTTTCTGGGGCTTTATGGTTATTTTGTTCGGCAGTCTCGAAATGGTTGTGGACGGTCTGGCGGGTACCGAGAAAGCATTCGGTGTTTTGGGTTGGTTTTATAACCTGTTGATGGGTTTCGGTGATATTTTTGCGCTGCTTATTCTTATTGCCATGATAATTTTCCTTACCCGCCGTTTGGTGCTGCATGTAAAACGGTTTTCGGGTATTGAAATGAAAAAGGTTTCGGAATACGACGCTGTTTTGGCACTTACCATTATTCTGGTATTGATGATTTCTTTACTGGGAATGAACACCTTTTATTTTAAATGGGCAACGCTTACCGGCGAAGAGGTGCAAGGGGTTTATCCCGTAAGCCGGTATCTTGCTTCATGGTTTCCTTCGGTAACGGCAGAACAAGCCTGGACGCTGTATCAGGTCAATTGGTGGATACACATTCTGCTTATATTCATCTTTGCCAACATTCTTCCTTATTCCAAACACTTCCATGTATTTATGTCCATACCCAATGTTTTCCTAAGCAAACTGGAACCGCTGGGATATGTTGACAATATGGAGAATATCACCAAGGAGGTGAAATTGATGCTCGACCCCAATGCATCTTACGATGATGTTCCCGAAGAGGAAGAACCCGGACGCTTTGGTATTCTTGATGTGGAAGACACCAACTGGATTCAGTACTTTAATTCGCTGGCTTGTACCGAATGCGGAAGGTGTACTTCGGTTTGTCCCGCCAATATTACCGGAAAACTGCTTTCGCCGCGCAAAGTAATGATGGATACCCGTGCCCGGATGAAAGAAAAAGGCCCCGGAATGGTAAAAGAGGGCAAATCATACGACGACGGAAAACATCTCGTTTACGATTACCTTACGGAAGAGGAATTGTGGGCATGTACACTCTGTAATGCCTGTGCGCAGGAGTGCCCCATTAATATAAATCATCCCTCGCTTATTCTCGACATGCGCAGATATCTTGTAATGGAAGAGTCTAAAGCTCCTTCGGGTTTGAATACCGTTTTTGCAAACATCGAAAACAACGGGGCACCCTGGCAATTCTCGCCCGAAGACCGTATGTTGTGGGCCGAAGGGCTTGATGTGCCGCTTATGGCCGACAAATTTGCCAATAACGAAAAACCCGAATATCTGCTGTGGGTAGGCTCGGCAGGTGCTTTTGACGACCGTTATAAGAAGGTGATGCGTGAGTTTGTAAAAATATTGAACTACCTGAAAGTTGATTTTGCCGTATTGGGAACGGAAGAGAGCGACAGCGGCGATGTGGCCCGCCGTGCCGGAAACGAAATGCTTTTCC
Organism: Bacteroidales bacterium; assembly: GCA_027022105.1. GTDB lineage: Bacteria > Bacteroidota > Bacteroidia > Bacteroidales > F082 > Sulfidibacterium. The sequence continues at coordinate 21,544 of JALVZH010000221.1, read as the reverse complement.
AGATGCAGGCACTTACCAACATTGAGGTATTGAACGGTTATGAAGTGAAAAAGATTGTTACCTGCGATCCGCACGATTTCAACACATTGAAAAATGAGTATCCCGACCTTGGCGGAAACTATGAGGTAGAGCATCATACCCAATTCCTGCAAAAGGCCATCGCCGCAGGCAGGTTGAAAATAGAGGGAGATAAATTTGCCGGCAATAAAATCACGTACCACGATCCTTGCTACCTCGGCAGGGGAAACGGAGAATACGATGCACCCCGCGAAGTGCTCAAAGCCATTCCCTCAATTAAAGTGGAAATGGAGAAAAACCGCAGTTTTGCCATGTGTTGCGGTGCCGGTGGCGGACAAATGTTTAAAGAGGCCGAAAAAGGAGACAAAGAGATATTTATCGACCGTACCGAACAGGCCCTCGAAACCGGTGCCGACATCATTTGTACTGCCTGTCCTTTCTGTATGACCATGCTTACCGATGGAATTAAGTACAAAAACAAAGAGGAATCGGTTAAAAATTACGATATTGCCGAATTGGTTAGCTTGAGTTTGGAACTTTAGGATGTATTATTTTTGATGTGGGATTTTTAATGTGGGGTTTTTGAGGTTCAAAGGTTCAGAGGTTTCAGGTTGCCGCAGGCCTTGCGGAGAAAGTCCTTTCAGATCGCCGGGGGAAATGCGGGTGGAGACCTGAAAAGTTGAGTAAGAGAGGGATCGGACAACCCGTCTGAGGCGGTAGTTCATCGCTATTCTTTCTTTATTATCTTACCTAATAGGTGGTCCTGAATATGACAAAACCGATAATCTTCATAATTCGATAGAATAAAATCCGGTTGCATAAACGATTGATAATTACAAATCCACGATCTGTTTCGGTTTTCTTGTAAAATCCCCCTTGTGGAACCGGTTAAAAATTGTATCTTTACACTTTCTAAATCTGTTCCATGGAAAAACGTTGGGTATTAAAAGAACCTCCTGATAAAGAAACTGTTAAACGGCTCTCACAAGAGTTGAATATTCATCCGAAACTGGGGAGTCTGCTGGTACAGCGTGGTGTTACTACCTTTGAGGAGGCACGTACTTTTTTCCGACCCCAGCTTACCGACCTCCATGATCCCTTTTTGATGAAGGATATGGACAAAGCCGTGGAAAGAATCAACCGGGCCATAAAAAACCATGAAGGAATAATGGTTTACGGCGATTATGATGTGGACGGCACTTCTGCCGTAGCTTTGGTTTATTCCTTTTTAAAAAGCATTTGCAAAAAACTTATTTTTTACATCCCCGACCGTTATAATGAAGGATACGGAATTTCATATCAGGGTATTGATACGGCAAAAAAGCACGGTGTAAAGCTGATAATTGCCCTTGATTGCGGCATTAAAGCCGTTGAAAAGGTGGAGTATGCAAACAAACTTGGAATAGATTTCATCATTGGCGACCACCACCGTCCGGGGGACAAACTTCCCGATGCCTGTGCCGTGCTCGATCCCAAAAGACCCGACTGCGATTATCCTTACAAAGAACTGTCGGGATGCGGCGTGGGTTTTAAGCTTACCCAGGCTTTGGCGCAAAGCATGCGCATCAACAAAGAAAAGGTGTATGCCAATCTCGACCTTGTGGCTGTAAGCATTGCCGCCGATATTGTGCCCATAACCGGCGAAAACAGGGTTCTGGCCTTTTACGGATTGCATCAAATAAACGAAAATCCGAGAGCCGGCATCTATTCTATTTTGAAATCCGCCGGGCTGGAGAATACGGATGATTCGTCGGCACGGTTTTTCAGCCGCGATATAACCGTCAGCGACCTGGTATTTATCGTAGGGCCGAGAATCAATGCCGCAGGACGTATCGAAAGTGCCACCTCTTCGGTTAAGCTCCTTATTACCAACAACAGCGATTATGCCGACAAGCTGGGTTCGGAAATAAACATACTGAACAATACACGGCGCGATTTGGACAGTTCCATCACCGAAGAGGCCATACGAACCATTGAATCGGACCCGAAATATAAAAACCGCAAGACAACGGTTATTTACAAAAAAGACTGGCATAAAGGTGTAATCGGCATTGTGGCTTCCCGCCTCATTGACTATTTTTACAAACCAACCATTGTACTTACTTTTTCCGACGGGTTAATTACAGGGTCGGCACGCTCCATTAAGAATTTTGATATTTACGATGCCATCGACTCGTGCAGTGATATTCTTGAGCATTTCGGAGGCCACACCTATGCTGCAGGACTGGCTTTGAAGCCCGAAAACCTTGATAAATTTATGGAGCGGTTTGAGGCTTACGCACAGGAACATCTTACGGACGATATGATGGTTCCGGAAATAGAAATTGACGAAGAGCTCTTTTTTGATGAAATAAATTTTAAATTTTACCGTATCCTCAGGCAGTTTGCCCCTTTCGGACCGGGAAACCTTTCGCCGCTGTTTGTCTCTAACAACGTTATTGATACCGGTTTTGCAAAGGTTGTGGGTAAAAACGGTCAAAATCATCTGAAATTTGAAGCGGTACATACCAATCATTCAGGCAACCCCATTAAAGCCATAGCCTTTAACCTTGGTGAGCATTACAAAGAGATGTCGAAAGGAAAGTCTTTTAAAATATGCTACCATTTGGATGAAAATAATTGGTTGGGCAATATCTCCCTGCAATTGAGGGTTAAAGACATTAAATTTATTTAAGGTATATTATTCTCAGATGCGAATCCTTTTCTTTTCAGTATAATATTTTATTTCATAGTCAGAGACCTAATTGAACAACTGTCTTGGTCAAAAATGTTGGCCATTTAAGTTATTTATTACCTAAACATTAAATTTATATACCGTCTAAATAAAGATTATATTTACCTATTATACATATGTTTAAGAAATTAAAATCAACTTGTTTCTGAAAGCGGTTTACATTATTTTCCTTTAACTTTTTTTAACTCTGTGTACAACTGTTCAATTTTGATTTATATTTGTTGTACCAATAAATAAAAGAGAGTTAAAAGGCAAAGTTATTAAGTAAAGAATTACTTGAATATAAGATTAGCAGCTTTCAAAAATATAATGAGAAGCGTAATGAATTTAAAACCAATTTAATCCATTTATAAACCTAAATTAAATATTATGATGTTATTTACAAAACGAGTTCTCGTATTAAGCATCGCAATTCTGTTGGCTTTTTCGGCCGGAGTACCGGTCAAGGCGCAGCAGACGCTTAATGACGTGAAAAAAGAGCGCGGCTTGTCGGATGATGATGTTTTAGCAGCCGTTAAAACATTTATGCCGCGTGGAGGCCGCGATGAGTATTTCGGTTTTGTTGGTACCGGAAACTCCGGAACCATGATTGTTTATGGTATCCCATCCATGCGTATTTACAAATACGTAGGAGTTTTCTCACCGGAACCGTGGCAAGGTTACGGGTACGACGACGAAAGTTCGTTGCTGTTAAAAAAATCGTCGCTCGACGATAAAATCGGATGGTACGGTGATATGCGGTATCCCGGATTTTCGGAAACAGACGGCAATTACGACGGAAAACACCTTTTCTATTCCGACGGTGCCAATTCGCGTATTGCCATGCTCGACCTGGAAGACTTTGAAACCAAACAGGTTTTAAGTCACCCTCTTTTCCTTTCGGCATTTCCCGGTGTAGCCGTTACACCCAATACCGACTGGGTTATTCAAACCAGCCAATATCCCGCTACCTGGGACCCCAAAAGCACCGATTTGAAATCCGGAATTACTTTCTGGAATTTCCACAAAGTGGAAAAAGCTTCCAAAACCGGTCACATGGGCCGTATCCTGAAAGAAAAATCGGTTACCGTTGAATTACCTCCTTATACAATGGGTTATTCCGATGCCGGTAAGTTTGGCAGCGACGGTTATATGGTTGGCCTTGCTTCAAAAGACGGTAAAAATTATGTTTACATTGTAAACTACAAAAAAGCTGTAGGCCTGAAAACCAAGAATATCAATGGTTTTGCAGTTGTTCCCTTTGCCGATGCCCTTAAAGCCGGTGTTATGGGCATGATTGAGCTGCCGGCAGAAGCAACCTATGTTAAGGTAACACCCAAAGGAAAATATTTTATTACTGTAAGCGATGAAACCAATGTGTTCGACTTTGGTAAAGCCATTAATGCTTTGAATAACAAAACATTCAAAGGAAAAGCATTCGGCGATATACCGGTAATTGATGCAGCAGCCGTAAAACACGGTAGCATAAAACTGGGTAACGGCGTGGTTGACATTGCATTCGAATACCGTCCCAACATTGCTTACGCTTCGGCTTTCAACGACAAAAAAGTTGTCCGCTGGAATTACGAAACCCTGAAAAAAGAGGGAGAAGTAAGCCTCAGCTTCAAACCCGGTCAGTTGATGGTTCCTCAGGGAATGTCGGCCAGCCCGCACTCAAACTACCTGACCGTAGTTGACAAAGAGGTTTTGCTCGACAATCTGGTAAGTGTCGGTCCGGTTCGTCCCAGTGCACAGCATCTTATAGATATTTCGGGCGATCAAATGAAAGATATTTACACAATGACATTGCCCCAATGTAATATGTACGGATCGGTTGCCGTATTGCGTACAACCATTAAGCCGATTATCCGTTATCCCACCGGAACCAATTCCAGAACAGGTGAAATCTCACCTTTCAAAACCGTTGCCGGAAAAGAAAAAATCGAACGTCAGGGCAACCGCGTGCATGTTTTCGGAACCCTTATCCGTTCGCACATCACTCCCGAAATCGTAGAAGTTAACCAAGGTGATATAGTAACATTCCACCTCACCAACCTTGAGTTGGCCGAAGATGAAACTCACGGTTTCACCATAGATACCTATGGAAAACACGGTAGTTTCGAGCCAGGTAAAACCGCTTCCCTTACTTTTGTAGCCGACCGCGAAGGTGCATTTCCTTATTACTGTACCGAGTTCTGTTCGGCACTGCACCTGGAGATGGAGGGTATCCTTATGGTTAAACCCAAAAACTGGAAAGGTTCGAAAGGTGGTGAACTTACGCTTACCAAAGAAGAGCTTGCCAAATACAAACAAAATTATGAAGACAAGCTGAAAGTAATTGCCCAAACCCAGGATGTTATCAATGGAGTGGTTAAATGGTTAAAAGAAAACCATTACGAAAACCATCCTTATGTGAAAGCATTGGTTGAAGATGCAGTTGCCCAGCTTAACAAAGCTGCCGAAGCCAAGCAGAATTATGAAAAATATGCCAAAGAAGGAAAATGGAAAGATGCTTTCTTGTGGGCAGAACAATACTGGCAATACCAGGTTAAAGCAGCCGATGTCGGTTTACGTGCTAAAAAGTTGTTAACCGAAAAACTTAACGAAAACAAGTAGTAATTAAGCGTATATTTTAAAAATTATAATTTATAATACTATGAAAAAAATAAAACAATATACAAGCCTTGTTTTGGTTGCTGCACTGTTTGGCTTTTACTTAACCCTTTCCAGTTGTGGCGGAGGCGGCGAAAAGGCCAAAAGCACCGAAATAGGCGCTCCCCGCGGTAATGAAACTTTTGGGGATGTAACCAAAAGAAGAGGTCTGACCTCAGAAGATGTTCTGGCTGCTGCCAAAACATATACCCCCGATCATCTGAAAGATGAATATGTTGTTCTTAACTCAGGAGGACAGGAGGGAAACCTTCCTACTTACCTGGCTCCTTCCATGCGTATGGTTAAATATGTTCCTATCAATACTCGTCAACCTTATGACGGTTACGGATATTCGGTTGAAACATACAACCTTATGAAAGATGGATTTATTGACGGTGAAGAAATTCTTTGGGGTGACACCCACCATCCGGGTATTTCGGAAACCAATGGTGATTATGACGGAAAATGGCTTGCCATCAACGACAAAGCCAATCCGCGTATTTACATTGTTGACCTGAGAGATTTTGAGGTTAAACAAGTAGTTCAGAACCCCTTGTTCAGAAGTGACCACGGTGGAGCTTTCTTCACCCCCAACTCTGAATATATTTTGGAAGCCACCCAATATCCTGCTCCGTATGATCATAAATATCATCCTTTAAACGATGTGAACTTCCGCAAATATTGGCGTGGTGGATTAACCTGCTGGGCTTTTGATAATGATAAAGGAAGAATCAGCCTGGAGAAATCTTTTAACTTCGAATTACCACCTTATACTCAGGACCTTTCCGATGCAGGTAAACTGGCTACCTATGGCTGGGGCTTTACCAACTCATTCTGTACCGAAATGTACATTGGCGGTGACATGCAGGGACGTCCTCCCTTTGAAGCCGGATGTTCTTCGCGTGATGTTGACTATTTACATGTTTACAATTGGAAAAAAGCCGAAGAGTTGATTAAAGCAGGCAAGATTAAAACCGAGGTAATTCGTGGAATGCGAAATATTCCTATCAGCGAATCGGTTAAACATCATCTGCTTTATTTAATTCCGGAACCGAAATCACCGCACGGTGTTGACGTGGATCCTACAGGTGATTATATTATCGTAGCAGGTAAACTCGACTCTCATGCATGGGTATATTCGTGGGAAAAGATTCAGAAAGCTATTCAAAACGAAGATTTTGAAGGACATGACGATTATGGTATTCCGATTATTGCACTGGACAAAGCACTGCACGGAAGTCTGGAAGTAGGATTGGGCCCATTGCACAACCAGTTTGATTCCAAAAAAGGTGTTGTTTATACCTCGGTTTATGTTGACTCATGGACTACCAAATGGGATTATATCAACCTGAAAGTTCTCGACCATGTATCGTCTAACTACAACATCGGTCACCTTGTTTCAACACATGGCGACACCAAACATCCCGAAGGCAAATACCTCATCGAGCTGGATAAACTTTCCATCGACCGTTTCAACCCTGTTGGACCGTTGCACCCGCAAAACCACCAGTTGATCGATATTTCCGGCGACAAGATGAAGATTATTTACGACCTTCCTTTGCCCATGGGTGAACCCCACTATACGGTAATGGTTAATCAGAATATTCTGAACCAAATGGAGATATATCCTGTAGGTACCGATATTGTTACGTTGAAAAAATCGCCCTATGCTACCAATGCCGGTGACGAGCATGTAAGCAAAAAAGGTAAAACCGTTGAGGTATTCGGTACCATAAACAACGGCAAAGTAACGCCGGCCAACCTTACCGTTACTCAGGGTCAGAATGTTGTTATCCACCTGACGAATACCGGACAGGATAAAACAGACCATTACGTCTATGAAATTGCCTCATACGACAAGCAGTACCGCTGGCGTCCCGGCGAAACGGCAACACTTGAATTTAAAGCCGAAAAAGCCGGAATGTATCCGTTGCTGCTCGACAAGATTCATTCGCCCGAAGGACGTCAATTGCAGGGTTATCTTACTGTTAAATATAATGCAGCAGCTGAAAAAGAGAGGGTTCTTGCATTCTCCAAACGCATCCAGAAAGACAACGAAATGCAGAAGTTTAAACCCTCTTCCATTGAGTTGAAGAACCTGCTGCCGGGCGAAATGGAATTCCTCAACTACGGATGTACCGCTTGTCATAAATTCGGACAAGATTACAATGGTCCCGATCTGTTGATGGTTGACAAACGGCGCAGCGACGATTGGCTGAAATCGTGGATTACAAACCCGAAAGCCCATTACAAAGAGGCTGATATCGAAGCTATGCGTCAGAAATACAAACTGGCCATGCCCGACCAGAACGTTTCGGACGAAGATGTTGTTAAGATTATTAAATACCTGAAAGCCAAATCGGAACAGGTACTGAAAGAACAACAACAGTAGTTCGGAAAGCGGAATATACAATTGTAAGAAAGCAGTGGCAATTGCCACTGCTTTCTTTTTCAATATTTAAATGCTTAAATAAAAAATATTTTCTTAGTTTTGCACCCAAACATATAAAACAGATTTGAATATGAAAAAAATTGCAATTCTTACATTAGCAGTAGCTCTCGGGAGCTTCTTCATTACAAGTTGTGGTGGCAACGCGGATAAAAAAGCAACATCCGAAAAACAGGAAACCGTAAAACAAACCACTCCGGAAAAGAAGGTGGAAAAAACTTTTGTTGCCAATATAGAAAACGGCAAAAAGGTTTATAACAAAGTGTGTGTTGCCTGTCATATGACCGGTGTAGCAGGTGCTCCGGCCTTAAAGGATAAAGAACGCTGGACCGAAATCGCACAAAAAGACATGAAAACACTACACGAAGATGCCATTAACGGTTTTACGGGAAAACATGGTGTAATGCCTCCCAAAGGAACCTGTACCGATTGTTCCGAACAGGATTTGTACGATGCGGTAGCTTATATGCTGAAAACGGCAGGCGTTACAGCCAAAGAATAACTTGGTAAGCAATTAATGTTACTCTATGACCAAGTGTATATATTGACTTTGACAACTAAATTCACCAAATTAAAATGAAAAAGAAAACTTTATACCAGATTTTGGCGGGAATTGCAGCTATTTTGATAGTTGCTGTCTATTTTCTGCCCATGTGGCATGTGGCGCTGCAAAGCATACAATACCCCAAATCGATGTACCCGCGCGGTATCCGTATCGACTTTAAATACAACGGTGTATATAACGGTTGTAAAGGTACAAAAGAGCGTGCCGAGCTGGCACAGGGACAGGAAAGTGCCGATTGTTTGCGTGAAATGAACGCCATCAACCACTTTATCGGAATGTATCACATAGTTCCGGGAGTAAACGAGGACAAAACAAGGGAATATCCTATTTATTATGTGTTTGATACAAAAAAGGATGCTCAGGGTAAAGAAATATTAGACCCTGACACAGGTGAACCCATTCGTGTGAATGTTACTCCCAAACCTTTAATGTTTCTTGACTTTTTGATGCATGCATCACCATGGCTTTTTACGGGGTTTGTTTTGCTTGTCATTCTTTTTATGTTTACTCCGAAGAAAAAGTTAACCTGGGCAGCTATTATACCAGCACTTGTTCCTTTCTATTTCCTTGGCGTTTATATTTATTATCTTTACTGGTACGGACATCACCTGTCAATGCACGGAGGGGGTGCTTTTAAAGGGATAAAACCCTTTATGCCTACCGTTTTCGGTGAAGGTAAGGTGGCTCAGTTTACAACAGAATCGTATCCCTATTTCGGGTTTTTCCTCGGTCTTTTGGCAACGGCATTGCTGGTAATTGCCATTATCCTGAAAAATAAAAGCATTAAAGAAGAAAACTAATTAATTTTTTGTTAAAAACGAAGAAAATAAGGTGGGGAGTCATTCTTCACCTTATTTTTGTTTTCGGAAAAAGTTTATAACCAATGCAAAAGTTGTTTACAGATAACAGATACGACAAAGAAGTATATTCTAAGCTAAAAATAAGTCCCGCTTTATTCTTTTTGTTTCTGATATTTTCTTTCAACTTTTCTGCACGGGCACAAGATACCATTTCCGGTACCATAACACAACTTACCGAACTTCCCGAAACAGATGATACAATCTCGCTTCAACCGCTTATCGATAATGCACTGCCGGGCGATACACTGTTGTTAAAAGAGGCGGTTTATGCAGGTCCGGTTTACATTACAACAGACAACATCACCATTGACGGGCAGGGAAAAGCCGTAATTGACGGCCAGAGAAAGACATCTGTTGTTTTTGTTAATGCCGACAGTGTTACCATAAAAAATGTAACAATTCGGAATTCCGGAGGTTCGTTCGACAAGCTGGATGCCGGAGTAAGATTAAGAGGAAATTATAACACCATTACAAATTGCAGAATAAAAGAATGCCTGTTCGGGATTGACATCTGGCAATGTGACTTTAATAATGTCATACACAATGAAATTTCTTCGTTACTAACACGTTCACAAGCCATAAAAGGCGATGCCATTCGTCTCTGGTATTCCAAAAGAAACCATATTATAGGCAATTACTGGCACGATGTTCGCGATATGGTAGTATGGTATTCGGCCGAAAATCTTTTCCAGTACAACAAAGGAATCGGAAACCGTTACGGTATCCATTTTATGTATTCCCATAACAACAGAATTCAAAACAATATCTTATTGAACAACTCTGTTGGAGTTTTTCTGATGTACAGCGAACGTACCATTATGACCGGAAACCTCATTAAAGGAAACCACATAGGTAGCGGGATGGCTTTGGGTATGAAAGAGACTTCGGGAAACCAGATACTGAATAACCGGTTTATTTATTGTACCGAAGGGATACATGTGGATGTCTCTCCTTATGTTCTGGAACAAATCAACACCATATCCAACAACGAAATTGCTTTTTGCGGTACAGCAGTCTTTTTCCACACCAACCAGGAGGGGAACCTTTTTAAACACAACTATTTTCACAACAATCTGGTACAGGTTTACCCCGAAGTTACCACCGCCCGATTTAACAAGTGGGACAACAACTATTGGGATGATTATCAGGGGTTCGACCGCAACGGTGACAACATCGGCGACATGCCTTACAAACTCTATTCCTATACCGAGCACATTTGGGATTTCGACAAACATGCCAAATTCTTTTACGGAGCACCTATTCTGGCTATCCTTGATTTTCTGGAGCGTCTTGCCCCTTTCTCAGAGCCCAAATTTGTCCTTGAAGATGATAAACCCATCTATCGCTGGAGCGAGGAAGAAAAAAAACAAAACTAAACCAGCCTACACCCATACATCAGAGCAAAAACTGCACAAGATTTTATGAACTTGTTTAAAGTTTAATAAACCGGTTGTGAAATAAAATATTGGAAACCAGAAAATGAATTCAACTATTCCCCTCTTTGGAGAGCTTGTCCCGACTTTACGTCGGGAGGTGTAGGGGTGGGTTTGTTAAAAAAGATATTCACTTTTCTGGTTTCCAATATTTTATATTCATTATCATTACGTTAACTTTAAACAACTTCTATTAACAATTTTAGAAATCGTCCTCCCTAAGTTTCATATAGGATTTGGGATGCAGACAGGCAGGGCAGGTCTCAAGAGCTTTTTCACTTTCGTAAACATATCCACAGTTGAGGCATTTCCACCATACTTTTCCGTCTTTCATAAATACTTTGTCTTCCGAAACATTTTGCAGTAATTTCAGATAAATCCGTTCATGTTCGGCCTCTACGGTAGCTATCATCTTAAAAGCGGCTGCTATTTTCGGGAATCCTTCTTTTTTTGCTGTTTCGGCAAACTTCGGATAAAGATCTGACCACTCTTCATTTTCACCTTCTGCTGCTGCTTTCAGATTTTCTTTTGTTGTCCCGATAACACCGGCAGGATAAGAAGCTGTTATTTCTACACTCCCTCCTTCCAAAAATTTAAAAAACCGCTTTGCATGTTCTTTTTCCTGCAATGCTGTTTCCTGAAAGATTCTGGATATCTGCTCATATCCCTCTTTTTTAGCTACCTTGGAAAAAAACTCATATCTGTTTTTCGCCTGACTTTCGCCGGCAAAGGCTTTTAATAAATTTTTTTCCGTTTCTGTTCCCTTTAATGATTTTTCCATTTTTCTGTTTTTAAATGAGTGAATAATCTTATTTATTGAGTTACCCCAATTACATGCAATATTACGATTAAACAGGGAGAAATAAAAGTAATCAATTAAAAAATTAATTAGGTACATCCTTGCCTTTTTAGCATTTAATGTATTATATTTGCTCTATGAAAAGGGCATTTCTCACCGGCGGATTTCTGATTATGATTATTGCTACTCTGATTATGCCCGGTTTTCCCGCCTTGCATTATTATCTGGGATTTAACAAAACCACAATTTACAGCTCAGACTATACAGATGACAATCATGGCTCGTTGCTTAGTGATATAAATTATTTGAAAGCTTTGGTTGACAGGACTTCCGACATCAGGGAAAAACAGGAGACAAAAACCCCTCCGAAACCACAAAAAGAGGTAAACAACTTTGTCTATCTCATTTCAGGTATTCATTTGCATTTACAAATTACGGAACATCCTTTCTGTTTTAAACCTTATATAAATCTATGGCATAACCGGTTTATTCCACCCGGTAATCCACCGCCCAAAGCATAACCGTTTTTTCCCGTTTCTGCTTTTTCCTGTTTGGGTTAAAAAATGGAAAAAATGGTTAATTGTTTTAAGTAAACATATTGCGATGTTTATCCGGTATTATTAATGAGATAATCCGGAAATGCTTGTTTTGTAAATGGATTTAACCTTTTATGAACAAAAAAGTAATCTTAAAGCATTTATTTTATGGAATGAGCAGAAACTCCTCTTTATTCCGTACCGTTTCTGTTTTAAGAAACGGTACGGATAATTATTTAAATTATAAATAAGTTGTATTAAAATCAAATTTATAAAAACATGATTAATAAATATATCGCAATAATTTTTACAATAATTCCCTTTTTTCTCAACGCAACCAATCCTCCGGATACGCTAAACATAGAAGAAATATTAATTACCGGAAAAAAAACGGCTGCAAATTTAAAATCGTCTGTCAACGGTGAAAATATCCATCTCGTTAATCCGCACGACGGCGGTGAGATTTTTAAATACACTCCGGGATTTTCCATCCTTAAAAAGGGAAACTATGCCATGGAACCGGTTTTGCGGGGATATAAGTTCGAGCAGGTGAATGTACAATTCGACGGCGGTGTACACAGCACCAATGCATGCCCCAACCGCATGGATCCTGCCATTTCGCAAATATCCATCGAAAATATTGAAAAAGTTGAGGTGATAAAAGGCCCTTACAGCGTCCGGTTTGGCCCTGTATTCGGCGGGGTGGTCAATATAATAGACAAACGTCCTTCAAAAAAAGATAACCATACCGTAAGCGGTTCGGTTGAAGGAGGTTATCAAAGCAATGGGAATAATTATTATACGAACCTCTTTACACAGATTGTTCAAAGCAAGTGGGATTTTGCACTTAACGCCGGGTATAAAAATTACGGTAATTACAAAAACGGTGAGGGCGATACCATAGCCGCCTCTTTCCGCAGGTTCGGTTATACTGCCAAACTGGGGTATAACGTGGCCGGCAACCAACGGGCGCAGGTGAGCATCAGGCAAAGTTTTGCACGCGATGTGCTCTACCCCGGACTACCCATGGACGCAAAAGAGGACAACAGCACCATAATTTCGGCAGATTATGCCGCCACCGATATTTCGGATGTTGTTTTATCGTTAAAAGTAAAGGGTTATACTTCTTTTATCGATCATTTAATGACCAACGAGTTGCGTCCCAGCTATATGATGACCCATGCCTCAACACCGGTTACGGCCCGGAATTTCGGGGGCAGATTCGAAGCCGGGGTTAAAAGCGGCAAAAATGCTGTTTTATATACCGGTATTGATTATCAATACGTTGGAAAAGACGGTGTGCGTCATCGCGAAGTATATAAAAACGGTTGTACCAATCCCCCAACGGTATTTGATCCGCCAAAGAATTTTACCGACAAGGTATGGCAGGATTCGTACAAAAGCGATTTGGGATTTTTTGCCGAAAACAAATGGCAACTGTCGGAACATTGGATGTGGCAACTGGGTTTGCGGTTTGATTTTGTATCGTATGATATAAGAGACCCTGAAGCAGATTTCAGCGAGTTGTACAACGGCAACATTAAACCCAGTAATAAAATTTCCCCGGCTGTAAATTCGGTTCTCACCAAAGATCTTGGAAATAATTTCCGCTTTCAGTGGGCCGCAGCCATGGCACAGCGCACCCCCGACCTGACGGAACTCTTTATCAACCATCTTTCTGTAGGGATGGATGCATACGAATACGTAGGCAACCCTAACCTGAAACCCGAAACCAATTACCAGACCGACATTAAACTGGAAAAGGGAGGTGAAATACTCGGTTTTTATGCTGATGCTTTTTACTCTTATCTTACAAACTATATTACCGCAACGGTTGACACCACCATTCCGCGGAAATTTATGCCCTGTCAGGATCCGAAATTTACCAAAAAGTTCACCAATATCAACAAAGCCTTTATGACCGGTTTTGAAGCGGGAATGCAGTTCGGGTTTTTGCAAAATTTCAGATTTAGTCTGGGTGCATCCTATACCTATGCACAAAATATCGACATGGATGAGCCCCTGCCGGAGATTCCGCCGTTTACCGTTAATAGCAGCCTCGACTACTCGTTGCCGGACTTTACGGCCCGTTTAAATGCCAGAATTGCTTCGGCACAAAACAGGGTTTCCACAAGTTTTAACGAATCTGCAACACCCGGGTTTTCGGTGTTCGATATTTTCCTGAGTTATAAACCGTGGAATTTTGTGGAAATAAACGGTGCGGTAACTAACTTGTTCAATGTTAATTATGTTGAGCATTTGAGCCGGCCTTACAAAAATATGGATCAACAAAGTTTGTATTATGAACCGGGCAGAAGTTTTAATATGGGAATTAAATTTCTTTTTTAACAAAGTAAATATTTAACCGTATTGAATATAATATTAATTTTGTATTCATATACCGAATTAATTTGTTAAGCTATGGGCAAATCCGAACACAAACTAAACAGAAGAGCGTTCCTCAAATCGAGCGCAATTGCCGTTGGGGCAATGGCTGCCGTTGGGGCCGGCGTGGGTTATCTGCAAAAGATAACCGCCGAAACAAGAATCAATCAACGGTTTCTGCGACCACCGGGAGCCATTGACGAAGATACCTTTATTTACGGGTGTATCAAGTGCGGGCTTTGTGTCCAGATTTGTCCCATTCAGGCCATTAAGCTGGCGGGGATAAAAGAGGGATTGGCCTATGGTACCCCTTACATTGACGTAAGAACCCAGGCCTGCGATTTTTCGTGCGATTCGCTGCAATGTGTCGAAACCTGCCCTACGGCTGTTTTGTATTTTAAACAGTTTAAAGATGCAGGCGAAAAAGCCATTGAAGAGTACGACGCCACCCACAAAATGGACGAAAACTACAATCCCTTCCCCGTTCAGATACAGGCCATGAAAAGCATTGTGAAAATGGGTGTGGCCAAGTTAAACGAGGACACCTGTCTGGCATTTCAGGGGAAAGGATTTAAAGGAACCCCGCGGGGGAAAGATTTCAAAGGAATCAACCGTTCGCCTTATAGCGGCGATTTGAAAGCAACACCGTTGAGCGAAAAGGTTTACGACGAAAAGATTTGTGATATCTGTGTTAAAGAGTGCCCCATTGGCGATACGGCTATTGTTATGGCGGATAAGGGAGGTGGAAAAGTCGTTCCGGAAGTACTTGAAGGATGCACCGGTTGCGGTGTGTGTGTAATGGTTTGCCCCACCGAAGGGCCCAGTATTGTTGTTGAACCCATTAAATCTTAATCGTCATGTTTGGAAAAAAAGAGAGAACCCCGCTACCGCCAAAAAAGAAAGAAGATATTCCGTACATCAAAGAAGGAATCAGCTTTAAAGAATGGAAAGCAAAAAACGGCTCGGGTCATAAATGGAGAAACATCCGCTGGGCTGTTCTGATTGGTATCAACGTGCTGTTTGTTCTTTCCTTTATGTTCGATTTGTCGTTGCTCGAAGGCTCTTTGAGCGGTTCACGCCTGTTCGGATTTTATTTAATGGATCCTTTCAACTCGTTGCAATTGTTGGTAATATCAATCTATACTGGGCACATTAAGTATTTGACAATGAATTTTGTAATCGGGGTCTTTACCATTTTTATTTTTTATTTTTTAATGGGAGGACGGACATTTTGCTCCTGGATTTGCCCTTACCACTTCCTTGCCGAATGGGGCGAAAAACTGCACAACTATCTGGTAAAAAAGAAAAAGATAAAAGAGCATACATTCAACAGATATTTAAAATATGTTTTCTGGGCGGGATTTCTGATTCTGGCATTTGTTACGCAACAGTTGGTTTTTGAAGACCTGAATCCGGTGGGAATATTATCACGGGCAATGATTTACGGCCCGGGATTAATATTAATCTGGATTTTGGTATTAATTACCTTCGAGATTGTGTATAGCAAAAGGTTTTGGTGCCGGTACGTATGTCCCATCGGAGCTACATGGACCATGGTGGGAAGTGTGAGTCCGTTTGCCGTAAAATTTGAACTGGACAAATGCGCCCATTGCCGCGATTGCCAGGCAGTGTGTGAAGTTCCCCATGTGCTCTGGTTTGTGGAAAGGGGAAAAGCCACCAAACAACGCCACGATGTGGGTGCCGATTGTACCAAATGCGGCTTATGTATCGATGCCTGTCCCGGAAACGCATTGAGTTATACAATTAAAGGTTGGGATAAAATTTTATGACAGAAACAATTGAGAAGAAAGCAATAATACATGCTGATAATTTAAGTAAGCGTTTTGATAAGGTTGAGGTTTTAAAAAAACTTTCGATAGATTTTAATGCCGGCGACAGAATTGCGCTTATAGGACAAAATGGTGCCGGCAAAACCACGCTGATTCGTTGTATATTAGGACAATATGTGTATGACGGATCATTGCAGGTGCTCAATAAAAATCCGCGCAAAGAGCGGGTGGAGATACTGAAAGAGGTGGGATTTGTACCGCAGATTCCGCCGCCGTTGAAGCTGACCGTAAAAGAGATGCTGAAATTTATTTCCAATATGAGTGATGTGCCCGAAGATGATTTTATCGATATTGCCGAAAAGCTCGGGTTACAAATAAAGGAGAGCATTTCCAAGCCCTTTGTTGCCCTTTCGGGTGGGATGAAACAGAAGCTATTGGTTTCGTTTGCACTTGGAAAAAAGCCTTCTATTTTACTGATGGACGAGCCATCGGCAAACCTCGACCACGAAGCCCGCGAAATATTCTTTGATTATCTGGCCGGTTTCGACAAAAATGCACTGCTCATCCTCAGCAGCCACCGCATGGCAGAACTGCATGGATTGGTGAACCGCGTAGTGGAAATGGATTTCGGAAAAGTTGTGGTGGATGAAAAAACGGAATAATTGATTTTATTAAAATTTACAATGACAGTAAAAAAAGAAATAATATGAAACGGATACTATTACTTTCGTTGGTTCTTACGGGAATTCTGATGTTTTCCTGCAACAGGGAACCCGATTACAGTCCGCGAATCATACATTACGACCGCGATGTTTGTGCACAGTGCCTCATGGGTATTGCCGACAGCTTGTGGGCGGTACAAACAATCAATTCGCACGGAGATGTTTTGTGGTTCGATGATATAGGCTGTCTGCACGAGTACATGAAAACACCCAACTGGAAAACGTTTAAAGATGACGGAAAGGTAAAAATATGGGTCGGGAATACCGAAAAAGGCGGTTGGATAGATGCTGAAAAAGCATATTACAATTTCGGGAGGCATACGCCAATGGGTTACGGTTACAGTGCCGTTTCCACCCCCAACGATACTACATTTACTTTTGACGAGGTAATGAAACGGATAGACGAAGGGAAAACCATGCGGGAGAAATTTCTGGAAAAGCATAAAATGATGGGGAAAGGAATGAAGTAGGTGCCTAATTTGGAAAAAGAAATGACAAAATAATGAGAATTTATATTGGAAAACAAAGTTCCCTTGCCGCTTAAGGCGGAGGCAGGGGTGGTAAAAAAATAGTTCAACAATTTTAATAAATGAAATTCAAAGAAACATGTTTATAAATATATTGGAAATGAGAGGTATATTCAACCCACCCCTTAATCCTCCCAACGTAAAGTCGGGACAGGCTCTCCAAGGAGGGGAGATGGGTACCGTTAACCAAAACATTACCGTTAAATGGATGAAAAATGTTTTAATCTAAGTAGAATTTATATTGGAAAACAAAGTTCCCCTCCTCGGAGGGGTGTAGGGGTGGGTTAAAAAACAGTTTAACAATTTAATAAATGAAATTATTTATAAAGGATGTGTTTTTTCCTTTAATTGATTGAAACCACGAAAATTATGAATAATACGAAATCAAAAGGATTTATATCAATACTTAAACTCGATTTGAACCAAAGTATCCGTACCAAAGGGTTTTGGATTTACAGCCTGCTGTTCGGAGGCTTTGTGGCATACATGTTCATGTCGGGAATTACCGAATCGCAAATTATAGGGTTTGTAGGACTGGGCAGGCTGCTGGTAACATTTATGCAGGTTTGTATTGTTATCATTCCCATTTATGTTTTGATAACGGTGGTTCGTTCCATTGTGGGCGACAAAGAGAGCAACGTTATGGAGTATATGCTGTCGCTTCCCGTGTCGTTCAACAGCTTTTTCTGGGGTAAGTTTTTTGCAAAGTACATTGTGATTTACATCCCTTTGCTGTTTTCACTTATACTGTCCATTGTCTGGGGATCACTGTTATCATTAAAGGTTCCGTGGGAGTTTTTCTGGTATTACAGTGCTCTTTTGGCTGCCATGGTCTTTTGTTTTCTCGGATTGGGGATGTTTATTTCGGTATATACCCGCTCACAGGAGCTGGCCATCAGTACGGCATTTGTTATTTGGCTGGTGTTGGTGGCTTTTCTCGATTTGCTTTTGATGGGTATGATGTTAAAACTGCGGGTTAACCCCGATATGGTTATCGGACTGGGTATGATCAATCCGTTGCAGGTGTTCCGAGTAGGCGTTCTGGTGCTTTTCGACCCGAAACTTACAACCATGGGGCCGGCAGCTTATTATATCTTCGATACGGTGAGCCGGGCAACTTTTATCGCATTCGCCATCCTTTATCCTACACTGTTGGGGCTACTTTTTGCAATATTCGGAGCAAGACGATTCAGGAGAAAAGATGTTATTTAACAAACAAATATGAAGGTTAATTGGAAGAAAGAATGTTTAATTTGAAAAGAATTTATGTTGGAAACGGAAATTCCCCTCCTTGGAGGGGTGCAGGGGTGGGTTATACAAAGGGTATAACTAAAAAAGTTTAAAAAAACAGAATTACCAAAGTAATTATTTAACAGAATGATTTAATAATAAGACATTTATTAAAACCCACCCCTTAATCCCCTCCTTGGAGGGGAGATAATTACCGTTAACCAAAACATGACCGTTAAATGGATGAAAAATGTTTTAAATTAATAGAGTTTTTATTGGAAAACAAAGTTCCCTTTCCACCTTCTGCGGAGATAGGGATGGGTTAATAATCAAGTTTCAACAAACAAAAATGAAATAAAAGAAATACATTGAAAATCAAAATCAATATCTTATGAAATTATACAACCTTTTAATACAACTAATGTTACCGGTACTCTTCCTGATTGCTGTTGCGGGGTGCAACAACAGTCGGGACAACGGAAACGCCAACAGCCAAACCGGTACAAACACGGAAACCGGACTTTCAACTCCCGAAACCCCCGATTCATCAACCTTTTTGAAAGTGGCCAACTTTTTAAGCGATGAAGAGCGGGAAGCCATTATCAGCGAAGAAACAACGCTGGAAAACGGGAAAAAACGAAACAGAGGCATTAAGCCCGTTCCCCAGGACGGTGATGACTTTCGCAAAGCCATGCTCGACAATGTGTATTGGCACAAGGTTTCGGTAATAAACGGCGATTTCAGAGGCGCCAGCTTGCGTTCGGCAAACTGCGAAGAGTCCAATTTCAGCAACAGCGACTTTCGGGCTGCCGATATCCGGTGGACTCTGTTCAACCGTTCCATATTGACCAACTGTAATTTCAGTCAGGCAAAACTGTTTCATGTACATGTAAACTTTTCCAATTTGGAGAACTGCGATTTCAGAGGTGCCAATATGTTCGGTATGGAAGGCCACCACGCCATTATGCGAAACAGCGACATGACCAACGCCCTGATGAAAGATACCGAATTTACCGACGCCGATTTTACAGGTTGCCTGTTGGTGCATACAAGACTTATCAGAGCGGTTATGACAGGTTCCAATTTCAGTTATGTCAATTGCAGCGATGCCGATTTCAGCGGTGGCGGTTTGGCCGGGGTCAACTTTAAAAACGCAAATTGTAAAGGAGCAAATTTTCAGGGTGCCAACCTGCAACATGCCGACTTTGAAGGGGCCAACCTCGAAGGCTGCAACTTTTACGGTGCCCGCATGGGCGAAACCAACTTTAAAGGAGCGATTAACATTCCTGAAAATGTAAAAAAACATCTGGTAAACGATATGGTTTCCGTTACCATACTCGACCGCTAATACTTATTATTATGAAATATTTAACCCGCATACTGTTTCTAACCCTTTTGATGTCTTTTGTTTCTCATTATGCAAAAGCGGGGAATCATGATACTGCCGTTTACATTATTGATACGGTAAAAAGTACCGTAAAATGGCAATGTG
Source organism: Bacteroidales bacterium (assembly GCA_027022105.1). GTDB lineage: Bacteria > Bacteroidota > Bacteroidia > Bacteroidales > F082 > Sulfidibacterium. Next base: position 1,373 of record JALVZH010000221.1, on the reverse strand, counting down.
ACAAGCATTACGGTTTTGTTCCCTTGAAAAGCGGAACAATTAAAACGGTTGACGGTAAAATTGTGGCAGGCGGTTTTGTGATGAATATGGATAGTTTAAAGGATGTGGATATAGATTACGATTTAATGCGTAAAACGCTTCACAACACACTGAGGTCGGAGTTTTTCTTTGATACAAAAAAGTACCATACATCTGAATTTCATCTCGATTATGCCGAACCCACAGGCAAAAACCGGTACCATGTAACAGGAGATCTTATCGTTAAAGGAATTGATAACTGCATCGAATTCGACAGCAAAATTATCTTTCGTAAACACACCTTTGAAGCCGTGTCCGACACTTTTTATATCGACCGCCTCAACTGGGGAATAACCATTTATTCGAGAGAGGAGGCCGAATCGGACGACAGTGTGATTGTAAGTAATGAAATTTATTTTACAATTCAGCTTTTTGGAAAAGCCGAAAACGAGTAAGATCAATATTATTACCGTTTCACCCCTTTTTGCTTCAGAATTTTTTCGACTTCCTTTTCCGGAAAATAACCCGTATGCCTGAAATACTCTTTTCCCTCATTATCCAAAAACACCTGTGTGGGAATTAATCTTATGCTATATTTCCGGGCAAAAGGTTTTCCTTTTTCTGTCCATACATCGTAAAAAATAACCTTGACATCGTTGGGGTATTTTGCCCTTATACTATCCAAAACCGGTTCCATTTGCCGGCATGGGATACAACGTACCGATCCGAGTTCGATAAATGTAACTTTACCCTTTTGAGGAACGGTTTCTTTATTTTGTGCCAACGTTACCGGTGAAACTGAAAAAAAGATGATTATACCTATTAAAAAAGACCTCATATGTTTGAATTTTAAATGAATAAATATTGCAAATAATAAATACCGACAATCAGAAAAATAACGGCAACAATCCGCCGGAACCAAAGCTCAAAGACTTTTATTTTGTTATAAACCGAGCCGATTCCTCCAACCGTAAATGCAATGAACCATGCAAACAGAATAACCGGCAATCCCGTACCAATGGCAAATACAAAAGGCAGATACAATCCCGAAACCGAAGTAACGGTCATGGGAATGAGCATGCCGAAATAGAGCACACCGCTATAAGGACAAAAACCCAGTGCAAATACAATTCCCAGGAGCAAAACTCCCCAAAACCCGAATTTATCTTTTTGCTGCATCTTCTCGTTGAGTTTGTTCAATCCGGGGAAGTTTATTTTAATAACATCGAGCATTATCAGTCCGATAATTATTAAAACGGGGCCCAATGCCCGTTCGCCGTATTTCTGTAAAAAACCGGCGATTACAAATTTGCTTGCACCGAAATAAAAAAGCAATCCGATAACCGTATAAGTAA
>JALVZH010000220.1:71398-79820 GCA_027022105.1 Bacteroidales bacterium | reverse complement strand
GCTTGTCCCGACTTTACGTCGGGAGGTGCAGGGTGGGTTTATTAAAAAAAGATATTCACTTTTCTGGTTTTCAATATTTTATATTACACCTATTTCATTAGACTTTAAACAAGTCCAATGTAAATTTATCGTTAAATTACGATAATTATTCCTGAAATTGAAAAAACATGGTTTCCTTTTACTTACTTTTGTACTTTCAAAAAAAGGGAAGTATAAACAAATGGAACAGGAGCATGCAACAAACAAAATTGTTATCCTGAGTCCGGGAAAAAGATGTTGGAAAACCCGGAAGATTATTGCTTATATTGAGGATTTTAGCAATGCACATGGTTTTAATTCGGAAATTACTATCGAAACCTCTTTAAAATCGTTTCTTAAATACCGCACGTGGATACTTCCCACCGTAATTATTAATGGCAAAATCATTGCCCGGGGATACAAACCCTCTGAAAAGCAGTTGTTGGAAGTGCTGATTAAGTAACAATGAAAAACACATTTAAAAAATTATAAGAGAGAAATAAAATTGATTCTATTCATAATAAAACATTGACATATGAAGATACTTATTTTATGCACCGGAAACACCTGTCGCAGCCAGATGGCCGAAGGTTTTCTCAAATCGTTGGACAATGCGCCGGAGGTTGTTTCGGCAGGTACGGAACCGGGAGAGAGGGTGCACCCCAAAGCCATAGCGGTAATGAAAGAGAAAGGAATTGACATCAGCGGAGGCAGGCCTAAATCCGTTAACGAATTTATTGAGATTCCGTTCGATTATGTAATTACCGTTTGCGACGGTGCCAAAGAGGCCTGTCCCGTTTTTACCGGAAACGTCAAACACCGCTTGCACATCGGCTTTGACGACCCTGCCGAAGCCACCGGAACGGATGAGGAGATAACCGCTGTTTTCCGCAGGGTACGGGATGAGATATTCAGGGATTTCAGGAAGTTTTATAATGAAGTTGTTAATAGTTAACGTGGTGACAATGGCAACAAAAAAGCGACTTTCATTTTTAGACCGTTACCTTACCCTGTGGATATTTCTGACCATGGCGGCAGGAGTATTGGCAGGTAACTTTTTCGCCGGTTTGCCCGAATTCTGGAACAGCCTGAGCAGCGGCACCACCAACATCCCCATTGCCATCGGACTTATCATTATGATGTACCCGCCGTTGGCAAAGGTGAAGTATGAGGAGTTGAAAGATGTATTTTCCAATGTAAAAATATTGGGACTCTCGCTGCTGCTTAACTGGGTTGCCGGACCGTTGTTAATGTTCTTTCTTGCCGTTTTGTTCCTGCCGGCCTATCCGCAATATATGACAGGTATCATTTTGATTGGACTGGCCCGCTGTATTGCAATGGTAATCGTGTGGAACGATCTTGCCGGCGGCGACCGCGAATATGCCGCAGGTCTTGTGGCCTTTAACAGTATTTTTCAGGTTCTGTTTTTTTCAGTCTATTCCTGGTTTTTTATTTCCGTTTTGCCCGGTCTTTTCGGACTTGACACCTATTCAGTTCACATTACCATGGCCGAAATCTCCAAAAGCGTACTGATTTATCTCGGCATTCCTTTTGCTGCGGGCTTTTTCACCAGATTTATTCTTATTCGTCTGAAATCGAAGGAATGGTACAGCCAAAAGTTTATCCCTGTCATCAGCCCTTTTACTTTGATTGCCCTGTTGTTTACCATTTTTGTCATGTTCTCCCTCAAAGGAGAAATGATTATGGAACTGCCGTTAGATGTGCTGCTTATTTCCGTCCTGCTGATTCTCTATTTTGTCATTATGTTTTTTGTTTCGTTTTTCCTTACAAAAAGAACCGGTGCAGGATATCCGCAAACCGCCACAGTGGCCTTTACTTCGGCCGGCAACAACTTCGAACTGGCCATTGCCGTCTCTGTTTCCGTATTCGGAATTGCGTCGGGCGAAGCATTTGCCGCGGTAATCGGCCCACTCATCGAAGTTCCGGTAATGATATTGCTGGTGCGGGCTGCGCTGTGGTTGAAAGGGAAATATTATACTGCACAATAAAGTGAATTAACGGTTTAGAAACCCGCCTGACGCGGGCCATCCCGGCTGCCACCGTTCCACCGGCAAAGCTTACCTGCCCCGTTATACCAATTGTAATTCCAAATTTCTAATCGGAAATTTGGAATTTTACATTGGTAAATGCGACCAGCCTGAGGCAGGCACCTATTACAGCAAAACAAGCAGATTGAACGAAGTGAAAATATGCGACATTTTGATGTATAATCGGTATTATTTTCAATGAAACTGTTTAAAGTTAACATGATGACAATGAGTGTAAAATGTTTAGACTTTAAACAAGTTAAATTTAAGTTCACCCCAACCATCCAATCCCCCATTACGCCAATCCTCCATCTCCCCCAAAACCACCAACCTGAACCCATAAACTTCTGACTTTTGAACCTCTAAACTTCTGAATCTAAAACATCAAAAATATCACATCCCATTAGGGGTATTTACTTTCAAACAGCGTCTTATTAGATAAGGTATGCTGAAACCTTATATGGTAATTTTTATGAAAACAATAATAATTTATTAATAACCAAATATTTAATATTATGAAAAACAAGTACTTTATTAAAACAACGGGGATTGTCTTAACCCTCGGGCTTTTGCTTCTGTTTGGGGGGTTACAGGCGCAGAACAGGTATTATCTGGATTTTGACGGGTCGAATGATTATGTAAAATATTCGGATGATGCTACCCTTGGCAGAATGGACGGGGCAACTGATTATACTATTGAGGCATGGATTTATCCTGTAGATGGCAGAGTGGCTGAATATGACAGGGTATTGCAGCGGTATTATTCATTTGCTATTGTAATGTACGATGGTAATAATGATGGTAATGTTGAAGATTGGTATTTTCAAGTATATGATAAAGGCAGTTCGTCATGGAAATATTACAATACTGAAGGCGATGCAACGCTTACTTTGGATTCATGGAACCATATTGCAGTTATTAATAATTCCAGCGATGGGAGTCTTAAATTATTTGTAAATGGTGTTGATGTCACTACAACTGGAGGGTACAGTAATCGTAGTTTACCTTCCTCATCCTCAAATGATAATTTGTATATTGGTCAAAAAGGAAATGGTGCTTCTTATTTTGGAGGATACATTGACGAAGTTCGCCTAAAAAATATTGCTGTAAACTCTTCGGATTTGCATTACAATACATATAATAATCAATATGAATCCGATGATAATACTGCAGGATTATTCCATTTTAATGAAGGTTCTGGGACAAATACTGAAAATGTTGCGAGCGGGTCAGACGCTACATTAAATAATGGTGTTACTTGGAGAGCATGGGATTATGTATCCAGCCACCTCCCCCTTGCCTACGAATGGACAGGCGGTACTGATACCGACTGGGGGACTGCGGGGAATTGGGATTCAGGTTCAGCCCCAAGTGATAATACAAAAGACGTCATAATCCCTTCAAGCTTAACAAACTATCCCGTAATTGGCACCTCCACCGAAGCCGATTGTAATAACCTGTTACTTGAAACAGGCGCAACACTTGAAATCAGTTCATCTTCCTCAGGAACCGGTTCACTTATTATTGCCGGTGATTTGACCAACAACGGCACCATCACCGTAAACCGTTACATGACAGCATATACAAGCGACAATGACGGCTGGCATTTTCTTTCGGCACCGGTAAGCAGCTTTACCATAGCCGGATCGGATTTTGAACCGGCAGCAGGTGATGACGATTTGTACGAATATGACGAAACGGCTGCTTCCGAAAACTGGTTGAATTATAATGGCGGAACTTTCGGCGATACAGATTTTGAAGTGGGTAAAGGGTACCTTTGCGCATACAAAACGGTAACTACAAAACAGTTTACAGGTGATATCAATACAGGTTCTTACACCAAAAATTTAAGTTATACTACCGGTGCTTCGTCACCAGGCTGGAATCTTTTGGGTAACCCCTATACGGCAGCCATCGATTGGGACGACATTTCAAAAACCGCAAGCGTTGACGGTACCGTGTATGTTATGAGAGCTTCAGACGGGCAATATATTGACTGGAATGGTTCTGCAGGTGATTTATCCGGTGGTATTATCCCGGCCATGCAGGGCTTTTTTGTAAAAGCTACGGCAACAGGTCAATCCATAACCATGGATCCGGCAGACGAAACACATTCCACAGGCACCTATTACAAAAGCACAGGTTTTCTTGCCGAAAATACCATAAAAATTAATGTTTCCGGTGCGTCCGGCGAAAGCAATGAATACATCCAGTTCAGAAAAGATGCCACCCTTCAGTTCGACCATTCATGCGATGCTTACAAACTTTTCGGGTTTTCAAAAGCACCTCAAATTTATACCAACGACGGGGAAGAACTTTACAGTATTAATTGCCTCCCGATTTCAATGAAAAACTATGATTTGCCATTGGGTATAAAAATAGTTGACGAAGGAGATTATACCCTGAGTTTTGAAGGTATAAACAATATTTTGGACAAATTTGAAATCGACCTTGAAGATACCCAAACCGGCACAACCGAAACGGTAACTCCCGGATTCTCTTATACTTTCAGCTACAAAGAAGGTGATAATCCCGACCGTTTCGTACTCCATTTTTACAACGTAACCGCAACCCCGGAAATCGGTTCTGAAAGCAGCACAATGATTTACGCTTACCAAAGCAGCATTATTGTTAAATCATTTGAAAAACCGCTAAACGGAAAAGTTGAAGTAATCAATCTTCTCGGACAAACCGTTTACAAACAACAAATCTCCGGTACCGGTTTTGTTTCCCTGAGGCCGCAACTGGAAAACGGCGCTTACATTGTACGTTACCGCGGTAATGACGGTACGGTTCAGTCAAATAAAGTTATTTTATAGTAAACCAATAATTTTATGTGTATAAATATTGAAAAACAGAAAAGTGAATATACTATTCATAAACCCACCCCTACCCCTCCGAGGAGGGGAATTAAGGAATTCACTTTTCTGTTTTTCAAAATTTTGCCTTAATCTTCAATATGAAATATTATAGAAAATCATTAAAAACATAATATTATGAAAAAACAGATAAAAACTCTTTTGCTTTCTTTATCCTTTTTGATGTTTGCCGCAACAGGTTTCAGCCAGCCGCCGCCTCCGCCCTCAGGTGCCGGACACGGTGCTTCGGGGAACCAAAACGGCGGAAGCGCACCCATTGGCGGCGGTTTGTTTATATTGCTCGGACTGGGAGCAGCTTACGGCGGTAAAAAACTGTACAGGATGTTTGATGAACAGGAAACAGACGTAACCGATTAAAAACTTTTTAAAAAGGGAGCCGGCTTTTTAAATGCGACTCCCTTTTCTTTTTCTTATGTATAAACAAATCTAAACCTATTCATTATGAAGCAATTATACAAACCCTTACAATTGTTTCTTTTTGTAGCATTTCTTTTTACAAACGGCTCTTTGCATGCCGGAAATGCCTATTCATTTAACTTTAACGGTACCGATGAAAGTTTGTACATTACGGGTTCCTCGGGATTGAATGTAACCGACCACTGGACTTTTGAGGCTTGGATTTATGTCAACTCCGTCAGCGGGTACGACGATTTTATGTTCCGGAACGGAATATTCAGTTTTCAGGTAAAAGACCCGTTGGGTTCGGGCGATTTTGCACTTGATTTTTTTAACAGAGATAACTCCAGCCAGCTTACCACCGATGCTTCCGAAGACCTTTCTTTTGATACCTGGTATCATGTGGCAGCTACCTTTGACGGAACCAAGGCAAAACTGTGGGTAAACGGAACGGTGGTTGACGACGATGCCACAGCAGCCAACTGGACATTGCAAACCAATAGCAACAATTTTAATATAGCGGCAAGGTATATTTCGGGTTACACTAACTATTTCGACGGTCAGATTGATGAAATAAGGTTATCCGACGTTGCCCGTACTGCTGCCGAAATGCAAACCGCTTACCGTACGGAAGCCTATAGTTCCGATGCCCATACGCTATTACTTATGCATTTTGACGACGAAGCTTCTCCTCCTTCCTATGTTTCGGGAACCGGATTCTCGGGAACTGTTCATAACCACAACACGGGAACATCCAACTATCAAAGTACCGAAATAGCCTCTGCCTACCTGTTGCGTCCCAAATACAGAACCAAAGCCACCGGAAACTGGGACGATGCCTCCACCTGGCAATATTACGACGCTTCCACCTCCTCGTGGGAAGATGCAACACTCTCCCCCGATTATTATAACGATACCATAAAAATACTAAACGGACACACAGCTGTTTTTACAGCCGACAAATCGGTTAACGAACTTATTGTGGAAAGCGGTGGCCGTCTTGAAGTGGCTTCGGGGGTTACGGTTACACTGAAAAACGGAACCGGTACCGACCTCGATGTTTACGGAACCCTGAAAAAAAGCGGGGTTATCCTCAGAAGTTCGGGTGCCACCATAACCGTTGAAAACGGAGGAACTTACCAGCACAACAGCAGCGGTGATGTTTCCACCATCAACTGGGAAACAGGTTCCACCTGCGAGATTATCGGAACAGGCACGGGATCAGCATTTTTTGAACTGGGAAATACCGGACAAAACTTTTACAATTTTACTTGGAATGTACCCAATCAAAGTTGTGATGTGGGTCTGGAAGCGTTTACCGATACCTACGGCGATTTTACACTTGTAAATACCAACGGCCACGAAATACGGCTGCACAGCAGTTCGGGAAACAAGCAGGTAAACATCGGAGGGACCGGAAACTGTTACATACAAGGCGGAACACTGAATATTAACAGCGGTTCGGGAAACTGCTATTTTGTTATTTACAACAACTATTCTCAAACAGGTGGTACAATAACGACTTCGGGAACAGGAACCGGATATTTCCGTTTCGGACCGCTTTATGTGGTACATTCGGGAACATTCTCCAAAACCGGCGGAACCCTCACCCCGGACGATTTTCAGGTAAACCGGCGCTATACCCTTACACTTGCCAGCGATTTTGATGCCGGTAACGTACCTTTTACCCTGCACGGAAAAATGAATATCCCTGTGGGATATACCCTGTCGTTCGACTCGACTTTTTTAATTAAGTCAAACGATGAATATAACGGCTCTTTAATCAATCACGGAACAATTTCATCCGACTTGGATGTGGAGTGTTACTTTACACCGGCACAATGGCACGGAATCTCGGCCCCTGTTTCCGGGCTGAAAGCAGGTGAATTTTATCTCGGCGGCAGTCCCAATGTCTGGATGTTGCGTTACAACGAACCAACCGACGATTATACCTATATTTCCGATACCAATACACTGTTAGGCGACATGCAGGGTTGGTTTATCTGGCTCGGCGGCAGCAGCAATCATACTTTTACTTTTGAAGGTGCTCCGCGCACGGGAACCGTAGGCAGCGACAACAATATGGAAAGAACCAGCGATACCACTGGATACAACTTCGTGGGAAACCCGTTTACTTCGGCAATAGATTGGGATGCCGCATCGGGATGGACAAAAACCAATCTCGAAGATGCCATTTATGTTTACAACAACGGTAACTGGGCCACCTATATCAACGGTACGGGCACAAACGGAGGCTCTTCGCACATTGCCATGAATCAGGGATTTTTTGTCAGGGTTAGCGACGGTGGCGGACCCTATCCCGAATACGGTACCCTGAAAATGGATGCCGATGTTTGCGTACATTCAGATACCGCTTTTATGAAAAGCAGCCCGGCCATCGAACAAAGCATTTTAAGGTTACAAATAAGTGACAATATGCTTACCGATGAAACGGTAATCCGGCTTACGGACCAGGCTACCGGGGGTTGGGACGGCAATCTTGATGCCCGAAAACTGTTTAGTTTTAATGAAAGCAGGCCTCAGATTTTTTCAACAGCCAATGGTTTTATGTCTGTCAACTCGCTTCCTCCAACGGTCAGTACCATTCCTCTTGACGTAAAAGGTGCTGACAACCACACATTAACCATTGCCCTTACGGAAGCAGATGATTTTGACAATGTTTTTCTTGAAGATCGTTATACCGGAACCGTTACCAATCTGAAAAAAAAGAATTATACATTTGTTTATGATCAATCGGTAACAAACCGGTTTCTGCTCTCCTTCCTTTACACCAAAACATTTGAGCATCCTGATACGGAAAACCGTTTTGTTGCATTCGGGAACAGAGGTTCGGTAACGGTAATTCTGAAAGAAACCGACGATACCCAAATAGAACTTTATAATATACAGGGACAAAGGATTGCCGCAAAGAGCGGTCGTTCCGGAAGATATCGTTTTTCTGTTAATGCTGCGGGTTACTATATCGTAAAGGTTTCAAATGCGGAAGGTTTGTGGAGTAAAAAAGTGTTTGTGAGATAAAAAGGATAATAACCCCACCCCTTAATCCTCCCGACGTAAAGT
>JALVZH010000220.1:37927-71388 GCA_027022105.1 Bacteroidales bacterium | reverse complement strand
TTACCGTTAACCAAAACATAAACGTTTAATGGAATGAAATTGTACAAAATGAGAATAAAATTTAACTGAAAACGGAAACAGTTCCCCTCCTCGGAGGGGCGGAGGGGTGGGTTAAACAATGGCATTTAACTATGAAGATTTAGAAAAAACAGAATAACTAAAGTAATGAGCAGGCTGTATGATTTGACAATAAGGGTTATACACTATATTACGAAAAAACGTTTAAAAAAATATTAATGCGTAGAAAAATCATACCATACAACCCAAAACTTAAACCACTTGCGAAAGCACTACGAAAGAACATGACTTTTGCTGAGATTCTTCTTTGGAATGAACTGAAAAACAAAAAAATGAAAGGATATGATTTTGACAGGCAACGCCCGATTGATAATTACATTGTCGATTTTTATTGTAAAGATTTACAACTTGCCATAGAAATAGACGGTATATCACATGATATTGAAGATGTTATTGTAAATGATTTAGAAAGACAAAAACGTTTGGAAAAATTGGGAGTTCGGTTTTTACGGTTTGATGACAGAGAAGTAAGAAAAGATATGAGAAATGTTTTGAGAACAATTGAGGGCTGGATTGAAAATTTTGAAAATGAAAAACATAGTAAACCCACCCCTTAATCCCCTCCAAGGAGGGGAGATGGGTACCGTTAACCAAAACATAACCGTTAAATGGATGAAAAGTGTTAAATATGAGTAGAATCTATATTGGAAACGGAAATTCCCCTCCTTGGAGAGCCTGTCCCGACTTTACGTCGGGAGGTAGGGGTGGGTTATACATTTTCATAACTCCAATAAGTCTTTAAAAAAAAATAATAAGTGAAATTAATAAATTATTGAATAGTTTAAAATAAAAAGGAATTATAACTCAAAAAACAAAAAAGATGTTTAAAAAATTACATTATGCATTCATTATCACAATGATTGTCTTATTCGGGATGAATTCCGGAGTGTACGGACAAATGTCGATTTTGCTTGTAAACGACAACAGTGCCAATCCCGAGCGGATTACACCCATTGAAAATGCCATTACCAACAATGGTTATACCTATACACTTTACGATGCGGAGAACCTCGGTTCCAGCCCCGATTCCACTTATATGTCGGGTTTCGATTTGGTAATTTGGTACACCGGCAACGACGGTGTGGGGCTCTGGTTTTGGAACGGAACCGATTCCGACAATCCGCACATCAAAAGCTACATAGATAACGGCGGAATGTTTTGGTTGCAGGGGCTCGATTTCCTGTACGACCGTTACGGAACCGCTCCCGATACTTTTACAGCCGGAGATTTCGTTTATGATTATCTCGGAATAGAAGAGTATCATGCACAGTCGCATGTTGACGACGGCGGCACCGGCGTGGAACAACTGGATGTTGTTCCCGGAAATCCGATATTTACCTTTACTCCCATGAAATGGGTTTGGACAACCCTGTGGTATGCCGATGCTCTGGTACCAACCGCGAATGCCGATTCCATTTACCGAATGGGACCGGCAGGTTATGTTTTCGACCACTATTACAACAGTGTCTATCTTGAAAAAAACAGCGGTAAAATTTTAAGTATCGCTGCCGAAACGGGCAAAATAGATACCCAGGCAAATACCGATACATATATTGGTGAAGGATTAACCTATTTTCAGCAATTTGTAACGGTAAATGTTTTGGTTGACAGCCTGCATGTTTACTCTCAAAACGGTGACAGTACCATAACCAGCGATAACGGAACCTTACAAATGGAGGTCGAAGTTTTCCCTTCCAATGCTTCCGATACTACGGTAGTATGGAGTGTTGTGCCCGGCACTGCTACCGCTACCATTGATGCCAACGGACTGCTGCAAGCCACCGGAACACCAGCCGGAAACGGCAATGTTTGGGTAAAAGCCACAGCTTCCGACGGGTCGGGTGTTGCCGACTCAATGGAAATAGTAATATCAAACCAGGGAAGCAGCTACGATTTTCATGTGTTGCTGGTAAACGATAACGGCTACGGTACCGATAGATATTTGGAGTTGGACACCGCCCTTACCGATTTGGGATACAATTACGATATTTACAATACGGTGGTTACCGATACATTTCCCGATACGGCTACACTTAACAGGTACGAGGCTGTTATCTGGTACACCGGAAACGATGGTGTTAACCTGAAACTTTGGGATACGTCCGATACTTCCGATTATAAATTCAATGCACCTTTGATTGACTATATTGATAACGGCGGAATTGTCTGGTTGCAGGGTCTCGATTATTTTTACGATATTTTCGGACAGGCTCCAGACAGTTTCTCGTCCGGACAATTTATTTACGATTATATGGGTGTTGCCGAGTATCATGCACAATCGCACGCCGATGACGGAGGTACCGGAATGCCCGAGATGGATACCGTATATCTAAACGGTATCTTTTCCATTAATCCGGTGCAATGGGTCTATTCCGAACTTTGGTATGCCGATGCGCTCACAACGGCTTCCGGCGCCAAGGGGGTATATAACATGGGCCCCGACAGCTATCAGTTTTCCGATTATTTTTGCGGATTGTATAAATACAACACCGCCAGCGGACTCGTTATGAGTTTTTCGGTGGAAACAGCCCGCATTGATACCCAGGACAATACCGATACGCTTATCGATCAGGGATTAAGGTTTTTCGATAAATATTTAAAAGATTCGGTTTTTGTGGACAGCATCTATGTTTATGGTGAGAATGGTGCAACCACAATTACACAGAACAACGGAACTTTGCAAATGTATGCCGATGTATTTCCCTATTGTGCCCCTGATACCACGGTTATTTGGAGTGTTGTTCCGGGTACGGCCACAGCCACCATTAGCAGTACCGGCTTGCTTCAGGCTACCGGAACACCTGCCGGAAACGGTACCGTCTGGGTTAAAGCGACGGCTGCCGACGGAGGCGGTGCCGCCGATTCGGTGATGATAACCATTTCAAATCAGGGATCAGGCAACGATTTCTTTGTTTTGCTGGTAAATGACAATGATTACGGAACCGACCGCTACCTTGAACTGGATACGGCACTTACCGATCTCGGTTATACCCACGATATATACAATACCGTTACCACCGGTACCTATCCCGACTCCGCATTTTTAATAAACTACGACGTTGTTATCTGGTACACCGGCAACGACGGTGTGGATTTGAAACTTTGGGATACTTCCGATCCGGATAACTACAAATTCAATGCTCCTCTGCGCTATTATCTCGAATTTGGCGGTATTGTATGGTTGCAAGGGCTCGATTTTCTTTACGATGTGGCAGGTAATGCTCCTTACACCTTTACACCAGGGCAGTTTATTTACGACAACATGGGTATTGACGAATACCATGCCCAGTCGCATGTAGATGACGGAGGTACGGGATTACCTGAAATGGATACGGTTTTGTATAACGGTATTTTTTCGTTAAGTCCCGTTCAGTGGACTTATCCCGAACTTTGGTACGCCGATGCCCTTGTTGCAGGCGACGACGCACGCGGAGTTTATCACATGGGACCGGCATCCTATACTTTTTCGGGCTATTTATGCGGATTGTATAAATACCAAACTTCGGGCGGTATCTTGATGAGCTTTGCCGTTGAAACCGCACGTATTGATACACAGGCCAATACCGATACCTTAATAGGTCAGGGGTTGAGCTTTTTCGAGTATTATTTGAACAATACCATTACGGTGGACAGCATTAATGTTTACGGTGAAAACGGTGCCACAACCATTACCCAGGACAGCGGAACTTTGCAAATGTATGCCGATGTATTTCCTCAATTTGCACCCAATACAGATGTTATCTGGAGTGTGGTACCCGGTACGGCAACGGCTGCCATTAGTGCCGACGGATTGTTGCAGGCTACCGGAACCCCTTCCGGCAATGGTACCGTTTGGGCAAAAGCCGTTGCTGCCGACGGTTCGGGTGTTGCCGACTCGGTAATGATTACCATATCCAATCAGGGTACAGGTTCCGATTTTACCATATTGCTGGTAAACGACAATGCCAACGATCCCGACCGTTACCTTGTTATCGACACCACACTGTACAATCTGGGATATACCTACGATGTATATAATACCGTTGACACACAAGACTTCCCCGATTCGGCAACACTGTCAAATTACAATCTTGTGATTTGGTACACAGGAAACGACGGCGTCGATCTTTACCTTTGGGATACCTCCGACTCGTCCGATTACAAATTTAATGCACCGCTGAAACAATATGTTGACAACGGCGGATATGTCTGGGTTCAGGGGCTTGATTTTCTGTACGATATTTATGGCTCGGCACCCGATACCCTCGCAGCCGGACAGTTTATTTACGATTACATGGGTATTCAGGAATACCATGCCCAGTCGTATGCCGATGATGGTGGCGAAGGGCTTCCCCAAATGGATGTTGTTCCCGGAAACGGAGTTTGTACCCTGACACCTGTGCAGTGGGTTTATACCACCCTCTGGTATGCCGATGCCATAGCTCTGGCACCGCAAACCGACGGAATTTATACCATGGGGCCCGATGATTACACTTTTTCCGATTACTATTGTGCCTTTAAAAAAGAGTTATTCCCCGGAATTATTGTAACGTTTACAATAGAAACCGCACGAATAGATACACGCGAGCATACAGAGGAACTGTTCCATGAAGTTATTGAATATCTGAGGCTTTATACCGGAATGGAAGAAAACAGAATTTCTTATAACTCGTTAAAAGTGTATCCCAATCCGGTTTCCGATAATATAAACATTGAACTGCCCGCAAATATGGATAAAGAAAACGGTTCCGTTTCGGTGGAATTATTTGATTTTAACGGCCGTAATATTGTTAATAAACAGTTAACTGTCGGGGATGAACATAAAGTCATTTTACCTTTGTCGCTTTATACAAGCGGAATTTATTTTTACAGGGTGGTTCTCAATAACAAGGTTTACAGCGGTAAAATAATCAAACATTAATTTTCTGTTCCTGTCTTGCGGTATTGTGATGTTTTTATCCGGTACCGCAAAACGGGATTTCATTTATTAAAAACATAGGGGTAAAAAGAATTTATTAACGTCTTATTAGTGTATCATTAAAACAAAAAAATATGAAAAAGAATTACAATTTAATCGTTTTAGCTTTATTAATATTGTTTTCTCTAAAAGGATTCGGTTTGAGTATCCTTTTGGTTAACGACAACAATGCCGATATTACCAGAACCGATGTGGTTAAACAGGCCATTTCCGATGCGGGATACGATTATTCCTATTATGATGCATCCACCGAAGGAGGATCGCCCTCGTATTCACTAATGTCCAATTTCGACCTTGTAATCTGGTACACGGCCAATGATGCATCGAGGCTCTATTTTTGGAACGGGTCGGATTCCGATAATGAAGAGATTAAGCAATACATTGACAATGGAGGTATGTTCTGGTTGATGGGGCTTGATTTTCTGTACGACAGATACAAAGAGGTTCCCTACGACTTTTACGAAGGCGATATGATGCACGACTATTTCGGTATTTCGCAATACGTGGGCCAGTCGCACATCGACGACGGTCTCTTTTCCGACGGAGTTCCCGAACTTGATGTTGTTTCCGGAAACGGAATTTTTACTTTAAATCCCGTATTGTGGACTTACGATGCCATGTGGTATGTGGATGCACTTGACCCTGTTGACGGTGCAACTCCGGTTTATCGCATGGGTCCCGAAGGTTATGACTTTTACGATTACTTTGCAGGACTCTATTTTGAAAAAGGACAAGGCAAAGTGTTAACGTTTACTTTTGAAACAGCACGTTTGGATACTCCTGAAAATACTGCCGAACTGTTTAAAGAGGGGCTCGATTATTTCAAACAATTCGGACAGGGTGAAATCATTCATGTTACAGGCGTTGAAGTGTACACCGAAAACGGTGAAAATACCATTACCGAAAACGAAGGAACTTTGCAGTTTTATGCCAATGTAACGCCCGATTCGGCAACCAACAAAGCTGTTTTCTGGTCGGTAACGCCCGGTACTGCTTATGCAAGTATAAGTAACGACGGTTTGCTCACTGCCTCCGGTTCGAATATAGGTAACGGAACCGTATGGGTAAAAGCCAGCTCTGCCGACGGCGGTATTGCCGATTCAATGGAAGTTACCATTTCGAACCAGGTGAGCCCGGAAGGGTTTAACATACTGCTTGTAAACGATGATAACCATTCCAATCCGCCTCGTATTCAGGATATTGACACGGTAATGCAAATGCTTGATTACGACTACACCATTTATGATATCGATGAAATGGGAAAAAGCCCCGACCTTGTGGATTTGAGCAAATACGAACTGGTAATGTGGTACACCGGAAACGACGGTGTAGGCCTGCGCCTTTGGGATGTCAGCGACACAAACGATTATAAATTCAATAGCGATTTAATCAAATACATCGATTACGGCGGAAATGTATGGGTGCAAGGCCTCGATTTTATGTATGATGTTGTAGGTAAGGCTCCCGACGAGTTTCATGCCGGACAGTTTATTTACGATTACATGGGTATAGCCAACTATGTCGGACAGTCTCATGTTGATGACGAAGGAATTAATTTGTTGCAGCTTGATGCCGTATCCGGTAACGGGGTTTGTACTTATACTCCAATCAAATGGGTTTATTCCGAAGGGCTGTGGTATGCCGATGCTTTCGATATCACCTCTTCGGCTCATGCTATTTATGAGATGGGGCCCAACGGATATCCGTTTTACGGAAAAGCCTGCGGTCTGTATAACAAACCGGGCAAAGGTATAATTATGAGCTGGGCATTCGAAACTGCCCGAATTGATACGGAAACGCATACTGCGGAAATATTTAACCAAGTATTGTCATGGTTCAAAAACCTTATGGATATAAAAGAGGTTAAAGCTGTAAACGGAAACATTACGGCTCTTTATCCCAATCCCGCAACCGGTACGGCAACGCTTGAATACAATCTAAAAGCAGGCTCCAATGTTACCGTAGAACTCTTTAACATAACCGGACAAAAAATTCTGGAACAAAATCTGGGAGTTCAATCCAAAGGACAACACCGGTTCCGTTTTAATAAATCATCCATGAATATAAACAGCGGCATCTATTTCTACAATCTCAAAATAGACGGTAATCCGTTAAGCGGAAAAATTGTTTTTAGGTAATGAATTTTATGAAATTAATATACTAACATTAAAGATTAAGATGTTGAAAACCGGAAAATGAGTTCCATTATTCCCCTCCTTGGAGAGTTTATCCCGACTTTACGTCGGGAAGTGCAGGGGTGGGTTTATTATAAATATATTCACTTTTCCGGTTCCCAACATCTTACAACACATTTTTTAAATAAGCTAACAGAAAGCGGATTTAATGAGAACGATAAAAAACATACTTCTTTTAATAACACTATTATTGTCAACCTATGCCAATGCCGGTGAAACGAAACCTGTTTCGCCGGTAACGGCAGCAAAACAATTTCTGATAAAAGAAAAAGTTTCCGGCTTTACCACGGAAAATACTGTCAGACTTTTTGCAGAAAGGCAGGACATTCCGGAAACATGGCTTGTAAACCTGAATCCGGAAGGGTTTGTTGTTGTATCAATTATAAAAAACAAAGCCGTAATAAACGGATATTCTTTTGACAACGATTTTGTTTTGGAAGGAAATACCGAACGGACAGAAACGGTATTATCAATATTGGAAGAAGCTGTTCTTGTTAATCAAAACGATTCGGAACATCCCGAAGCACAAAGAAGCACAAAAAATGTAAATGTTTTGTACGGGCCTTATGTGCACACTATGTGGGGGCAGGTTAACTGCCACGATATTAACGGAAACCTGATTAACGTTACAAATATTTATACACCGAATCATTATGCCGTAGGTTGTGTTGCCGTGTCGCAGTCAACCATTCAACATCATTATCAGTGGCCGCCCAAAGGAGTGGGTTCTTACACCGACAATGATAATTCGGGAAATTCGCACGGTTCTTATACCGCTAAATTCGACACCACTCAATACCGGTGGGATTTGATGCTGGAGCGTTACCGTGGCAAAACATCAACTGTTGAGCAGAGGGAAGCAGCCGGTTTGCTTGCTTATCATGCTGCCATTGCACTTCGTATGGATTTTGAGTCCGACGGTTCCACCTCAAATGTAAACCGCATACCTTCGGCACTTGCCAACTATTTCCGGTTTACCGCCCTTTACCGTTCAAAAAGTTCATCCACATTCTGGAGCCTGCTCGACAGCAATATGGTTTACAAAAAACCGGCTGTATTGGCTGTGGAAAACAGCAGCGGCGGCGGACACTCGGTGGTTTGCGACGGTTTGAAAATTGATGAGGAGGGGAACTACTTTTATCACCTCAATATGGGCTGGTGGGGAAATACCAACGGCTGGTACAAAATCCGCGGCTCTTTCGATGCCGGCGGATACAACCGCATTATCGGTGCCGCCATGAATATTATCCCCGAACCCATGATTGAAGAACCGGTAATCGATTCCGACTCAATTGAGTTTGATCTGACCTGGAGCTATCCCGAAAAAGCTGAAGCCGAAGCTTTTCAGGTACAGAAAAGAATAAACAACGGCGACTGGATTACCATTAGCGACGATATTACCGATACGGCTTTGCACATTTTGGTTGACCCCGAAAAAGAGTATGATTTCAGGGTACGTGCAAAAACAAACGGCAAATGGTACCAAAACAGTTGGAGTGCCATAGCACACCTTAAACGAACCTATGTGGGAACGGAAGAGTTTCCGGAAAACGCTTTCAAATGCTATCCCAATCCTTTTAATAAGTATTTGCATATTGATTTTGACAAAGCTTTATCAGGTGAATTACGGATTTTTAATGCAGCAGGAGAGGAAGTGTACCGCGGAAAAGTAAACGGCAATCAAATCAACCTGGAAACAGGTAACTGGGATAAAGGAATTTATATTATCCGGTTAGTTCAAAATAATAGTACTGTCTCTTTCAAAGCGATTAAAATTTAAACCATTGGAAAATAATATTGAAAATATAATTGCAAAGTATCTGTCGGGAGAAGCTTCTCCCGAAGAGAAACAACGGGTAATGAAATTTAAAGCTGAACATCCCGGCCTCTATTCTCAATACAGGGATGTTTACAATAAAAATCATTTTGCACAAAAGAGTTTTGATGTAAAAAAAGCCGAAAAACGGTTGATGAAAGCCATTTCATCACATAAAATTACCCTTTCATTTGCATTAAAAGCTGCCGCAGTATTTGCGGGCTTAATGGTAATAGCGGCTTCTCTTTGGCTTCTGAACAAAAACAACAGTGTGGTTTACAGCAATACAACCGCACAAACCATGCATGTTGTTCTCCCCGATAATACCGAAGCAATTCTTGGACAAAACACTGTTCTTTCTTACACCAAAGGAATTTTTGGTGATTTTCATCGGAATGTTTCCATGAAAGGAAAAATATTTTTTCACGTAACAAAAGATGCCAAACATCCTTTTACGGTAAATGGCGAAAGAGTAAAAGTTACAGTTCTCGGCACCCGGTTTACGGTTAACGAACTTTCAGGCCATACACAGGTATTTCTTACCGAAGGAAAAGTACGGATTTCGACGCAGGAAAAAGATAACGGAATAGTTATTAATAACCCGGGAGAACAGGTATTGGTAAACGACAAGGGTATTTATAAGCACAACCGCGTAAACGAAAAGCTTTATGCCTCGTGGACTCAAAAGAAACTCTTTTTTGACAAATGTACCGTTAAAGAGCTAATCGATTTTCTTCAGGATAGTTACGGCTTGACCGTCAGTATTGACAACGGCGACGTTTTGCAGAAAAAACTGTACGGTTCGGCACCTTCCGACGATCCGCGGTTGATTATTAAAGCATTAAGCCAAATCACACACAGTAATTTAGAAGTAAAATAATTTTTTAATTTTATAAATGATAAGTATGAAAACAAAAGTTTTTACACTTGTGTTTGCAACTTTCTTTATGTCTTTGGTTTTGCCGGCGTTTCAGGCAACAGCGCTTGGGACACCTTTGCATCAGCAACCCGCTTCATCCAGAGATATTACAGCCGTTGTAAAGGAACTTGAAAACAGTTTCGATGTTTCCATAACGGTCGATATGGATATAACCGGAGAAGTTAGTGCGGATTCGGAAAAAGAGATTCTGAACAGCAAAACCATTGAGAAAGCGTTGGATTTACTTTTGGCAGGAACCGGATTGGAGTATCGCAAATTGCGCTCCGATTATTTTGTCATCAGCAAACCCGTAAAAAAGGTTAAACCTGTTAAAGATACTTTGTTTAAGGTTAAACCTGCAAAACGCATTATAAAAGGAAATGTAAGCTACGAGTCGGACGGTTCGCCGGTAATTGGTGCCACTGTAAGGGTTAAAGGAACTTACAGTGGTACGGTTACCGATTTGGACGGAAATTATGAAATTGAAATCACACCGGATGCAAAAACGCTTGTGTTCTCATTTGTAGGATTAAAAACGAAAGAGGTATCTATTGACAACAGAACGAAAATAGATGTTTCACTCAAAGAAGATGCTTACGGCCTTGACGAGGTAATTGTGGCCGGGGTAGCCGCCGAAACTCCCCGGAAAAACCTTACCATCAGCGTTTCCAAAGTTAACGATTCCATATTGAATACGGCACCGGCACCCTCGCCCGTTCAGGCATTGCAAGGAAAAGTTGCAGGAGTTACCGTTGTTCAGGCCAACGGTCTTCCGGG
This sequence comes from Bacteroidales bacterium, assembly GCA_027022105.1. Taxonomy (GTDB): domain Bacteria; phylum Bacteroidota; class Bacteroidia; order Bacteroidales; family F082; genus Sulfidibacterium. The sequence continues at coordinate 60,646 of JALVZH010000220.1, read as the reverse complement.
AAGCGGGGCCGCCATCAGGATGAGAGGATCAACATCGCTTACCGGAAATCAGTCGCCAATGATAGTGATTGACGGTGTGATAGTAAATACAAACCTCGCTGATATTAATGTAAATGACATTAAATCAATCGAAGTGGTAAAAGGAGCTGCCGCTGCCGCACTGTACGGTTCACGTGCCGGAAACGGTGTGCTGGTGGTTACTACAAAACGCGGAGCCAACCTGCACAATGCCACCAGCGTTACTTTTCGCTCCGATTACGGCACCCAGCAAATCCCCCACTATATTGAACAAGCCAAACATCATCCTTACAAGCTTGCTGACGACTGGCAGGATTACCCTAATTTCACAAAATATTACGGAGTGTTGTACGACTCGCTGGGAAATGTGCTTGGCGGTAGTCGCCACGTTACCGATAGTGCCTGGGCCGACCAGCCCTATGCCCGGCTCATCGACCATCAAAGAAAGTTTTATAAAGACGGAAAATATTCAACCATTTACCTTTCGGTGGCAGGGAATAAAAACAAAACAAATTTTCTGGTGTCTTACGAACACAACAAACAGGAAGGAATCATTTTTTCCACAGGAGGATATACGCGCGACAATTTCCGTGTAAACCTCGACCATAATCTTACCGACAAACTAAAACTTTCAACGTCTAATCTTATTCTTTTTACCAATTCCAACAATCCGGGTTCATACAAATCATTTAACGATTTGCTTTTTGTTTCTCCGGATGTTGACCTGGAAGCTCCCAATGAAGACAGTTCGTTATTCAAGATTTTACCTGACCCCTGGAGCGTTGCCGAAAACCCGCTTTATCCCCTGTATTACAGGGAAAAAACAGCCAAAAGGAGAAGTATTATCGGTAATATTATGGGAAAATGGAACCCGTTCAGATGGTTATCGGCCAATGCAAAATATACCTACGAGTACAGAAACAAGTACTGGAACACCTATACCCCCAAAGGTTATCTGGGAAACAATAAACAATATATCGGAGGGACACTGTACAAAAGAACTTATGAAGAGTTTAACCAAAATTTTCAGTTTACCCTCAATTTTAACAAACAACTACACGATTTCACAACCAAACTAAAATTAAGTTACCTGTACGAAAATTCAACATGGGGTAACTATTGGGTATTGGGAAAAGATTTTGTTGTCTCGGGTGTACCGCAGTTGAACAATACCGACCCTACAAAAACAGAACTTAATTCCTATGAAGGAAAAATTGTTGCCATTGATTACTTTGGTATTCTGGATGTTGATTACAAAGACAAATACCTCTTTTCAGGCCTGTTTCGCATGGACGGCTCATCGTTATTCGGAGTAAATGTTCGCTGGAACCCTTATTACCGTTTGTCGTTGGGTTACCGAATTAGCGAGGACTTTGACATTCCCGGCATTGATGAACTCAAAATCAGAGCATCCATAGGTACCTCAGGCCAACGGCCCGGTTTTTCATATCAGTATGAAACTTACGATATTACCAATGGAAATATTGTTCCTTCCACGTTGGGAAACAAAGACCTGAGACCTTCGGAAACCACCGAAAAGGAGATTGGTCTCAACGTTAATTTTTTAAGTATTTTTTCCTTTGAAGCCACCTATTCCGATGCTGTTACGCGCAATGCTTTTGCTCTTGCTCCTCTACCTTCGCAATACGGTTTTCCGGGACAATGGAAAAATGTGGGAACACTTGAATCCAACGACTGGGAAGCCAATCTTTCGGGCAGATTAATCAACAAGAAGAATTTCGGCTGGACAGCCAATCTTGTTTTCGACAGGGTAAGACAACGGGTGGTACATCTTGATATCCCTGAATATACCACAGGCCCAAGAAATGCTTTTTACATTAAAAGCGGTGAAACTTTCGGAATTATTTACGGATACAAATGGGTGCGCTCGCTGGATGTAATGGCAAACCAGTTGCCCGAAGGAAAAACCATTGACGATTATGAAATAAACTCCGAAGGTTACGTTGTACCCAAAGGTTCGCAGGGAACAACAGAGGAACTTGCCGTTAAACTGGATGTGGACGGTGACGGTCTGCCCGACAAAGTTCAAATAGGCGACGGGAACCCCAACTTTAATCTCTCACTGGGCAATTCATTTAAAATATACAATTTCGACCTCTATTTTCTCTTTTCCTGGAAAAACGGCGGCGATATCTATAATTATACCCGTCAATACACTTTCCGTGACCAACGTGATTTGGTGTTCGACCAGTACGGAAAACCTGACTCCGAAAAGAAAACCATTAACTATTACAATAATTTTTACGACGGAACAGGTATCAATTCCTACTTTATCGAGGATGGTTCCTATGTAAAACTGCGGGAACTTTCTCTGTTTTACTCTCTGAATAAAAGTCAGTTGGAACGGCTCAATGCCGGATTTATAAAAGGATTTAAAATAGGTATCCAAACACGCAATCTGTTTACCTGGACAAAATACCTCGGTTATGACCCCGAAGTGGCTTCGGGCAGCGATTTAACCAATTATCCTTTCGATAACTTCGGTTATCCCAATTACAGGGTTATTACAGGTTCATTAAGTTTAACTTTTTAAAAAATGAGAGAAACCATGAAAATAAAACAGATAATTATATTTCTAATACCGGTTCTTTTGTTCGTATCATGTGCCAAAGATTTGGATGTTGAATACAAAAACAAACCGGATAAGGATCAGGTATTTACCGACCCGGAAAATGTTTACAGCATTGCCAAAAGTTCATTCTATAACTGGTATATGGCCGTTAATTCGAGTCTTTCTCCGAGAATGTCCATGTGGGTTATGGCCGATCAGGGAACCTGCTCGTGGGCCAACAGCGGTATGTATCACCTCTCTTCGGAACCACGCAAAGCTTTTAACAACTCAACGTCTTATACTTATGCCTATGTTTTCGAGACCTATTATGAAGACATGTATGCTACCCTCAATCAAACGAAAAATATTCTTGTGGAACTGAAAAACGGGATGACCATAGAAACCAACGGGGATGATCAAACGCAGATGGTAAAGGCGTTCGCCTATTTTGTACATGGCATTACCATGGGATATTTAAGCATGGTTTACGACAGGGTTTATATTGTTGATCCTTATCGCGAAGAGGGCGATATTCCTCTGGTAAGTTATCAGGAGGGAACCGCCGAGGCCATTCGCAGTCTCGACAGTTGTGTGGCTGTATGTAAAAGCAGTATTTTTACTATTCCGGACGACTGGATTAACGGTTCGTCCTATTCAAGCAAAGAGTTAAGGCAACTGGCAAATTCGTTTGCAGCAAGGTTTTTGGTTTACATGCCCCGCAATAAAGCTGAAAATGCCCAAATTGACTGGTCCCGGGTTCTTGAGTATGCCAACGACGGAATAGAACGTCCCCTGGCTCCTTACATGGATAATTCAACATGGATCAATTATTTCCACCGTTATACAGTTCGTCCGGGCTGGGCACGAATAGACTGCCGGATTATTAACCTGATGGATCCGCGCTATCCCTGGCGCTTCCCCGACGACGGCCACAACCCCTCACCGGCACAGTCAGACGATTTACGCTTAAATACCGATTTTAAGTTTAATTCGGTGAACAATATGAAACCTGAAAGAGGTTATTACCATTTCTCCAATTATGAATATGTCAGGTATCCTTACGCCATTACCACTAATACCGGTGAAGTAGTTGACTTTTCGCTGGCCGAACTGGATTTGATAAAAGCCGAAGCCCATGCCGAACTCGGCGATTTGGAAACGGCAATAGATATAATAAACAATGGCAGCCGGACGGAAAGAGGCGGACTGTCGCCGTTGAACATTCATTCCGATAAGGAAAAAGTTCTAAAAGCAATCTTTTACGAAAGGGATATCGAGTTGATTCAAACAGGATTCGGTATAGCTTTTTTCGATATGCGCCGTAGAGACATGTTGCAATACGGTACCATGCTTCACTTCCCCATTCCTGCCAAAGAGTTGATGGTGATGGAAATGCCGATTTACACCTTTGGCGGAGAGGAAAATGCCGACGGAATTAATACCTCAAACGGCGGTTGGTTCCCGAGTAAAAAATAAATTTATTTAAAAATAACCTAAAATAAGTAAATGCAAAATCTTGAATACTGGAAAAGTGAATATATTCAATGCTAAACCCACCCCTACACCTCCCGACGTAAAGTCGGGACAAGCTCTCCAAGGAGGGGAATAAAGGTATTCACTTTTCCGGCTTTCAAGATTTTATTACAGTTATAAAAATGAAACTTTAATTTATCTGAAAATGAAAAAACTCATCCTCATCCTGTTATTCGTTTCGTTTACTGCGGCTTCATTTGCCTGCACCACGGCAGTGGTATCGGGAAAATATACAAAAGACGGAAGGCCGTTGCTTTGGAAACACCGCGATACCTGGGCCGTAAACAACAAAATAATGATTTTCCATGACGGGAAATACGATTATGTCGGGCTGGTAAATTCCAAAGACAAAAAAGGCAAAAGTATCTGGATTGGTTACAACAGTGCCGGATTTGCCATTATGAATTCCGCAAGTTATAACCTGAACAACGATACCATAAAGCAGTCGGGACTGGAAGGCAGGGTAATGAAAAAGGCACTGCAAACCTGTGCTACCGTTGATGATTTTGAAAAAATGCTCAACGACATGCCCAAACCCACCCGATTGGAAGCCAACTTCGGCGTAATTGACGGAAAGGGCGGGGCTGCCTATTTTGAGTTAAGCAATTTCAAAGTTGTAAAATTTGATGCCAACGATCCGGCAACAGCCCCCATGGGATACATTGTCCGTTCCAATTACTCGTTTAGCGGAACGGCAAAAAACGGCGCCGGTTACATCCGTTATGTAACAGCCGACAACTACCTTGACGAAGCGGTGAAAAGCGGCGGAATCGGGGTTGAAGATATTTTGCAGGGACTTTCGAGAAACCTTACCCACTCGCTTACCGGCGAAAATTTGTGGGATTATGAAAATATTCCGGCAGGGCACAAAAAGTTTGTCTGGTTCGAGGATTTTATCCCCCGCAGAGGAAGCTCTTCATCCTGCGTTGTGGAAGGAATAAAACCGGGCGATGATCCCCGCCTTGTTACCATGTGGTCGGTTGTGGGCTGGCCGCTGGCGTCGGTAACCATTCCCGTATGGATAACAAAAGATGATACATTGCCAAAGGTGTTGGTTTATGATAATGACTTAAAAGATTCCCCGTTGTGCCATTATGCACTTGAATTGAAAAAACGTGTCTATTGTTACAATTGGGGCAAAAGTGCCAAACATTATATCAATGTAAATGCTTTGCTCAATGCCGACGGAACCGGCATAATGCAACAATTGAAACCGTTGGATGACGAACTTATTTTCAAAGGACATAAACTGCTCAACCTGATGAGAGAAAAAGGGTTTAATGACAAAAAAATAAAAGAATTTTACGGGGGTGCAGACAGGATGATTATTCAAACATACACTATGGAATTTGGTTTGTGATGAAGCTGTTTAAAGTTAACATAATGAAAATGAATATAAAATATTATTGTTTAGACTTAAACGACTTCAATCTAAGTGATTTAAGAAATCATTAACAATCAATTAAATAAATGATTAAAAGGTTATATCTTCTTATTTTAATTGCGGGATTGTTTTCCACCCTGTTTGCCCAAAAAAACATTCCGCAACATAAAATCCGTGTGGGAGTTTTTAACGGCAACGGGGCAAGTCCGGTTTGTATTATCGAAACCATGGAAGCGTTGAAAATCGACAAGGGTATTTTTCCTGTTGAAGTTAGCGCATATGACATCATGAATGATGCACTTGATAAACTCGATGTTTTGGTTTTTCCGGGCGGAAGCGGAAGTAAAGAGTACAACAATCTGGGTGCACAGGCTGCAGAAAAGGTAAAAGCTTTTGCCAGAGAAAACGGAAAGGGGCTTGTGGGAATTTGTGCCGGAGGATACCTTTTTTCCACCACTCCCGGATATCCCAGCCTGGAAATTATGCCTGCCCCCGACATTCGCGACCATTACAACCGGGGAAGAGCACTTATCGGCTTTTCGGTAAACGATGAAGGCAGGAAAATTTTTCCCGAACTGAAAAATATTGATACGGCGTTTTATCAGTATTACGACGGTCCCATGTATGAAATTCCGGAAAATTCACCCATTAAAGTTTTGGCTGTTATTACTACGGACATCACTCCCAAAAAAAGTGATCCCAAAGGGGTAACACCGGGCAAACCGGCCTTTTTTACCGTAAAATACGGCAAAGGAAGAGCCATCGTTTCGGTGGGCCACCCGGAAGCCACACCCGGTATGCGCTGGATTGTTCCCCGCATGGCACGCTGGGCGGCAGGCAGAGAATTAACCGGTTATGATAAAGAAGTTGTCAGACCTTCCATATACAAGCATGAAGTTTTGTATTATCCCCAAGTAATTGCCAATGAAAAAAAATGGTTCTGGCAACTGTTCGACGAAAATCAGGATACGGTAATCAGCGCCATGAACAACCTGCATTCCATCTATTCCAGACCCTCAATCCGCTGGTCCATCGGTTTGCTTCGCAGCAATTCCCCCGAAGTGAGGCTTGCCGCCGCAAAATATCTTGTGGAAACGGAATATACCGATGCATTGCCGGATATGAAAACAGCATACAACACCGAAAAAGATACGGCTGTGAAGCAGGAATTGGGTCAACTGCTTGAAAAGCTCAATTCGTTTATAAATACCTATTCCGTACAGAAGTAGTTGTATTTACATAAGAAAGACTTTTCCTGTATAATAACGTCCGTTAACAATTACCCGTACCACAATAATTCCGTGATAACCGGGCAGGGAAATACGATACAATCCGCTCTTACCGGCTTTGGTCGTGGATATTTTTTCTCCCCTTAAGGTGAACACGGAAATTTCACCCTTAACAGGTTCTGCAATTTTTATATCTACAACAATTGTTGCTTTCTCACTGAAAATTTTAACACTACCGGCACTGTTCTCGGAAATACCGACAGGAAGTGTTATCAAACCAATTATATTGGAATTTCCGCTGGTACCCGATACATTAAAAGCCCTTAACCGGTAGAAATATTCCGTTGCAGCGGTCAATCCGTTTACTGTGTAAGAGGTTGCGTTTCCCACATTCAGGTTCTCATATCCCGATACGTAACTGCCAAAACCACTATCGACAGCTACATCGAGATAATAACCGTCGGCACCGGACGAACTCTCCCAGTTAGCCGTAAATGAATTTTCGGTGATATCCGTTGCATCGAGAGCCAAAGGAGGTTGGGGGACTGCAGGCAGGGTTGTCACACTGATTACATTGCTGTTTCCGCTGATACCTCCGCTGTTTTCGGCCCGCACACGGTAAAAATAGTTGGTATTGGGCGTAAGACCTGTAACAGGCCAGGTGGTAACGTTGCCCACATTCAGGTTGTCGTATCCCGGAACCATGTTGCTAAAGCCATTGTCGGTAGCTACATCAAGATAGTAACCAATAGCTCCGCTTACAGCCTGCCAGTTGGCATCAAATGATGTTTGTGTAATATTGGTTGCTGCCGTTGCCACCGGAGCACCGGGATTATTGGGCAGGGTAGTAACACTGATAACGTTGGAATTGCCGCTGGTACCGCCTGAATTATAAGCTCTTACACGGTAAAAATATTCTGTTTCGGGAGTAAGCCCTGACACGGTATAGGTAAGTACACTGCCCACATTCAGGTTATCGTATCCGCTTACCATATTGGTAAATGAACTGTCGGTGGCTACATCAAGATAATATCCGTCGGCTCCCGAAACGGAATTCCAATTGGCATCGAAAGTGGTTTGCGAAATATTGGTGGCAGCGGTGGCTACCGGAGCCGAAGGTATATCGGCAAGGGTTGTCACATCTATTACATTGGAATTGCCGCTGGTTCCACCCGTATTGAATGCCCTTACCCGGTAAAAGTAATCTGTATTGGCCGTCAGTCCCGTAACGGAATAGGTGGTCACATTTCCCACATTCAGATTGTCGTATCCGCTCACCATATTGGTAAAAGAGCTGTCGGTAGCTACATCAAGATAATAACCGTCGGCACCCGCTGAGGCATTCCAGTTGGCATCAAATGATGTTTGGGTAATATTGGTAGCGGCGGTGGCTACCGGTGCAGCGGGTGTCGCGGGAAGCATTGTTACCGAAATGGTATTGGAATTACCGCTGGTTCCACCCGCATTGGTTGCTCTTACCCTGTAATAATAAGTGTTGCCTGCCGTAAGTCCCGAAACGGTGTATGTGGTAACATTTCCTACATTCAAATTGTCGTATCCGCTTACCATACTGGTAAACGAACTGTCGGTAGCCACATCGAGATAATAAGCTGTTGCTCCCGCAGAGGCATTCCAGTTGGCATCAAATGACGTTTGGGTAATGTTGGTGGCCGCAGTAGCCACAGGTGCCGAAGGAGCATAAGGAAGCGTGGTAACGCTGATTATATTTGAATTGCCGCTGGTACCGTTGCTGTTGTAGGCCCTTACCCTGTAATAATAATCGGTATTATCGCTTAAACCGGTAACCGAATAGGTGGTTACATTACCCACATTCAGGTTATCATATCCGCTCACCATATTGGTAAATGAATTGTCGGTAGCCACATCAAGATAATATCCTGTAGCACCTGAGACCGCGTTCCAATTGGCATCAAACGATGTTTGGGTAATATTGGAAGCTGCCGTTGCCACCGGGACAGGGGGTGCCGCCTCAAAATAAACTCCGTAATCTTCGGATTGCCCGATAATGGGGTTGGTACATGGCGACGACATGGTTGTATAATCGGTAACAACCCGCATGCGCAACAACTGGTTGAGTGTGGGGTTGGAAGGCATGGCAACAGAGACGGTAAACGTATTTGCTGAATTTGCCGTACTGCTCACCTCATTATCAATAATTTTTTCTCCCGAATCGGTAAAATCGCCATCGTTGTTAAAATCGATGTAAGCATAGGTGTGGGCATTGCCCGAACTGCCTACTTTTACAGTAATGCTCATATTATAAGTGGTGCCCGGGGTAAGTGTTGTGGAATAGTGACAGGTAAAATCTTTGCAGCCGTTATCGGAATAAGTATCACCACTGGAATGATTCAGGTTGTTGAGGGTTACATTCAGGATACCGTACCAGTAGTTTCCCAGCGTTTGTGTTGACAGGGTACATGAGGGAGTTGCGGGAGAATTGTAAACGGTTATGTAATCTGTTTTTGAAACACTACCGGAGCCGGCAGTATTGGAAGCCGTTAACGAAACGTTATAACTTCCCGTATTGCTGTAAACTATAGCAGGGTTTTCATCGGTTGAAGAGGTGGGGGTGCCGCCTGCAAAAGTCCAGCTCCACGACGCGGGTCCGTTAGAAGACTGATCGTAGAAATTAACCGTATCTCCCGAACAGGGACAGGGACCGTCGGAAGTAAAATCGGCAACAGGTGCGGAAGAAGCATCAGGCATAATATTAAATCCTGCAGCCTGGTTGTCGGTAAAATTATGGGTTCCGGGATTCAGAGCGGTTAACGGGAAATATCCGTTATAAATTCCATCCCATCCCCAGTTGAAATGAAACATTACCGGGCTGCCACTGTCGTCATAACCATCGCAAACAAATGCGTGGCCGTTGCTTCCGGCATTATCGCCACGGTATAAAAGAGGTCTGTCGTTGTTTATTTCACCCATTACCATGTTTTCCCAGGTAGAATTGGAATAACCCGATTTTTGTGCCCAGTAAGCGGAAGCATCATATGAAAAATAGGTTGTTAATGCGGTAATTGCGTCACCTGTATAGGCTCCCGACCCGTTGGGGCCGTAATTCATTTCAACGGCAACACCAATATGATAAAGCAGTTGCGCTACCTGTTCGTCGCTGCCCGTAAAGGTCATATTTGCCCAGTCGTAAACCGTATTGCCAAAATCGGCGGAAAGGGTTCCGTAAACCGGATGCGAGTAGCTGTGGGTGCCGGTGCCGGTATGGGGATGTGAATGGTATTTCATAATCATACCCGTGGCTGTGGCAACACACCCGGCATAGGCATGTCCGCAAGGGCCTGCTGCATCCGCCGGACAGGAATCGTTGTAAAGGCAATCCTGGTTCCATCGTATGTTTTCGAGCAGCGGGCCCACAATATTGCGCGAACCGTTCATCATCTTGTTTTCCGGTTTCTTCACAAGTGTTCTCCATTGACTTTTTATAAGTCTTTCCGGTTTCAGGTGGTGTTCTCTTACATAAATAATTTGCTCTTTGTAGTTGTTCATCCAGGAAACAAACTGCGGGGGCTGATTGTCGGGATAATAATTTCCTTCGGTGGAAAATCCTAATACAGGCAGTACGTTGTCTTCGGCGGCTACAATTACAAAGCCTTCTCCTCCGGAAATATTAAAAACATAATAAACAGGTACTCCGTTGTTTGCTACAACATAGTCGTTGACAAATAAAATCTCATGGGAAGCTGTTCCGGTATGCAGGTAGTAATAGTTCCGGGCGACCCTGCGGGCTTTGGTCTTATTAACAAAAGCTGCTTCGGCAATGCCCGTTTGAAACAAAAACACCAAAAGTAAAAAGTAAAGTTTATTTTTCATGACAATTTGGATTTGATGGATATTTTGTCAAAAATACTAAATTCCTGAAGAATTGTCAAACAGGATAAAGTTTCAAAACGGTTGGTTTCTTCTATGTCGTTTCTACGGAACTATTTTTTTGGAAGTGTAAATTTCCGGATAAAAAAGCAAAACCAAAAGTTTCGCAGTAAGGAAATATAAAACTTGTTAAAGTCTCAACATTAGATGAATTATAAAATATTGAAAACCAGAAAAGTGAATATCTTATTTAACAAACCCACCCCTGCACCTCCCGACGTAAAGTCGGGACAAGCTCTCCAAGGAGGGGAATAGTGGAATTCATTTTCTGGTTTTCAATATTTTATACTCATTGTCATCACGTTAACTTTAAACAACTTCAAAAAAAGAGGGGTTGTTCCCCTCATTAATATCAATAGATTTTTCCCTTATTTCGTTTTCCTTTCTCCTTCTCAAGATATTCTCTGAAGAAATGCTGTTTCAGCGAATCCATCCGTTCTATCTCTTTTTTAAAATGAAACAACTCATCCTGCCAGGTGTCAAAAAAGTGGTCGTTGTTGAAAAAATCGAAATACATGGACGAATCGTTGAAAAAACGGTTGGAAAACGGATCGGGAATATGCATAAAATGTTCGTCGAAATAGGGACGGAAACGACCGAACAGACTGTCGGGATTTATAAAAAAAGATGTATCTCCCATAACGTTCGACCACGACCAGGCATAGCTTGAGTCGTATCCTATCACATTTCCGTTTTCATCATATATTTTGTTTACTTTAATTTTGATTTGCGGTTTGTTTCCATTCCATTGTGTTGTATCAATCAGGTTTTGCGCCGAAACCGTTATTGCGGCCAGCATCATCATGGCAATAAAAAAATACTTTTTCATGGCATTACAATTTTACGTTTGACACTTTTTCCGCAAAATTAATGCCTGTGTCCCTTTCGTTGTATCGTCTAAATAATCTTATAGTCAATGTATTAACAATATTTAACTATTAAACAGGGTTTGTTGTTAACGGGTTTGAATTTTTTTAGCGACAGGGATGGGAGCGGCAGCCCCAGGCGGCAAGGACTATAAGCATACAGTATTTTGCGATGTTTGAAGGCATGCAACTACAATCAGATTGCGATGCCTGGCAGCATGCAACTGCAAGCCTGTCCGGACGCCATCAATAAAACAACAAAACAGTGACTTACATAAAAGCCGGTTTCAGCATCGTTTATCTTTTTTTCAAAAAGCATTTCGTATTTCAGTAATTATTTGTAAAATTGCACCCAATTATTAATAAGAATCATCCCGAAGATACATGGATAAAAAACATACTGTTTTTCAATTACTTACATTAGCATTGTTCGTTGCCTTTGCTTTCGTTGGGGTTAATTCCGTACTTGCGGAAGGGCATGAATCATCTGAAAATAAGGTAAAATCGGCCGAGGAAGAGGAGTTGCAGGTTGGTAAAATGATTATTGAGCATATTACCGATTCGTACGAATGGCACATAATGACCGTGGGTGAACACCATATTTCCATTCCGTTGCCGGTAATTATTTACGACGAAGGAAACTGGTATGTTTTCTCATCCTCAAAATTTCATCACGGGCATTCGGAATATAAAGGTTTTTATGTTTCGGAAGAGCCTGGTCCAAATGAGGGGAAAATTGTAAAGAAAGGGAAAAACGGAGAAGAGGTGCGTCCGCAACTTGATATTTCCATTACCAAAACGGTGTTTGCCATTTTGATTAATGCCTTTTTGCTAATTTGGATATTTATGTCGATTGCCAAATCGTACAAACGTCGGAAAGGACAGGCCCCTAAAGGATTACAATCGCTTATTGAGCCTTTAATCCTGTTCATTCGCGATGATGTGGCCAAATCCTCCATCGGCGAGAAGCGTTACGAGCGTTATCTTCCCTATTTGCTCACCCTGTTTTTCTTTATCTTTTTAAGTAACCTTATGGGAATTATTCCTTTCTTTCCGGGTGGTGCAAATGTAACCGGGAATATAGGTGTTACGGGCGTTATGGCTGCTTTTACCTTTGTGATAACAACCGTAAGCGGCAACAAACATTACTGGGTTGATATTTTTAACACCCCCGGCGTACCATGGTGGTTGAAAATCCCGGTACCGTTGATGCCTATTGTTGAAGTAATGGGCGTTTTTACCAAACCCATTGTACTGATGATCCGTCTCTTTGCAAACATGAGTGCCGGTCATACGGTAATTTTGGGGTTTGTTTCGCTGGTATTTATCTTTGGGAAGATTAGCATGGGACTTGGATACGGCGTATCCATAATTTCCGTCGGCTTTTCTATTTTTCTGGATTTGCTCGAATTGTTGGTGGCATTTATCCAGGCATATGTGTTCACACTGTTGTCGGCCCTCTATTTCGGAATGGCAACGGCAGAACCGGAACATCATTAATAAGAAATAAATTTTGTATTACTAATTTTAATATGTATTAATTATGGATTTACTCGCAATTTTACTACAGGCTGTAGCCGATTTGGCTCCTTACGCTAAACTGGGTGCCGGATTTGGAGCAGGTATTGCTGCCATTGGTGCCGGTATCGGTATCGGTCAGATTGGTCGCGGTGCAGTGGAAGCCATTGCCCGTCAGCCCGAAGCTGTTGGCGACATTCGTTCGAACATGATCGTATCTGCAGCTTTGATTGAAGGGGTTGCCTTCTTTGCCATTGTTGTTTGTCTTCTTATTCTTTTTATTTAAGAAGCCGGACAAAATTTCGAAGTACATTCCGGCGGTTGGCCGGGATGTACTTTTTTAAAAAAAATGATAAATCATTAACAAAACAATAAAAAGATGCCATTAATTAACCCGGGAATAGGAATTATTTTTTGGATGACACTGGCTTTTGCCATTGTGCTTTTTGTATTGGGAAAATATGCCTGGCCTGCCATTTTGAATGGTTTGCGCGAGCGTGAGCAAAGCATACAGGACGCTCTTGATGCTGCTAAAAAAGCACATGAAGAGATGAAACTTCTGAAACTGGATAACGAAAAACTTCTGAAAGAAGCCAAGGAAGAGCGTGATGCCATTTTGCGCGAAGCACGGAAAATAAAGGAGAAAATAGTGGAGGATGCTAAAGAAAAAGCCAACGAAGAGGCTGCACGCATTGTGGAAAGCGCAAAAAAGAGAATTGAAAGCGAAAAGATGGCTGCAATGGTTGAAATTAAAAATACCATTGCCGATTACTCCATCGAAATTGCCGAAAAAATTCTCAGAGAGAAGCTTGGTGATGCAAAAAAACAGAAAGAATATATCGGTAAGCTGTTAGAAGAATCCAACTTAAACTAAAAGACAATGAGAGTAAACCTGCTTGCCAAACGTTATGCACTGGCTCTTTTCGAATTGAGTCTTGAAGACAAATCGACCGATAAGATTGCCAAAGACATGTCTTTTATCGGGAAGGTGCTGGAACAGAACCGCGAACTCAGAAAGGTTCTTGAAAATCCGGTGCTTGACGATGCAAAGAAAGCAACGTTGCTGGTGAAAATTTTCGGTAATAATATCCAAAAACTGACAAAAAGGTTTTTGCACCTTATTTCGCGAAAAGGACGTGCCTCTTATCTGTTGGCCATATGCTATGCTTTCGGAGAAATTTATAAAGAACACAAAAATATATTGTCGGCAGAACTTATTACGGCCATAAAAGCAGACAAGGAGATACGTGAAGATATTATCACAAAACTGAAAAACATAACGGATAAAAACATTGAACTGGAAGAAATCGTTGATGATGATATTATCGGCGGATTTGTATTGAGAATGGGAGATTATCAATACGATGCCAGTATTGCAAATCAACTGAAGCGGTTGAAAAAAGAGTTTTCGGAAAATTTATATGTAAAACAATTTTAAAATATAAGATAAAAAGGACAAACTATGGCAGACATCAAACCGGCTGAAATATCGGCCATACTGCGACAGGAACTTGCAGGCTTTGAAACGGAAGCCACACTTGAAGAGATCGGTTCCGTATTAATGATCGGTGACGGAATTGCCCGTGTTTACGGACTTTCCAATGCCGAGCAGGGCGAATTGGTTGAATTTGAGAAAAACGGCCTTATGGGTATTGTGCTGAACCTTGAAGAGGACAACGTGGGGGTTGTACTTCTTGGTGATGCCGAAGTCATTAACGAAGGCGACAAAGTAAAACGTACCGGACGTATCTCCTCCATAAAAGTGGGGGAAGCATTGTTGGGACGTGTTGTCAATACACTGGGCGAACCCATTGACGGTAAAGGCCCCATTGAAGGAGAACTGTTTGAGATGCCACTCGAACGTAAAGCTCCCGGCGTTATCTTCCGTCAGCCGGTAAACGAACCGCTGCAAACCGGTATCAAAGCCATTGATGCCATGATTCCCATTGGCCGCGGCCAGCGTGAGTTGATTATCGGCGACCGTCAGACAGGTAAAACAGCCATTGCCATTGATACCATTATCAACCAGAAGGAGTTTTACGAAAAAGGAGAGCCCGTTTATTGTATTTATGTGGCCTCGGGACAGAAAGGTTCTACGGTGGCACAGATACAAAAAACACTGGAAGAGCACGGCGCCATGGATTACACCGTAATTGTTTCGGCTACCGCTTCCGACCCTGCAGCCATGCAGTTTTATGCTCCTTTTGCCGGTGCTGCCATCGGAGAGTATTTTCGCGACACCGGCCGCCCCGCATTAATTGTTTACGACGACCTTTCGAAACAGGCTGTGGCATACCGCGAAGTTTCGCTGCTGCTGCGTCGTCCTCCGGGACGTGAAGCCTATCCGGGCGACGTTTTCTATTTGCACTCACGTTTGTTGGAGCGTGCAGCAAAAATTATTGACGATGATACCATTGCCAAACAGATGAACAACATTCCCGAAAGTATTAAAGATAAGGTAAAAGGCGGCGGGTCGTTAACCGCATTGCCTATTATCGAAACACAGGCAGGCGACGTTTCGGCATATATCCCCACCAACGTTATTTCCATTACCGACGGGCAGATATTCCTCGAAACAAACCTCTTTAACTCGGGTATTCGTCCGGCCATTAACGTAGGTATCTCGGTATCGCGTGTGGGTGGCTCGGCACAGATAAAATCGATGAAAAAAGTGGCAGGTACACTGAAACTCGACCAGGCACAGTTCCGCGAGCTGGAAGCTTTTGCCAAATTCGGTTCCGACCTTGATGCAGCTACACTCGCCGTATTGGATAAAGGTCGTCGAAATGTGGAAATCCTGAAGCAGCCTCAATACACACCTATGACGGTAGGAAAACAGGTGGCTATTCTTTTCTGCGGGACCAAAAACCTGCTTAAAGATGTTCCGGTAGATAAGGTTATCAACTTCCAGACAGAATTTCTCCATTTTATGGAAGAAAAACATAAGGATGTTTTGGATGAACTTGCTTCGGGTAAACTAACGGATAATGCAACGGAAACTTTAACAAAAGTTGCGGTAGATATTGCTGAAAAGTATAAAGATTAACAACATAGCTTTTTAAAATATGGCTAACCTTAAGGAAGTAAGAACACGAATAGCGTCGGTACAATCTACACGGCAGATTACCAGTGCCATGAAAATGGTTGCCGCAGCAAAACTGAGAAAAGCACAAAATGCTATTTTGGCTCTCCGTCCTTTTGCTTCCAAGCTAAAAGAGATAATGGAGGACCTTAGTAAAAGTCTCGAAGGTTCCAACGAAAATGTTTATGCACAGGAACGGGAGCTGAGCAAAGTGCTTATTGTTCCGGTAACCTCAAACAGGGGACTTTGCGGTGCGTTTAATATTAATGTGGTAAAAGAAGCCGTAACCCTTATTCAGGAAGAATTTGCCGATTTGCATAAAAGCGGTAAGGTCGATCTGTTTTGTATCGGGAAAAAAGGAGCCGATTTACTGAAAAGCCGGGGTTTTGTCCCGGTAAAAATAAATACCGAAATATTCGATAATCTTACTTTTGACAATACGGTTGTTTTGTCGGAAGAACTGATGAAACAATATGCAGAGGGAGAATACGACAAGGTTATTTTGATTTATAATCAGTTTAAAAATGCAGCAGTGCAAATTTTGAAAACAGAACAATTTCTCCCCATTTCGTCAGACGAAGAACAAAACGCCACTGAAAAAGAACACAAAAGCGCAGACTATATTTTTGAACCTGGAAAAGAGGAGATATTAAGCGAATTAATTCCCAAATCATTAAAGGTTCAGTTGTATAAAGCGCTGATTGACAGTTTTGCCGCCGAACACGGAGCACGTATGACAGCCATGCACAAAGCAACCGACAACGCCGACGAACTGTTGAAAGAGTTGAAACTTTCGTACAACAAAGCACGTCAGGCAGCCATTACCAACGAAATTCTGGAGATTGTTTCGGGTGCCGAAGCGCTGAAAGGATAAAAACCGTACAAACCGGTTTAAAAGGGTTATTGCTTCTTGCAGTAACCCTTTTTTATTTGAAAAAAGTCTCTTTTGATGACCTTTTGATGACCCTGTTTTTTTTGAAAAACAAATATTAGTCAGGTTATTTGTACTGTTTTTAAAAATCAAACGTGCTTCTACTGTTAAATATCGAAAAAGACATCGCCATTCAATTTGATAAGATAATTGAACAGGTACAAATAACAGTCTTCGATAAAAAACGAAATAAAATTTTTCAGAAAAAATATAAAGAGACTTCTTTTATTAAAATAAAAAAGGAAAATTTAAAGGGAGGGATGAATATAACAATAAATTATGACGGACAGAAGGAAAAAAGACGCTTGAAAGTTTAACACGAATCTACTGTAAAAATTTATTAATATGAAGAATCGCTTATTAATTTTAATTTTTGTGCTGAGCAATACCTTGTCTGGCTATGCTCAGGTAGCTGTAAACTCCAATGGCAACAGTGCCGATGCTTCGGCCATGCTTGATGTTAGTTCCGATACGGCAGGAATACTTATTCCCAGAATGACCGCCACACAGCGCGATGCAATTAACAATCCCGCACAGGGACTGATGGTTTTTGTTACGGATGACAATACGTTTTATTTTTATTCAGGTATCAAATGGATACCCATTAAAAATGGTGTTGACAACTGGAATTTATCCGGTAGTAATTTAACGGTATCCGATACCACCTACTCCGTTGGGATAGGTACATCATCCCCTTCAGGAACTTTTGAGGTGGCAACTATTAAACACAGCGGAACATACGGCAGCGATGTATGTACCGGGGGAACACCCTCGGCGTCATCGTCTTACACCACCTCTACTCCTGACAGAGCTTTTGATAATGATGCTTCCACCGAATGGTTGTGTAACAATGCCTTGCCTTCCACATTACAGTATGACTTTGGTGATGGAAATAAGAAAAGAATTTCGAAATACAGATTGTATTATGAGCATCCTTCTTCATCGTATGATCACTCACCCGACGACTGGACTTTTGAAGCATCTAACGATGGAAGTACATGGACAATACTGGATACTCAGACAGGACAGGGATGGGCCTCCAATGCCTGGAAAGAATACACTTTCTCCAATATTACAAATTACAGGTATTACCGGTTTAATATATCGGATAACAAAGGGGTTTCTGATAATTATGTGCAAATCAATGAAGCGGAGATGATGGAAGAGAGCCTGAGCAATGACGCAACATTTATTGTTACCGGCAATAAAGTGGGTATCGGCACATCATCGCCGGGGGCTACACTGGATGTTTCGGGTACATTTAAGTTAACCGATGGCAATGAAGCCTCGGGAAAGGTATTAACATCAGATGCCTCGGGCAATGCAGGCTGGACAGATGCATCGGTAATTAGCAATACTCTTGACGAAGCTTATGATAAAGGCGGTGCCGGTGCCGGGAAAAGCATTACCGCAGATGCAGGTGCGGTACACATTGCCGGTACGGATGGTTTGTTGGTTACCGGTACTTTTGGAAGCGGCGATACGGTTAACGTAAGCGGACAAGGTACCCGCATGTTTTTTAACCCCCGGAAAGCAGCCTTCAGAGCCGGATATGCATTTGCAGATGAATGGGATAATTCCAATGTTGGCGATTATTCTGTCGGGCTTGGATATAGTGCGAAAGCTTCCGGATTCGGTAGTGTGGCAATTGGCGAGCAAACCTCAGCCAATGGAAGCCAAAGCACGGCAATCGGTATTGGTTCAACAACATCTGCAACGGCATCGTATGGCATAGCAATGGGACAGTGGGCAAATGCATCGAATACCTCTGCCATAGCAATAGGTTCATCGGCAAATGCTTCCGGTAACACTTCTATTGCCATTGGAGGTACGGCATCCGGTGATCATTCAACAGCTATTAATGGAACTGCTTCCGGTGAATCTTCATATGCATTTGGAGGCACTGCTTCCGGTTTTCACTCTACATCTTTTTACGGGGCTACTGCATCCGGTAGTCATTCAACAGCAATAGGTTTGGGCATTACAACTCCTTCATATAAGGAAATAGCTATGGGTAGTTATAATACTGATTATACTCCTTCAAGCAGTACAGGCTGGAATGCTTCCGACCGTTTGTTTGTGGTAGGTAATGGGGAAAATTCAAGTAGTAAAAGCGATGCCCTTATTATTTATAAAAGTGGTAATGCAGTGTTTAATGATAGTATCTTCTTTGATAGCGATTCTATTGGCATTGGAACCGTTACCCCCGGTGCCCGCCTTGATGTTGCAGGTCATATTTGGCAAACTTCCACCGGCCAGTCCGTATTTCTTGGCGAAAATGCGGGAAGTAATGATGATCTTTCTGATAACTTTAATGTTTTTTTAGGTTATAATGCAGGAACAGCAAATACCACCGGTTATGACAATACGGCCATCGGGTATAAAGCCATGGAAGCGGTAACAGACGGCCATTGGAATACGGCACTCGGGCATTATGCTTACCGAACAGGTAATTATTCCAATTCAACTGCTTTGGGAGATGCCGTGGCTATTACGGCAAACAGTCAGGTACGTATCGGACATAATGTATCCAGTATCGGAGGTCCTCAGGATTGGACAAATATATCTGACGGACGATTTAAATTTGATGTTTCCGAAAATGTGCCCGGGCTGGATTTTATTAAAAAATTAAGACCTGTTACCTATCATCTTGATGTGGAAAAACTGGACGAATTTACAGGTCTTCCAGAAGAGTACATAAATGATCCCCTGATTAAGGCAGCTGCAGTTGAATCCACAAAACAATTACGCACGGGATTTATTGCGCAGGAAGTGGAAAAGGCCGCTCAATCGTTAGGATACGATTTTTCAGGAGTTGACAAACCTAAAAACAGTAATGATTACTACGGTTTGCGCTATGCCGAGTTTGTGGTGCCACTGGTAAAAGCCGTGCAGGAACAGGAAGATAAAATTGAAGAACAGCAACAAACCATTGCCGGATTAAAAGCACAACTTAAAGAAATGGAGGTTTTAAAACAGAGGGTGGAAAAACTTGAAAAATTGTTGTCGAAAGATAATTAACCAAAGGTAGGAATTTGGTCGTTAAAGTCTGTCGGGTATTTTTTACCGGCAGGCTTTTTATTCATTATAACTGAGATATTAAAAGATTACAGGGGTTGAGACGAACGTCCGTTCGTCTCAACCATAATCCCTGTTCAATTTGCTCGTTTTGCTGTAATACCTGCCCTCCTCAGGTTGATTAGCCTTTACCATAATAAAATTTCCAAATTCCCAATCTGAAATTTGGAACTAAAAATGGTATAATTGATTTACATTAAATTATTTATTATGTTTGTACAATGATAATCTCCCGGGAAAATTATTGATTCTTTATTAACATAAATCAACTTGCCATGAAACATCTTTTTTTTCTTTCATCTTTTCTTTTTCTTGTCATGAGCAGTTTTGCAACTGTTATTCATGTTCCCGGAGACCAGCCGGAAATTCAAGCCGGAATTGAAATTGCAGCCAATGGCGATACCGTACTTGTTGCAGATGGAATATATTTCGAAAACATAAACCTGCTTGGCAAAGAGATAACACTTGCAAGCTACTATTTAATTGATGGTGATAAAAGCCATATTGACAATACAATTATTGATGGCAGTAAAGCTGCCGACCCTGATAAGGCATCGGTAATTGAACTTGTGTCCGGAGAAAACAGGGCAACAATTATTAGTGGTTTTACAATCCGCAATGGAGGTGGTACATTTCCTGACCCCGAAGGGACAAGGTCGGGCGGAGGCATTTATTGTATCGAATCGGAAGCAACATTAAGCAACAACAAAATCGTAAACAATCTTCAGGGAGTTGAAGGAACCGTATATGGCGGAGGTATTTTTATGTACAATTCGGAAATGATTATAAGTAACTGCCTTTTTGAGAACAACAAGGCAACAAGGGGAGGTGGAATTTATTCTAAAAATTCGGATCTTGAAATTGAATATTGCGATTTTTCGGGCAATCAGGCTAAAGAGCATGCCGGAGCTGTTTTTTTTGCCAACAACGACAATTCGGCAGACAACCACACCCTTATTGTAAATATCAGTAATTTCTTAAACAATTATTGTGAGGAAAATACAGCCGGACTTATGGTGCGAAATGATGCATCCAACGGCACTACCGTAACCTTCGAAATGGACAAGTCAAAATTCGATAATAACAATGCAGCACAAAGAAGCGGTTTGAATATCAGAGGCAATAACTTATTTTACGATGTTTATAATACGGTTTTCAGTTTTAACAAAGCCGATAATTATGCTGCAGGGGTCTCACTTTCCAACGAATGCTCAGGCTCTTTTTACAACTGTATCTTCAATTCCAACAATGCCGATTTATCGGGCAACGGATATAACTCGGGGGGTGTAAGCGTATGGAGTTTTGCCGAAGCGGAGTTTGTAAATTGCGTTTTTGCCGACAATAAGGCCTCTGTAGGTGCAGCATTAACAGTTGGTGGCGGAGGTATTGCCAAAGCTGTTAATTCAATCTTTTGGAATAATTCGCCCGACCAGATTGCACTTACCTCTTATGATAATCAGGGAGGAACCCTTGAAATAAGCTATTGTGATATTCAGGGTGGGCCATCTCAAATCGGTGTCTCCGAAGATTCGGAATTAACAGAGGGCGACGGAAATTTAAATGCAGACCCCGGGTTTATAACGGGTGATGAAAAGCCCTATTCCATTACAGAAGGTTCGCCATGTATTGATGCGGGAACTGATGAAGGGATCGACCTTCCTTTGGGAGATATTATTGATAATTTCAGGGTTTGGGACGGAAATAACGACGGCAATACAATTGTTGATATTGGTGCATACGAGTTTGATGCCGGGCCATTACCCCTGGTGAATGAACAATATTTCAACAAAAACTTAATCAATGCCTATCCTAATCCCTCAATTTCAACAATCAACTTTGAAGCAATTGATAAAAACATTCGAATACAATCTTTTCAAATAACCGACCTGCGGGGAAGAACAATTGAAACCGTTGATATTAGTAATGGCGGATTGCAAACGGTGCGTTACAATACGGTTTCTTTGACCCCGGGAATCTATTTTTGTAAGGTCAGTATCTCCGGCGGAATTTCCGTGGTGCGGTTTGTTGTGAAATAATTTAATTAAAAACCCTGACATCAGCCTGATACTGATGCCGGGGTAAACCAAAGTTCCTACCTGTCGGTTTGTCTCTTTTTCAGGGCTTCTAAATCGTGCTTTAAAGCATCTATTTCGGCTATTTTTTTCTGAAGCTGTAATATTTGTTCGTTTTGTTTTGAGATGATTTGCTGTTGCTGCTTTACGGCTTCAATAAGTAACGGGGCCAGTTTTGAGTAGTCCAACGATTTATACCCTTCATCATCGGTAGAGACTATTTCGGGAAGTACTTTTTCCACTTCCTGTGCAATAACACCCACCTGTGTTGATTTGTCCGTACCGTTTTTCCAGTTGTAGTAATACCCGTTAATGCTTTGAAGTTTTTTCAAAGGATTGTCTATTAATACGATATTGGTTTTCCAGCGTTTGTCGGAAAAGGTATTCCACGCATTGGCACGGGCCTGGCTTCCGTCTCCGGCAATGCCGATTTGGAGCTTGTATGAAGGAGTTTGGGTTCCGATACCGACATTTCCGTTTTTAAGCCACGTCATCCGTATTCCTTCGTTGCCCGCAAAGGTACGTGACCA
>JALVZH010000220.1:0-37917 GCA_027022105.1 Bacteroidales bacterium | reverse complement strand
TCATTATTCCCGTTATATTGAAATTCGTATCCGTAATTCCCGCTTTCAAATAGTTTGAGGCTTGATTTGTGCGCATCCGGAGAGAGTACCCGTACATCGGCATCCGAAGAGGCGGGTGAAACAATATCGAGAAGATTTTCCGGTGCAGCGGTACCAATACCAACCTTTACATAAGCGTCGCCTGTTCCGCCGAGCACCAGCGCATTGCTTACCGCTACATGTGCTTTGGAACCCAGCGCAGTTGCATAATTCAGGCCTGATGACAGTACATCGGTTTTATATCCAAGGGCAGTATTATAATTTCCTGTTGTGTTTGAAGTAAATGATTGTGCGCCTACTGCAGTATTATAAAGTCCTAAGGTGCTATCGCCTCCGTCACCATTATTCAGGAGTGCCGAATCGCCGACAGCCACAAGGGAGCTGCCATATTGGTTTCGTAATAATGAACAGTTTCCAATGGCAGTATTGTATTTACCAGAGTAATTTTTATAAAGAGAATAATTTCCTACGGAGGTGTTCCGGCTTCCAGTGTAATTATAAAATGCCGAAGCCTCTCCTATTGCCGTATTCCAGTTCCCGTTGTTAATATATAGAGCATTTGCACCAATGGCGGTGTTATTAACTCCTGTCTTGTTGTTATATAGCGCGTGGTCGCCCAAAGAGCTGTTTGCAAAACCTGTGGTGTTTGAGGTTAGTGCTTTGTTTCCGCAGGCAGTATTGCTTGAACCTGTTGTATTGTCCGTTAATGCTTCGGAACCGAATGCGCTATTGGAGTTTCCGGTTGTATTTGAATAAAGTGATGCAAAACCGGTAGCTGTATTGCTTTGAGCCGTATTAAAAAAAAGAGATTCGCAGCCCACTGCTGTATTTTTACCATTAAGCCGGGTAGAATATAGTGCTTTATAACCAACTGCACAGTTAGAATGTGAAGTTGTATTGGAATAGAGTGCCTTGTATCCTACGGCAACATTATTATATCCTGTTGTATTGGAATACCCGGCACTTTCGCCAACGAAAACATTGTAGTTGTCGGATAAGTCGTCATGTTCGCCTGCATATTTTCCAAGAAAAACCGAAAAACCTGTTCCTCCTGTTTCCAGCTGGCCCTTTTGTGTAAGGCTCAGTACGGTTTTATTGTTTACCTTAAAGTTTAAATCAACGGCATCGGTAGTACCTATAAAATTACCGGAGTTGGTTCCGCTGTTGCCTTGCAAGCCCCAGTCAGAGCCGGCTATTTCCAGCTTCTGCCATACATTACCGTTGAAATAGTAGAACCCCATTGTTGAATTATCCGTTTCAAAAACCAACAATCCATTGGCAGGATTTGAAATTGATTGGCGTTGTTGCCGTGTCATCCTCGGTATCAACAGTCCTTTGTTTGTTGATGATATGTCCAGCATAGCTGAGGCATTGGGTTCATTGCCTGTATTGTTTATACTTACCTGTCCTTTTGAAGAGAAGTTAAAAGCGATAAACAGCATTAAAGCAAATGTTTTGAAAAGTGATTTATGTTTTTTCATGATACCGTGTATTAAACTTGTTTAAAGTCTAAACATTTTATACTCATTGTCATCACGTTAACTTTAAACAACTTCATTAAGTAAAACTGTTGATTTTTTTCTTTTTAATAAGTGTGTTGTTTTTCATTACCCGCACCTCCACGTTTCCTCTGTCGGCAAACAGGGCTGAAGAGAGCCGCAAAAAATTGGTGTTAGTGATAGGGCATTCCAGTTTTAAACCCGATTTTTCGTACATCAACTCGATAACACCTTTGGAGATTATCTCGCTAAATTGAAGCGAAATCCCCTCTTTATGTGTAAATATCAAACACTCCATAATTTTTAAATTTTATAGTTATTTTATGGCAATAATTAATTTTTATATTTTCATCATTCAAACTTTAAAAAAGTTATGCAAAGAAGCACACGAGTTGGCAGTATGACAAATATTACAGGTATTAAAAAAGGATGCATCAGCGCCTTAAAGGGTATTAAAAAGGTATGCATTTAAATTTTAATTAATTGAATATTCGTTTGTTATGAAATATATATGGGATTTACCGGATTTGAAGCCCGGTATTCATTACTTTTGTGCGAAATCGGCTTTTATGAAAAACTTTACGATTAAGCTTTCCGGTTTTACTTTACAATGGACAGCAGTTTTTTTGTTGATTTTTATTATAAAGAATGTTTCGGCACGGGCTGACAGCGGCCAGGCTGTTAATCAACGATTGTTGCGGTTGAATAAACTGTCGAAAAAGTTTTGGCAGGTATCGCTAGACAGCTCATACATATATAGCAAAGAGGCCGTTAAAATAGTTGAGCAGAACCATGTACTGAACGAAGAAGCTGCAAAAGCCTGGTTGTATATGGCAGTAACCCTGTTTTCGGAAGGGCGGTACGATTCTGCCGGGTATTATGCCGAAAAAGGTCTTACTGTTGCCAACAAAATCCGGTCGATGTGGGGAGAGGGGTTTGCAAATAATTTATTGTGCGTAATTGAACGAAGGAAAAGCAATTTCGATAAAGCGGTTGAATATGGTTTAAAGGCCGTAGAAATAAGAAAACAGGTAAAAGACACATTTAACCTTGCGGGAGCCTATCAAAATCTGGGCAATTTATACAGCCAAATAGGAAAACCGTTAAAAGCCATCGACTATTTTTCAAAAAGCCTGGAACTATATCTTGCCACAAACGATACGGCAGGGCTTATAATGACACATGGAAATATAGGTAACCTATACCTTGACATGAAAGACAGGGAAAAAGGTAAAGAACACATTTTAAGGTCATTGGCGCTTGATAAAAACAAAGGTCTTAGTTACGCCGACGGTACCGTGTCGCTGGGCACCATTTACCTTGAGTTTGATAAAAAATACGATTCGGCAATTATGCTGTTCAAAGAGGCAAAATTTATTTACAAAAGAATAGGTATAGATGACGGAATAGCTACTGCCGATGAAAACATTGGTTTGGCATTGATTGGATCCGGCAGGGCCAAAGAAGCCCGAAAGAAATTGAAAAATGCCCAAAGAATCTACAATAGTTTAGGCGACTCGTCACAAATTGCAAGCATTATGTTGTCGTTGGGAAAATACTATATCAGTCTCGGAATGATTGATTCTGCCGAAATATATCTGAATAACGCCTTAGAACTGAGTCGAAAATCAAAAAAGTCATTCGTGATGAATGAAAGTCTGTTTCAGCTTTATAAGATAAATAAAAAAAGGGGTAATGCTGCCGAAGCATTGGAATATTTTGAAGAATATTCAAAAACGAAGGACAGCCTCGAAACGGGATTGCTAAGCACGAGGCTTGCCGATATGGAATCGAAATATCAAAATGTTCGTAAAGAGCAAAAAATCGAGTTGCTGACACACGAACATGATAGATTAAAATGGAGAGAAACACAATTTTATTACATAATTTTCACATTGGCAGGATTTATTGTGGTAGGCGGATTGCTGGTGTTGCAAAAACGAAGAAAGGAGCGTCAAATTTCATTGCAGCAGGAAAAAATATTAAAACAGGAAAAGCAGCTGGCCGAACAGGAGCTTGAAACCAAACGCATAAAACAGCAGGAGATGGAGCAGGAAATCCTGTTTAAAAGCAAGCAACTGAGTACACATGCTTTAAATATGGTTCAGAAAAACAAAATGCTTCGGGATGTAAAGCAACAGTTGGAAGAGATTACCCGGAAAATAAATCCCGAATACAGGCAAAATCTGAAAAAAATTAACCTGTTGCTTGCCAGAAACATGCAAACCGAAAAGGAGTGGAACCTCTTTAAAATGTATTTTGAAGAGGTTAATCAGAACTTTTTTAAGAATTTGAAGAACATAACCCCTGCACTCAGCACCAACGACCTACGGCACTGTGCCCTGATAAAACTTAATTTAAACGTTAAAGAGGCAGCCTCCTTACTTAATGTTTCGCCCCACACCGTAAAAAGTGCGCGATACAGGCTTAAAAAGAAACTCGGACTGAAAGAGACCGACAGTCTGAATGAATTTATTAGTAAAATATAATTACAAAAAAACCTGCTCCGGAGACCCGAAGCAGGCTGAATAACCAAAAATCCTACCTTTTAGTTTTTCTCTTTTCCGGAAAGCAACATCATTAGCTGTTCTATTTTTTTGTTTTGCTCCTCAATTATTTTTTTTAACTCGTTAATTTGTAATTGTTGTTCGTAGTTTGCTTTGTAGTTATAAGTTACCACTTCATCGGTTAATATTGAGTTTTTGTCGTGTAAATCTTTTGGTAAAGATTGGGGGTTCAGTTCAATATTTCCTCTTTCGGTTTTGTAATCGAAACTTCCGGGTGTTTTTGCTATGGGCGGAAAGTTTACTATTTCATCGGTTACCACACGATCGGTAAAAGCTGCCGCCCCCTGATTATGCAGGTCGTCGTAATAAATATCGTCCCAGGCCTGGCCGTCAATACCCAGATCGCCTCCCTTATGGGTGCCCGGTATAAAATTACCGTTATCAATAAAAATATTGGTTCCGTGATAAAAGAAAATATGATTCTCATCATTATCGTAACCTATTGATGCGCCATAGGCTCCATTATCATAAAATTTTACCTGCCCCAGAGTACTACCGTTTGCTTTGAGGAGTAAACTTGCCCCTGCGGTAGAAGATTCGATATTAGCCGCCACAGCCCCCGATGTTTGTTTTACCTGAAAATTTCCGCGAACATCAAGTTCCTCTTCCGGGCTGTCGGTTCCTATACCGATTTCGGCTGTACTAAGTCCGATATTGGTTCCATATATTGTATTTCCAATATTAAGCTGACGTGAACCTGTAGTTACAGGAGCGTCTGTATTGCTTCCAATGAATATGTTGTTTGAACCTGAAGTAAGGTTGTCTCCCGAGCCATCACCAAGGGCTAAATTCATACTTCCGGTAGTTAAAGCAGTAAGACTGTTATATCCGATTGCAGTATTTTGAGATGAACCGGTTGCTGCATCCAAAGCCATATATCCGAAAGCCGTATTAT
This sequence comes from Bacteroidales bacterium, assembly GCA_027022105.1. Taxonomy (GTDB): domain Bacteria; phylum Bacteroidota; class Bacteroidia; order Bacteroidales; family F082; genus Sulfidibacterium. The sequence continues at coordinate 32,917 of JALVZH010000220.1, read as the reverse complement.
GATTTCCCGAAGTGTTGGCATAAAGGGCGTTGTAACCAACCGCCGTATTGTTATCACCATCGTTATTATACATAGCATTGCCGCCAACAGCAATATTATAATCACCACCATCGTTACCCGAAAGTGCAAAATAACCGATACCGACATTGTAGTGACCGGCAGTGTTATCATTTAATGCGGATGCTCCGACAGCAACATTATTACTACCCCCGCTATTATTTTCCATACTGGCATCACCAACGGCAACATTATAGCGGCCTGTGTTACTTGTTGCTGTCGTACTTCCATACAAAGCCTTATGTCCTATTGCGGTATTATAAGTATTTCGTCCGGTAGTTCTGCTGTCGGCAAAATACATTGCCTGGTAACCAACAGCTGTTGATCTGTTGTTTGATACATTGCTAAACAGGGCATTATATCCTAAAGCAGTATTATAATCTCCCTGTGTATTACTCTCCAGGGCGCTTCCTCCAAAGGCAATATTATAATCACCTGAAGAATTATTTGTTAATGTATTATCACCAACAGCGGTATTATATCTTCCGGTATTCGCCGAAGCGGGACTGGTTCCGGATAAAGAGGCATAACCTATTGCCGTATTATAGGTATCTCTTCCTGTTGTTCTGTCATCTGCATAATACATAGCCTGATAACCTATAGCAACGGTCCTGCTGTTACCCTTGTTACTAAGTAAAGCATACGTGCCCATTGCGGTATTTTTTGAACCGGTTGTATTATCATTCAACGAGTTATAGCCCATTGAAGTGTTCATTTCACCGCTTTGATTACTTTTCATGGCATTGGTACCAATGGCTGTATTGTACTTCCCCGTATTGTAAGAAGCATCCCAATATCCTTGCAGCGATTGCATACCGACTGCAGTGTTATACGTAGCAATATTTTGTGCAGCATTATCAAAATATCTCATAGAAGAATAACCAATTGCAGTATTTCCGCTTTTTTCTTTGGGGTTTTCCATTGCATTAAAACCAATCGCAACATTAAAAGAACCTGTCTCATTATACCGGAGCGCATTATATCCTATACCGGTATTTCCATTGTCGGAATAATCATCATTGCCTCCTGCACCGGAACCAAGGAAAACCGATCTTCCCGAATTTAAAACTTCTATTCTTGCACTATCGAACCTGAAAAATTCTGTTCCGTTCATTGTAAAGCTAATGGCATCCTGATCAGAGGTTTGCTCCACTTCCACTTTGGTATCGTTGTCGGCATCGGCAAGGGTTGTATTGTTGTTGGAACCGTAAATTTCTTTCCAGCCGCTCGAAGTGCGAAACCAAAAACTTTTGGTATCGGTATCGTACACCAGCAACCCCGTAGCAGGGCTGCTAATTGATATTCTGTTAGCTGTTGACATTCGTGGTATCAGTATCCCTTTGCTTGTTGATTGAACATCCAGCATGGCACTTCCGTCAGGTGCAGTACCATCTGTGTTTACCGCTACCTGCCCCATTGTATGAAGTGTAAATAAAACAATTCCTGTCAATAGAAAAACTTTAAAGGTTCTCATAATTAGATATTTAAGGTAAAACCGCTGTATCAATTATAATCGGGGGCAAATATAAAATAAAATATATATGTTCATGAGTTGCAATATTACATTTATTTGCAATTAACATAGACCAGCATCTTTCCGCTGCGTGATATATTGCCCATGGATTTACCTATAATGCCTGTATTTTCCGCTATATCTATTCCATTAATATTTTTCACTATTTGAGCCGTTGCACCATTATTGCCAACACATACATTGTTGCCAACTTTAATGTTGGCATTTGAGTTAACATTTACCTCGGCAGGACCAAAAATTATTACTGAAAAATAATCACCCTGATAAATATTACCGTCGGCATGGGCAAAGCTTTTGGTCTCTTCTTTTGATTTTATATTAACTTTATATTCGACAACACCAAAAACTGCCTGTTTGTTGGCCTCGTCAGCCTTTTCCAGATTTATGGCAAACAGGTTTTCCGTTCCTTCTATATTATTTTCCATGCCACCTGCTATGCATACCACATCACCGGCCTGTAACGGCTGACTCCCAATATTTTTTCCATAAGTCGAAGATGATTTACTGGTAACATTTGAACCGTAAATTTTATCAGGTGTGTAAATACCCCACTCATGACTTGATTGAGTAGTATTTGCATAAACACCACGATCTCCGGCACTACCAACCTTAATACCATCCTCGTCAGCATCCAAAACATGAACACCATTAGAACCGGCATTCCAAATCATCACACCGGTATAAACAGCATTACTTACAGTAAAACCATAATCGGCATTTAAAACATAAACTCCATCATCATCAGCCTGTCCTATATATATTCCATAGCCTTCAGCACCTGTTATTTCAATACCGTTTTTACTACTGCTTGCAGAAGTTGTTGTAGGATTTCCGGCTTTATAAATATAAAGACCGTCAGTTCCTGCCGTTCCTACCGATACTCCTTTCGCAGTAGCATTATCAATTGAAATACCATTACTTCCTGCATTAGCAATATATATTGCATCTTCGGTTGATTGTTGTATATGAAGCCCATTATCACTGGTATTTGCAACATAAATGGCATCGCCAATGGCATTATTTACCCTTACACCGTACTGACCAGCAGAGTCTATTTCAATACCGCTCCTGTTTACCCTTCCAACATAAACCCCGTTACCCTGGGCACCATTTACTTCAACTCCATTACTATAACTACTCGATTTTATTCCGTTTGGTGTACCTGCCTTGTATATTTTTACCCCGTCAGCACCTGCATACCCGACAAATAACCCGTTTCCATCAGCTCCTCCAACATCAAAACCGTTTTTTTCGGTACTTGACTGAAAGCCTGATGCACTACCAACGTCCAATACATTAAATCCTTTATTACCTGCCGAGTTTATTAATACACCATTCCTTGTAGCACCTGCAACATTCAATCCATCAAGAGTTGCACTATTAATATAAACCCCGTTTTCGGCAGCATTATGCACATACAGTCCGCTTTTGTCGGCAGCTCCCACAAAAACCCCATGACCTTCTGCTCCGTTTATCTCCAGTCCGTTGTTTTCGGAACTCCACCATTGCAATGGAGCAATTGAAGGTGATCCGGCAAGGTTTACCTGAAGCGCATCACTACTACTGTTGTCGGCATAAATTTTACCTTTCACATCAAGTTTTCCCTGAAAATTGCTTGTTTTTCCGATGCCAACATCCCCGCTGACAGATGAGTACATGTTGTTTCCACTTATTGTCCAGTCGCCGTCGGCTGACCCATAAGTGGCAATTTTTAACCAATCGGTGCCGTCAAAATAATAGAAATGACCCAATTCGGTATCATACACAAGCATTCCTTTTTCCGATGCGGTTAAGGTGTTGCCGAGTGTGTTTCTTTGTGATGTAAGCATCCTGGGTATAAGCAACCCTTTTGTTGTTGATGTAACATCCAGAATTGATTTACTGTTTGGCGGATTGCCATCGGAATTTACGGCAACCTGTGCGAAAGTAAAACCCGAAAAAAGCATTAAGCCTGATAAGAGAATCGCAGATAATGTTTTCATTTATTTCAATTTTTTTATGCATCATATGGAATCGCACATTAAAAAATCATTCTCTTATCTGTCCGGTGGCAAAACACTATGAAATAAATGAAGATCTTTTAGAAGTTTGTTTCACAACAACACAATGATTATTTTTATTGTACAAATAAACAGTCTTTAAACAGAATACCTCTCACCCGAAAGGGTGATTTTCGGCCGATTTATTGAGGTTTTAAAGGATATTTATGAATATTATGGATTATTTACACAAAAAACCCTGACATCCGTTAGTTGGTGGATGCCAGGGTAAACCAAAAATCCTACCTTTTGATTATTTCTTTTCCGATTCCATCGAATCTATTCTTTCCATTAAACGGTTTATAATTTCGTTCTGTTTTTCTATCATTTTCTGCTGCTCCTGCACCGCTTTCACCAAAGGAACAACAAATTCGGCATATGCCAGCGAATAGGGATCGTTTTTGCCCTGCGGTTTGTGCACACCATCGAAATTAAAACCGGTCTCCTGTGCCGCTTTTTCCACCTCCTGAGCGATAAAACCCGTGTGAACCGATTTTTCGGCTTTACTTATGTCGGTTTTGTTATTTTTAACCCCCATATAGTTGTCCAACTCCTGAATATCCCATGTGTAGGTAACCGGACGAAGTTTCATGATAAAGTCAATGCCGGGAACATTTTCGTTGATGTTTCTTTTAAATCTTCCGTCGGATGTATTGTACCATGATGAATGGCCGCCAATCCATGTTACCGAATTGTTTCCCAGTTTTACCATATTGTCCTGGGTAATGGTTGCTCCGTAACCCAATGCTGTTGAGTTATCATAGTTCCCGTCAAAATAAGCTCCCCCTCCCACGGCAGTATTGAACGACCCGGATGTAAGTGAAGTTAATGTCAAGTCTCCTACGGCGGTATTCTCGCCGGATCCCGAAGATTGATTTTGCAATGCACGGTAACCGACAGCAGTACTCAACGCTCTTATTGTGTTTTCTTTTAATGCATCAACGCCAATAGCAACATTTGCATTTCCTGTGGTATTTTTCATTAAAGCGTTGTGTCCCACAGCAATATTCTTGTGTGCACTAACATTGGAGTAAAGCGCCTTGAAACCTACGGCGGTATTGTAATAGCCCGTTGTGTTGTTTAACAGGGTTTTGGAGCCCACAGCCACATTTCCGGTGGCCTCGGTACTTCCCGAAGCACCATTACTGTTGTAATACAATGAAGAATCGCCGATGGCTACCAAATTCGAACGGTCGGTATTCTTATAAAGAGCTTTATAACCTATAGCCACATTGTAATTGCCTGTTTGGTTGTATTCCAAGGCATAATAACCGTTTGCCGTATTACCTGTGCCTGATGTATTGTTGTATAACGACATGTAACCCAAACCGCTGTTGTAATCGCCTGTTGTATTCTTAAACATCGAATTGGCACCTATTGCTGTGTTGTCGTTCCCTCCGTCATTATTGGCCAAAGCCGATGCACCCACGGCAGTATTCGATGAAGAGGTTGTGTTAAGATACATAGCTTTGGTTCCTATGGCGGTATTGTTCATACCTCTGGTATTACTGCGTAGTGCTCTTCCTCCTACTGCCGTATTGTATGTTCCATAATACCAGGCATTTGAACCCGTACTGTTGTTGTACAGCGCCGAATCGCCAATGGCAACAAGAAAATCTTTGTTGTAACTCATTGCCAGTGCATGCGAACCTATGGCCACATTGCCTACTCCCGTTTCATTTTTCATAAGGGCGCTGTCGCCTATGGCTATGTTGTGCCCTCCGGTAGTGTTCGAATAGAGCGCTTTATACCCCAATGCGTTGTTGTTGCTTGCCGTTGTGTTGTTAAACATGGCATCCGATCCAACTGCAGTATTGTGATAGCCGGAAGTATTGTTATAAAGCGCATGGTATCCGTTTGCAACATTGTTGTCGCCTGTATTGTTAAAAAGTGTCCAGCTTCCGGTACCTGTATTTTTTATTCCCGTACCTAAAGTCATCGATTGGTAACCTATGGCGGTATTGTGCGTGGCTCCCGATCCTGTCATATGTGATAATGTATTAAAACCCAAGGCGGTATTATAAGAGCCATCAGTATTAGAAGCGAAAGAGTTATAACCCAAAGCAATATTGTATGCACCCGTTTGGTTGGCCGAGCCCGAGTATATTCCCACAAATACGTTCCGGTTATCACTTAAATCATCAGAGGCGCCTGCCATATCACCGAGAAACAGTGAATGGCCGCCTGTTTTCGCATCATCCAAATCGTTAAGTGCCAAAACTCCTGCCGTAATATGTACCCATGCACTTCCCGAATAAAAATAGAAGCCGCTGATTCCGTCGGTTTGGTAGATAATAAGTCCTGTTGCCGGAGAAGAAATAGCATCTTTTTGTGCCGATGTCATCCGCGGAACAAGCAAACCGCTGTTTGAACTTTTAATATCGAGCATGGCCGAAGCATCCGGCGTTGTGCCGTCACTGTTTATTGCCACCTGCGAGTGGGCAATATTCATCATTCCTGAAAAAAGAAGCAGGAATACAAATAATCTGATTTTCATCCTTTGTATTATTTTAAAATTTCGGCAAAGGACGGTTAATTATTGTTATACAGCAATCACCCGAAAGGGTGATTTTTGTTAATTTTATTGTTTCAACAGCCATTTCCATACAGGAATAACACTTACTTTTTTTCCGTTAACAATTATGTTGTCATTTTGATTAAATGTAAGTATTACCCCTTTGTTGAGTTTCAATTCATCCATCGCTTCTGTCAAGCCCCCCAATTCCCTGTCCAGATTACTGTCGTTTAACTCGTAACACACCTGGATAAGTTGTTGCACCTTCCCTTTTTCTGAAATCACAAAATCACATTCCTTTTTTTTTCTGAAATAAAAAACATTACCGCCCCTGCGTTTCAATTCAATAAAAACAATGTTTTCCAACAGCCGGCCCTTATCTCCCGAAATCGAGAGCGATAACCTGTTAATTAAACCCGTATCTATTCCGTAAATTTTCTTGGGGTTTTTTGCCTGCTTTTGCAATGAGTAACTGAATTGCGGAATTGTAAAAAACAAATAAGCATCTTCAAAATAGGAAATATATGCAAGAAGCGTATTTACCGAGCCCAAAGAGAACGTCTTTGTAAGATTATTATACGAGAATTCTTTTCCCGTATTCGAGGCAAGATAAACACCCAACTGCTTTACCATTCCGGCATTTCTTATACCATGACGCACAACTATACCCCTGTATATTAAGTCGTTAAATAAATTCAACAAAATATCCTGATTGTATGAATTTATATATTCGGGAAAACCACCGCTCTCCATATAGTTTGCAAAAGATTTCTTTCCCGGTTTTTCATTTTTGTGCTTTATAAACTCTTTGTATGAAAAAGGATAAAGCTCATAAGTTATCTGCCGGCCGGTTAAACTTGTTCCCAATTCTTTACTCAACAATGAAGCATATGTACCCGATAAAATTACCCTGGCTTTCTTATCGTGAAGTACCCTGACGAAATTTTCCCAGCCTTTAACATTTTGTATCTCATCAAAAAAATAAACATTGTCATTGCCGGCTTCTTCTTGTAAAATTTTTTCAAGTTTAAAAAAATCGTTTACTTCAAATTCTGATAATCTCGGGTCTTCAAAACTCATAAAATTAAAACCGCCCGCCTTTTTTAATAATTGCAGCAGCAATGTGCTTTTTCCACATCTTCGTATTCCGGTAATGATTTTTATGTGTTTGTCGTTTAAATCTATTTTTTGTAAAAGATTCCTCGGTGTGCCGGTATCCGATTTTTCATAATATTCCCGTTGGTAATGATAGATTTCTCTGATTTGATTTTCCAACATCATAATCATAATTTTTCCGCAAAGGTAAAAGGTTTTCATTACTAATGCAAACTTTTATTCATTACCAATGCAAACAACGAACCCTGTTTGACAAATTTACCGGTTTCCCTGCTTTTTTTATTTTAGCCCGACGAAAAACATGTGAAATGAAAAACATCAACCTCGATTTTTGGGATTACATTGTATTTGCCGCCTATGCCGTTACCATACTTGCCATCGGCTTGTGGGTATCGCGCGGCAAAAAAGGGCATCAGCGCAATGCCGAAGACTATTTTCTGGCCGGCAAAACACTGCCCTGGTGGGCCATCGGTGCCTCACTAATTGCAGCCAACATCTCTGCCGAGCAGTTTATCGGCATGTCCGGTTCGGGTTTTGCCATCGGGTTGGCCATAGCCTCCTACGAATGGATGGCCGCATTGACCCTGCTGATTGTCGGTAAATTCTTCCTGCCTGTATTCATCGAAAAGAAACTCTACACCATCCCCGAATTTCTTGAAAAAAGGTACAGCACCAACCTGAAATCGATCCTTGCAGTATTTTGGATAGCACTTTTCGTATTTGTTAACCTCACTTCGGTACTTTACCTCGGCGGATTGGCCATCGATACCATTTTCGGTAACGGCGACGGCTCGTTAATGGTTTATGCCGTCATAGCCCTGGCACTGTTTGCCGCAGCCTATTCGCTTTGGGGCGGGCTTTCGTCGGTGGCCTGGACCGACGTGTTGCAGGTAACCCTGCTTACCATAGGCGGGCTGGTAACAACATTTATCGCATTGAGCCACATTGCACCCCACGGCGGGGTAATCGAAGGATTTAAGGTTTTGTACCACACCGTTCCCGAAAAATTTCACATGATTGTCCACAAAGGTGAAATCATTACACCCGACGGCAAAGATGCCTGGTGGGATTTGCCCGGACTGTCGGTACTTATCGGCGGAATGTGGGTGGCCAACCTCTATTATTGGGGGTTCAACCAGTACATTATCCAGCGTACTTTGGCCGCTAAAAGCCTTCGCGAGTCGCAAAAAGGCATTGCCCTGGCGGCATTTTTAAAAATATTAATTCCGCTGCTGGTGGTTATCCCCGGCATAGTAGCCTTTATGCTCAATGCCGGCCCTGACGGTACCGTTACCACCCAATCCGTTGATTCTTCATTTATTACGCAGGCCGGTACCATTGCCAACGACCGCGCCTATCCGTGGCTTATCAGGCAGTTTATTCCCATCGGTTTAAAAGGGCTGGTGCTTGCCGCACTGGCTGCCGCCATTGTTTCATCGGTGGCATCCATGGTCAATTCCACCTCTACCATTTTTACAATGGACATTTACAAACCCTACATTAACAAACATGCCGGCGACAAGCAGATTGTATTTACCGGCCGTCTGACTGCCGGTGTGGCTCTGCTCATTGCCGTCATCCTTGCCCCGCTGTTGGGAAGCCTGCCGCAGGTGTTTCAGTTTATACAGGAATACACAGGTATCGTAAGCCCCGGTATTCTCGCCATTTTCCTGTTGGGTTTGTTCTGGAAAAAAACCACCAACAATGCAGCCGTTTGGGGGGCGCTGGCATCCATTCCCGTTGCCCTCTATTTCAAAACCGGAAACAAAGGCTGGTTTACCGGCACTTCGCTCGAAAGCCTTTTTCCCGATATCCCCTGGATGAACCAGATGGCTTATACCTTTCTTGCGGTAGCTGCCATAATGATTGTCATCAGCCTGATAGAAACACATGGCACCGACGACAAAAAGGCCATCAAAATCCGCAAAGAGATGTTTGCCACGGAACCGGTTTTCAACATCAGCGCATTTATTATCTGTATCATTTTGGTGGTTTTATACACCGTTTTCTGGTAAGTTGACAGGTTTTTAATGCTTGTTATTTTTTGGGCGGCCGGGCAGGCTGTCCGCTTGTAGTCCTCGCCGGCAGGGCTGTTCGGCTCAGAATATTTCATTAATTAAAAATGAAATATTGTTTTATGCGGCTGCGGGGTCTTCGCTCACCGCTCAGCCTCCTCACCGCAAGCCTCACAAGCCCCGCCGGCTGCGAGCTACCGCTCCCATCCCTGCCGCACCTTCCCATTCTGCAATCTAACATCTTACATCTGATTTCTTACATCATAACCTCTGTTAATCATATAATTCTTTCGGGAAGCATGAAAAAAGATAAAAGAAAAGAAATATGTAAATTACAGTATCGAATCGGCCCGCAAAACATATAATGCCGCGAAAATTTTAGCTGAAAATGAATTTTGGGAATCGGCAGTAAATCGACTTTATTATTCTTTATTTTATGCTGTGAATGCCTTACTCGTCGCAAATAAAATCCTGACAAAATCTCATTCTGCAACAAAAAGCCAATTCTCATTACATTTTGTAAAAACAGGTAAATTCGACAAAAAATATGGAAAATTATTATCCGAACTATCTGACTGGCGGCAAAAAGGTGACTACGAAAACATTTTTGACTATGATGAATCATCCGTTTGCCATTGTTTGAACCAGTGAATGAAATGATAAAATTAATCGAAAAAGAAATAAAGAACGTCCTGTAAAATTGGTTATTGCGCATGTCTTAATTAATTGAAAACATGAAAGATAATTCACGGAACAAGGTTAATGGCAGTTAAAAAATTACCTTTACGGAAATCGGCACGCAGCGTAGCTTGAACCACTCCCCAAAAACAACCGTACCAAATACCCGGTTCGTTTTTAAAAAGTTGCTTTAATAAATCTTCCTGAACCCAATCAGTTCCCTCACCTCGCGCATGGTTTTAACGGCGCTTTCGCGGGCCTTTTCGGCACCCATGTTCATCACTTTCAGGATGTAGTCTTGGTCGGCCGAAATTTCCTCTATCTTTTCGCGGAAAGGTGTGGTAAATGCAATGATATCTTCGGCCAGTTGTTTTTTCATGTCACCGTAACGAATGGTGCAGTTGTTATACTGTTCGTCGAAAAAGGCTACGGTTTCGGGTTTGGACACCACTTTCATCAGTGTAAAGAGGTTTTCGATGGGATCGGGTTTGGTTTGGTTTTTCTCGGTGGGGCCGCTGTCGGTAACTGCGCGCATCACCTTTTTACGGATAACTTTGGGGTCGTCGTTCAGGAAAATGGCATTCCCCTCCCCTTCCGATTTTCCCATTTTTCCGGAGCCGTCGAGGCCGGGGATTTTTACCAATTGTTTGCCGAAATTGTAAGCCGTGGGGATGGGGAAAAAGTCAGCCTTGTACATGTGGTTAAACCGGCGGGCATAAGTGCGGGTCATCTCCAGGTTCTGTTCCTGGTCTTTTCCTACGGGTACTTTTGTGGCTTTGTGAATCAGTATGTCGGCAGCCATAAGGGTAGGATAGGTAAGCAGTCCGGCATTTACGTTGTCGGGCTGTTTGCGTGCCTTTTCCTTAAAGGTGGTAACCCGTTCCAACTCACCAAGATAGGCGTTCATGTTCAGAAACAAGTACAATTCCGCCGTTTCGGGAATGTCGCTTTGCAGGTAAAGCGTTGCTTTTTCAGGGTCAAGCCCGGCAGCAAGGTATTCCACCAGCACCTGACGAACATTTCCCTGCAGGTTATCGGGGTGCGGATGTGTGGTAAGCGAATGGTAATCGGCAATAAAAAAATAGCACTCGTTGGTTTCCTGCATCTTTACAAAATTGGTAACTGCACCGAAGTAATTTCCAAGATGCAGGTTTCCCGTGGGACGAATCCCGCTCAATACAATCTCTCTTTTTTCCATGGGCGCAAAAATAAGGTATTTTTTGCTTTTATATGTTTTGCCATATATTTAAACGAATAGAAGTTGTTTAAAGTTAATGTGATGACAATGAGTATAAAATATTGAAAACCAGAAAATGAATTCCATTATTCCCCTCCTTGGAGGGCTTGTCCCGACTTTACGTCGGGAGGTGTAGGGGTGGGTTTATTAAAAAAAAGATATTCACTTTTCTGGTTTTCAATATTTTATAATTTATCAAATGTTTAGACTTTAAACAAGTTTATAATAAAAAAAGCCTGCATTGCGCAGGCTTTTCGTTAAACAAAAACAAAACTTTATGAAAAAGTTTTACTCTTCTTCAATGGCGGCAATTCCCGGAAGCGTTTTTCCTTCGATATATTCGAGCATGGCTCCGCCGCCTGTTGAAACATAACTCACCTTATCCTGTAAGTTGAATTTATTAATTGCGGCCACCGAGTCGCCACCACCAACCAGCGAGAAAGCTCCCTTTTCGGTGGCACGGGCAATGCTTTTTGCAATTTCGATTGTTCCGTGCGCAAAATTCTCCATCTCAAACACACCCATAGGGCCGTTCCAGAGGATTGTGGCCGAATTCTCAATCACATTTGTAAACGTTTTTACCGATTCATCACCGATATCCAGTCCCATCCAGCCGTCGGGAATTTCATCTGAAGCGCAAACTTTTCTGTTTGCCTCATTGTCAAACTTATCGGCAATAACGGCATCAACGGGGATGTACATGTCCACATCCTGCTCTTTGGCTTTTTGCATGGCCTCTCTTGCGGTTTCTGTCAAATCCTCTTCCACCAGCGAGTTACCTACTTTGCCGCCGTTGGCCTTGATAAAGGTAAACATCATACCACCTCCGATGATAAGGTTGTCCACCTTATCCAGCAGGTTGTTGATAATTTCAATTTTTCCCGAAACTTTGGCACCGCCCAGGATAGCCGTAAAAGGCTTTTCCGCCTCTTTCAGCACCTTGTTGATGTTCTTGATTTCGTTGGCCATAACATAGCCGAACATTTTGGCGCCGGGAAAGAATTTTGCAATAACAGCGGTTGAAGCATGGGCACGGTGCGCCGTACCGAAGGCATCATTTACATACATATCGGCAAGAGCGGCCAGTTTTTGTGCAAACGCTTCGTCGCCTTTGGTCTCCTCTTTGTAAAAACGAAGATTTTCCAGCAGCAACACATCACCTGCTTTCAAAGCCGATGCTTTTTCTTTTGCCGATTCACCGATACAGTCGTCGGCAAACTCAACTGTAGTTCCCAAAAGCTCCGAAAGGTGTTTTACAAGATGTTTCAGCGAGAATTTTTCTTCCGGTCCGTTTTTGGGTCGGCCGAGGTGCGACATCAGGATTACCGCAGCACCCTTTTCCCTTAACTTCCGGATGGTGGGAACAGCCGCCCGCATGCGGGTATCGTCGGTTATTTCAAATTGCTCATTGAGAGGTACGTTAAAGTCAACCCTTACAATGGCTTTTTTGCCTGTAAAATCAAAATCATCAATTGTTTTCATTGTGGTCTGCTTTGTTTGTTAATATTTATTTGAAAAAATCAGTCTCCCAGTGTGGCAACCATTACCGCTTTGATGGTATGCAACCTGTTTTCGGCTTCGTCGAATACCACCGAGTGTTCCGACTCAAAAACCTCGTCGGTTACCTCCATGGCTTCAATACCGAATTTCTGATAAATCTCCTCTCCAATAACGGTTTCGCGGTTATGGAAAGAGGGCAGGCAGTGCAGGAATTTCACTTTCGGATTTCCGGTTTTTTTCACCATTTCCATATTTACCTGATAGGGCATCATCAGTTTTATACGTTCTTCCCATACCTCGTCGGGTTCGCCCATGGAAACCCACACATCCGTGTAAAGAAAATCAACGCCTTTTACACCTTCATCCACATTTTCGGTAAGCGTAATGACAGCGCCCGTTTCTTTGGCAATATCGCGGCAGGTTTTCACAAGTTCCTCATCGGGCCACATGGCTTTGGGGGCAACGGCTCTGAAATCCATCCCCATTTTGGCGGCACCCACCATCAGCGAATTGCCCATGTTGTTGCGGGCATCGCCGCAATAGGCAAACGATATGTTGTGCAGCGGCTTGTCGGAGTGTTCCATCATGGTGAGGAAATCGGCAAGGATTTGCGTGGGATGAAATTCATCGGTTAATCCGTTCCAAACGGGAACACCGGCGTACTTACCCAATTCTTCAACAATTTTCTGGCCGAAACCGCGGTATTCAATTCCGTCGTACATTCTGCCGAGAACCCGTGCCGTATCTTTCATGCTCTCTTTATTGCCTATTTGCGAACCGGTGGGGCCGAGGTAAGTAACATTGGCACCCTGGTCGTAAGCTGCGGTTTCAAATGCACAACGGGTACGGGTGGAACTCTTCTCGAAAATCAACGCAATGTTTTTGCCTTTCAAATGCTGCTGTTCGGTTCCTGCATATTTTGCCTTTTTCAAATCGGCTGCAAGGTCGAGCATGAATTTTATCTCTTTGGGTGTGAAATCAAGCAGTTTTAAAAAATTCCTGTTTCTGATGTTAAAAGCCATTTCTTTATTGATTTAAATATTTGAACTATAATGCTTTTGTTTAACTTGCTAATATTTAATTTTAATATAAAATATTGGAAATCTGAAAATGAATATCTTTTTAACGAACCCACCCCTACCCCTCCAAGGAGGGGAACAACGGAATTCATTTTTCAGATTTCCAATATTTTCATAGAGCGTCATTAAAAGACTTTAAACAAATCCGTTCATAAAGAACATATTAATGTATAACACAATCTATTTATAAAAGAACAATAAATTTAAGTCTTTTCATGCAAAAGTAAGTAAAAAAAGCCCTGCAATAAACAGAGCTTTTCTATAAAAATCATTCACTTTATTAAAGAAGTTTATTCTTCCTCTTTTTGTGATTCTTCGTATTCTTTCAGCAGTTTTTCCTGAACATCGGAAGGTACCTGCTCATAAGCGTCGAATTTCATGGTGAAAACACCGCGGCCTGAGGTAATGGAACTCAGGGAGGTGGCATAGCGTGCCATTTCGGCACCGGGAACCCTTGCCCTGATAACCTGGTTTTTGCCTTTTCCTTCCATACCCATGATGATACCGCGGCGACCCTGCAGGTCGGTCATAACGGCACCCATCATGTCTTCGGGAACGGTAATTTCGACATTGTAAACGGGCTCCATAATTTTCGGGCCTGCCTTTTTGAAAGCCATGCTAAATGCATTCCTGCCGGCCAGTTTAAAAGAAATTTCGTTGGAGTCAACGGGGTGCATCTTACCGTCGTAAACATAAACAACAATGTCGCGGGCATAAGAACCGGTAAGCGGGCCTTCCTGCATTCTTTCCATAATACCTTTGAGGATGGCCGGCATAAAGCGGGCATCGATGGCGCCACCCACAATACAGTTGTTAAACACCAGTTTACCGCCCCAGGGCAAATCGTGAACATCGGTTCCTCTTATGGGAATGTCCGTAGGATCTTTGTATCCTTCGAAATAGGGCTGGATACGCAGGTGAACCTCACCGAACTGACCCGAACCGCCCGATTGTTTTTTGTGACGGTAATCGGCGCTTGCCGTTTTGGTAATGGTTTCGCGGTAAGGCACTTTGGGTGTAAAAATATCCACCTCGATTTTATGTTCGTTGTTGAGATACCATTTTACGGTATTTATATGGAATTCACCCTGGCTCTTAATCAGCAATTGTTTCAACTCGCGCGAAAATTCAATTCCAAGGGTAGGATCGGTTTTGTGCATTTCGTTAAGCACGGCACCGAGTTTTTCGTCATCGGCAGAGTTAACGGCCTTTATGGCAACGGTATATAACGGATCGGGAATGTTAAACCCTTCAAATCCGTCGATACCTGCTTTGGGATCAACCAGTGAATCACCGGTTTGAACATCTTTCAGTTTAATGGTAATGGCGATGTCGCCGGCCACAATTTTCTCAACCTTTTCACGGTTTTTGCCGTTTACCACAAACAGTTGTGAAACACGCTCTTTGTTGCCGGTTCGCGGATTAATTAAATCCTGGCCCTCGGTCAGTTGTCCGCCGTACAACTTAAAGAACGAAACTTCGCCAAGGTGCTGCTCGATGGATGTTTTGAAAATAAAGAGTGCCGTAGGATCGTCGGTGCTGCATTTGAATTCTTTTCCGTCTTTGGTTTTGCGTCCCGGCATTTCGGCGGGATTGGGGCACGATTTGGTAATGAAATCGAGAATTCGCGTTGTACCGATACCGTGCTTTGCCGACGAACACATTACGGGATAAATGCTTCTTGAAATCAACCCGAGGCGAAGTCCTTCGCGCATCTCTTCGATGGTAAGGGTGTCGTTTTCAAAATATTTTTCCATTAACGACTCATCACCTTCGGCAGCATTTTCAATAAGTGCCAGATGAAGCTCTTCGGCTTTGTCTTTTTCCGAATCGGGAATATCGCTGATTTCGGGCTCACCGCCGCCGTCTTTGAATTTCAACTGTTTCATCAATACCAGATCAATAACAGTATCGAATCCCTCACCGGCATTAACCGGGTACTGAACAACGGTTACTTTATCGCCGAAATAGTCTTTCAGCGAGGTAACGGTATCATCGAAGTTAGCACCATGATGATCCAACTGGTTCACAACAAAAAACACAGGTGTGTTGTTTGCTTCGGCCTGACGCCAGGCAGTCTCGGTGGTTGCTTCCACACCCGACTGTCCGTTAATCATCATCATGGCGGTATCGGCAACGTTAAGGGCGGCAATGGTTTCACCAACATAATCGGCAAAACCGGGAGCGTCAATTATATTTATTTTTTTGTCGTTATAAACAGTGTAAAGCAGGGAAGAGTGCACCGAATGTTGTCTTTCAACCTCTATGGGCCTGTAATCCGATACGGTGTTCTTGTCGTCAACACTTCCTTTTCTGTTAATGATTTTACCTTCGAAAAGCATGGATTCGGCGATGGTGGTCTTCCCCGATTTCGCCCCTCCGATAAGAGCAATGTTTCTAATGTCGTTTGTGTTATAAACCTTCATAATTGACAAATTATTAATTAATTAGCATATTTTTTTCAATAAGGGCGCAAATGTAAAAAAATTACAGCAATTATCAACACGGTTGTTCTTATTTATTTTGATCAGCCTGCGGCGGACAGGTGTTCAGAAGTTCAAAGGTTCAAAGGTTCAGAAGTTATGAGGTTACGAGGTTTATTGTTGGGCAAATGATTTTGTACAATACCTTTTCCCGATAACCCGGAGGGTGCTGAAAGGTTTGCCAAAAGGCAGGAGTGTTCGATTAATCTTCCAATTAATAATGCAATGCCAAATAATCAACGCGAGGAAGTTCGGAGATTCATCGCCATTCCTGCCCGCATGCTTTTGTTTGGATGGCTCAGAATAATGAGAATAGGGATAAAGGTTACGAAAAAACAGTTTTCAAAAATTCCGGAAGCATAATAACATCCAATCCCACCCCCCGCCACTCAGAGGAATCGTGTGGGTTGAGTAATGCGAAGGCAATTCCGAAGAGTCCCCATAAATGTAACGCAATGGTATCTTTGACCTTTTTTGATATTTTTTTCAGCATTCTTTAAATTTTGTATTACTAACAGCCTCCACCCTATTTCACCACTATCTTTTTAACCGGACTTTTATTGTTACATTTTATTTTCAGAAAATAAACTCCCGGAGGAATATCGTGAACATCAATTTTTTGAGTTGACGAACCGTTGCTTCGGAAATCCTTTATTTTTTGCCCCGAAACGGAATAAAGCTCCAGTTTGTCAATGGTACCGGCTGCTTGCACAAACAGGCTTCCTGCAGCAGGCACCGGATACACAACCACACCGTCGCCGGTCGAAAGTTCGTTTTTGCCGGTTACGAATGCATAAACAAAATCGTTGTCCGGTTCCAACAATGATTTTGCAAACTCCGATTCCAGAGTGTCGTCTTGCACAACATACAAAGCGGTCAACTTATAAAAGTATCCCGTTTGGGGATCAACATCGGGCCACATGTCGTTGTATGAAATGTATCCGGTATCGGCAAAAGGAATAAACCGGTAAAGTTCGTAATCATTCATGTTGTCGCTTTTACGATAGAGGTTAAACCCTTGTAACCCTTTGTTTTCGTTCGGGTTATCCGAAAAAGTATGATGCCATTGCACTTTTATCCCGAAGGTTCCGTCCCAAATGTAATTGGCAGTCAACTCACCGGCAGCCCGGCAGGTACGATATACCTTTATATTATCGAGATACCACTTTCTGTTAGTATTTTGGGGATCTCCCGAAACGGTAAACCTGAGTACCGAAACGCCTGCCATTACCATGCCGGTAACATCGGTCTTTTTGTTCTCCCAATCGAAACTTTGTGTTCCGGTAATGATATCCGTGGCATGCCACACTCCGTTGATGTCTCTTACTTCCGGCACAAGAAACTGACCGGCATAAACGGCGGTATCTTCCAGTTTTATATCAAAATCGAGCCAGAGGGCACCGGCTTTGTTATTGGTAAGCAGAGGATACGATTCCAACTGTTGTTCATAGTTGCTTTGTCCGGGCATGGTATTAAAAACCGCGGAAGGGGCGGGATTTCCTGCGCTGTTGTCAACAACACAATATGCATCGGCATACCAGTGATTAAATTCAAAATCTCCCGAATTCCACTCTTCCGTAAAAGGGATGGAATTGCCGTAAGCAACAAAAACGCTGTCGCATACTGTTGCCGATTGTGCCGTTTGTCCGGGGTATCCCCAATAGGTCAAATCGTAAACGGCCGAGGCACAATAATGGTGGCTGTTTATACCGGGTTCGTCAACAGCATAGATAATATTGCCCTGACCGGGAACAAACGGAACATTCATAATGCTGTCGCCGTCCCTGAAAATATTGAAACCCAACAATCCGAAATATTGCCAGGTGGAATCGCAACTGTCGTCGGCTTCAAGGTGAAAGGTAACATAATTGTCACCTTCATTATAAGTAAAAAAAGGTTTTTTAACCATGGGAAGAAACTCCGAAAAGAAATCAAGGGGGTCCGAATTACCCGTGCCGCAGGAATAACCGGCCGAAACGGCAATATTGTGCAGCTCGCCGTAATCGATACAGTAAAGCGTGTCGCTGTGAACGGTTGCAGGCAATTGGTCCGTAAGTTCTCCGTCAAGGTAAATCGAGTAAGTTTCAGGTAAAGAAACACTACTGAAAACCTGCACATTGTCAATGGCTCCCACCGAAGAATTGTTTTCAGGATGTTCAAAAACAAATTTGAAATTCACCATGCGTTTCCCTCCTGCACCCGACAAAAAAGCCAGGTCGAAAACAGCGCTTCCCCAATGTGCCGATGGCTCTATGGAATCCAAAAGATACCAGGTGGTACCGCCGTCGGTTGAATACTCCACATATGCCGATTCGCCGGCTTCCGTAATAAAAAGATAATCGAAACTCAGGTTAAAATGGGATGCCTCGCGTAAATCAACGGGGGTAGTCTTGAGGTACGCCGTTCCCGTTACCCCTTGCGATGAAGGTTCGGCGGCATAGTTGGAAGGCCATGGATCAATGTAAGGAAAAGAGTTGTCGTTGCTCTTTACAAACAGATTACCCTGCCACCCGAGTGGAGGAAACACGGGATTTTCAAACTTCTCATCCATCAGGGTAAGTTTGGGGTCGTCCCAGACAGCCACCAGCGATTGGGCATCAAATGCAAAACCGGAAGGCGGAAGCAGATTTTGTTCCAGCACTATGTCTTCTTGTAAATTGTTGTTTATGAATACCTGAGAGTGCTTATAAAGTTTAAACCCTTCGCGGTAAGCGGCAATTTCGTAATAACCGGTAGCTACATCGGGAAACACAAAATAACCCGAATCCTGCTGTAATGTATAATCGTGCACTATTCCGGCGGTATCGGTTCCGTATATCTCCGCAAAATAATCGCCTGTACCGGCATCGGGGTCACATTGTGTAAGGTTCAGGGTTACCTGATGACCCAAAGCGAAAGTTATGTTGAAAAAAATGAAGATTGTTGTAAACAGGCCGGTGAGGAAATGCAGTTTTTTCATTTTCAAAAGGTTTAAGAGGTTATTTAAATAATGTTTGTATATTATTATGACAGCTGACCTGCCTTTTCCCCTTACCGAAAAGTTCAAAATCAATAAAAAAAGTAATTGGTAGCCGGTATTTAACCAAAAACCCGATTCAGGCTATAGTGGTGATAATGAAGGTAAAATATAAATGCCGGAAAATAAAAAAGCCCCCATCCCGGAGGCGGTTACTAAAGGGTAAGGATGGGGGCGCAAGTTAAGCAAGGCTGAGGTTAGTGTAAACTTCTGAGAGTTTATAAGGGCTTTCGTATTTAACCAATTTTACTTTTTTGCCTTTCTCTTCGCAGATAGGGCAATGCTTCATTTTGAGCGGATAAACATAATCACATTCGGAGCAATAATAGTATTTAATGTTTCCCGCTTTGCGTTTTTCTTTGAGTAAATATAGAAACCCAAAGATGGGTGTAAGAACCAGACTTAACAGGAAAACCTTCAGGCCTTCGCTGTTTCTTTCAAGCCCGACTATGGTCAGGATGAAAGTGATTATCAAATAAGCACCGATAGCAATAAGTATCATAGCTTTATTTTTTTGTTGCGAGATGACCAAACAATGTCTGTGCCGCAAACTGCAGTTGCCTGTATTTCTGTATATTATTCTTTATGGTGAATATTTCGGGGTGCCGGTATTCATTAAAATCGTAGAGTAAACCATACAAAATCGTAAGGCGTAACCAAAAACAAATTTTTTTCTAACCATATCTTATGTAAGGACTGTAAAATAATTTCTCTGTTCTTTGTCGGGGCAAAACATTTTTTGTGTAAATTAGCTACCTGTAGAAATAATAACTTCTATGGATACGGATTAATTTTTTTACCCATGTTTGCAATGGCAAACGGTAAATAAAGAAAAGAAAGGAGGATGTGGAAATGAAAAACATCATTGTTGCATTTGATTTTTCAAAAAATGCCATACATGCATTTCATTATGCCCTGAAGTTTGCCAATATTTTTTCATCTGATATTCATCTTGTATGGGTTGATAATACTGCTTTGCAGGACAACATTATGGGAACTATCGACGGTGAAGTGCGCATAGAGAAAAAGAACTTTCTGAAAGAGTTCTCGGAAAAAAATGGTCACCTGCTTAAATCGGGGACTATCCATGTGGTATTACGTAAAGGCAAAGTTTATCAGGAGATAGCCAAGGTAGCCGCACAAATTGAAGCAGAGCTTGTTGTGGCGGGAACTCATGGTGTTTCGGGTTACGAACAGTTTTGGATAGGAAGCAATGCATACCGTATTACCACATCGGCACCCTGCCCCGTAATTACCGTCCGTCCCGATTATGACATAGAAAGAGAGATAAAACGCATTCTTGTGCCGTTGGACAGCTCGTTGGAAACAAAGCAAAAGCTGCCTTTTGCCGCCGAACTGGCACAAAAATTCGGTGCCACCATCGATTTGCTGAAAGTATATAATACTCCGCTAAAAATTATCAAAAAACGGATTGACGGTTTTGGAGAAGAAGCTGTTGACTGCCTGAAGAAAAAAGAGGTGATATTTGAAATGCATACCATCGAAACGGAAAATGTTGCTGCGGGAATTTTAAAATATGCCAAAGCCAATCTCGCCGATATCATTGCCATAATGACGGAACAAGGCACTACCACCGCCAACAAGTTTTTAGGCCCGTATGCACAGCAGTTGATTAACAATGCGCCGATGCCGGTGATTAGTTTGCGATCGAAACAGTATGGTTGATGGAAGAAAAAAAGAGAAAAGAGAAAAGAAAAAAGTAGAAGAGGAAATGAAAAGGATTTTAACAGGAGGAATTTTTTTGTTGTTAATTGTATCGCTCCGGGCACAAAATTACGAGCAACCTGAATTCATTGGCGACCCGGGAATAGACTCACTGATCAATTTGCATAAAGCGCAGAATCAGAAATATCCCTATATCGACGGTTTCAGAATACAGATTTTTAAAGAGACCGGAAATTATGCCCTCGATTCGGCCTGGAGTGTAAAAACCAGGTTTGAAGAAAAGTTTGTTGGCACTCATGCCTATATCTCATTCAGAGAACCCTATTACCGTGTCAGGGTAGGGGATTTCAGAACCCGCCTCGAAGCCCTGAAATTTCTTGACAAGGTTAAATCTGTTTATCCTTATGCCTGGGAAATTAAAGACAAAATAAGGTTTAAACCCGAATCCGAAGAATCATTGCAACCCCCTAATAATTCAAATCATGAATAAAAATATTATCGTAGGAGTCGATTTTTCCGATTGTTCCATAAATGCTTTGGAACATGCCGTAACCATTGCCGAAAAAGCCAATGCCGACATTACAATGGTTTGGGCCAACCATTTGGATTACTCAAAGGAAATTTTTTCGGTGGAACCCGAAAACCTTATCTCCGAAGTGGAAGCGCGGTTTACTAAATTGATTGAGAAATATCAACCGGTTCTGAAAAAAAACAAAATCGATTTTTTCATTGGAAAAGGCAAAGTATATAAGGTTATATGCGAAGCTGCAGAAAAAAAAGGCTCGTTTCTGATTGTTATCGGAACACATGGCAGTTCCGGTTTCGAAGAGTTTTGGATTGGTAGCAATGCCAACCGTATTGTCTCTTCATCCAAACTTCCCATTATCTCTATCAGGGGTGGTGTGGACATCAGCAGAGATTTGAAAATAATTGTAATGCCACTCGACAGTACTAAAGTTACCTTACAAAAATTACCCATCACGGCTTTGCTGGCCAAATATTTCGATTCGGAAGTTCATATACTGGGTCTTTATACTTCCGGTCTGGAGGATATCCGTTACCGGATTCAGAATTATGCCGGCCAGGCGGAACAATATTTAAAAGAGAATAATATCCGGTATAAAAAGGTGTATCTCGAAGCCGATAATATTTCGGAAACGGTTATCGATTATGCCTTGAAAGTGGATGCAAACCTTATATCCATAATGACCGAGCAGGAGACCACCACTATGAATCTTTGGCTGGGGCCTTATGCCGCTCAAATGGTAAACCATTCGCCCATACCGGTTTTGAGTGTTCATCCCGAGAAGTATAAATATATCGTTTAACGTTTTTTTAGTTTATACTATTCAGAATTGTAAATTGCGTTCTTGAATTTTGCTTATTTTTGCATGCTCATAATTATAAATTTAACTAAAAATCGATTTTATATGAAAAGGAAATCTTTTTATTTATTTTCCATCGGATTATTGTTTGCAGTCGTTCTGGTTTTTCAGGGCTGCTATCCCGATGATTCTTTGACAGCGGAACAGACTGATATAGTATTTACTACATACAACGATTCGGTTGATTTTTCCAAAGTCTCCACTTATTTTATGAAAGATACGGTTTATGTTTTGGGGGATGAGGAGAACACTACACCGTTGGACGAAGAAATATCCAGTGCTATTTTAAATAAAATAGCAGATAATATGGCAAATTCCGGTTATACAAGAATTACCGAAGAGGATCAGGGAAAACCCGATGTGGTTATTCTTGTGGGAGCATTTACTTCCACCACTGTTAGTGTGGGTTGGTGGTATCCTTATTATCCTTACTGGGGCGGTTATCCCGGTTGGGGTTGGGGTGGATGGCCCGGTTATTATCCTCCGGGATATTATCCTCCTTATCCTGTTTATTCAAGCTATACTACCGGAACTGTTGTTTGGGATATGACCAATCCCGATGATTATGATATAATTGAAGGTGACACCTTGGCCCGTGTTTACTGGAATGCAGGAATTCAGGGCGTGTTGAACGGTGGCGATCCTGTTGGCAGAATAGAGAGAGGCATTGATCAGGCATTTAAGCAATCACCCGAAATTAAACACAACTAACCCTTAAAAGA
This sequence comes from Bacteroidales bacterium, assembly GCA_027022105.1. GTDB lineage: Bacteria > Bacteroidota > Bacteroidia > Bacteroidales > F082 > Sulfidibacterium. The sequence continues at coordinate 9,855 of JALVZH010000220.1, read as the reverse complement.
ATAATAGCCATGAAAAATTATAAAAAACTTTTAACCCCGGTATTTATTTTTCTGTTTAGTCTTTCCTCCTTTGCACAAGGAGGGGGCGTTTGGAACTTCGACTGGAATATAGGTTTCGGAACGGGCGAAACCTCGGATTTTACTCCATCTCCCTCGTTACGCGGCTTTTCCATTAATGGTGCAGGTTTTGTAACCGATAATCTTACTGTAGGTGGTATTGCCGGATGGAATATCTTTTATCATAATAACGGATTTACTGAATTACAGATTAGTAATACGGCAACAGTTTACGGATACAACAGAACGAACATTAATACAATTCCCATTATGCTCACAACCCACTACTATTTTTCACAAACAAAGATGATGCCTTATGCAGGACTTGGAGTTGGTACCATGTATGCCGATCAGCGCAATTATATGGGAATTTATTATGTGCAGAACAAAGCATGGCATTTTGCACTTGCTCCCGAAGTGGGTATTATTATTCCTTTTGGTGAAGGAAATACCGGAGTTAATGCCAATGTGAAATACAATTGGGCGGCAAAAACAAAAGACACTCCTTCTATTACTTATTTTACAATAAACATAGGGTTATCGTATGTTTTTTAAAGTAATGGAATTCCGGAGTTCATTATAAATGATGAACAGTAGCAAATCATTTTATTATATATAATATGCCAAAAAAGCCATCCTCAGGATGGCTTTTTTGCTTGCAATGAAAAATGATTTTTGTGGTCGGCAGGATAAAAAAATTTCTATATTTGAAGAAAAATTAAAACCATGGAAAACAACAAACCTTTTCCCGGTTTATATCCTGACGCCGGTTCGGTATATTCCTACGGATGGCAGATTATGAAAAGAAACTTTGTGCCGTTGCTCGTTGTTGCACTTATAGTCATTATTGCCGGCAGCCTGCCTAATATTACGAGTCATAATTATGATTATTCCAACAGAATAACCTTTAGTGCAGGTTCTCTTTCGTTTTTGATATCCGTTTTACTCACAGGCCCCATCTCTTTCAGCGGCTATTTTGTATTTCTGAAAGCCGTACGTGGTGAGCCTTTCGACATTAAAGATACTTTTTCCTGCTTTGGCCCCCGTTACCTCGATATAATGATGGCTTACCTGTTGACAACAATAATTATTGTTGCGGGCATTTTCCTGTTAATTATTCCGGGAATTATTTTTGCCATCCGGCTCTCTTTTGTTCCCTTCCTGGTAACCGACAAGGGATTGAACGCCACCGCTGCCATTTCCACCAGTTGGAAGATGACCTCAGGGTATTCTTGGCAAATTTTCTTCATGGGGATAGTAGCTATATTGATAGTCTTTGTCGGACTTTTACTTTTTATAATAGGCATTATTCCTGCTATTATGCTGATAATGTCGGCTTTTGCAGCCATGTACCATGCTGTTGACAGCAGTCCTTCAAGGGTTATTGAGGTTTAATAAGGTAAGAAAAACCAAGAAACAATATAAATTTCAGGGATTTGTCAGATAAAATTATAACTCTATCTGGCATTAACGTACAGGGTTTCAATAAAATCATTCCATACCTAATCCATATTGCCGTTTTTAATCTCTTTGATTATTTTGTATATCGATCCTGCCCAATAATTTCTTAAACCAAATCCTTTGGGTTTACCGCAATATTTACGATGAAACAATAATTCTTTTGTTGATAAATTTAATGCAATAAAATGAAAACAACCTTCCTTTTCAATTTTATTTAAACTTTCTGCGATAAAAAGAATACCAACTCCATCTTTGCCTGTTGTATTATACTTTGCTATAAAGTTTTCCAAATCTTTTTCAGTATATTTTACTGAACTGTAAGATTCCATATTTTCAAATGATGCATTAGAGTTTACTTTCATAATCATGTCAATATCATAAAAAATCGTATCTTTATTAAGCATTCCTTTGATATCATATTTATCTGGTTCATTAAGAATCAGCTTATTCCAGGCAGGAAAATAAATATCTCTTATTTGTTCAATGTTTTTTTCACCGGCACCATTAAATTGTGAAAAATCACCAATTAATTTGACATGTGAAAAATCTATTCCCAACCAACTGATTCTTATATTATTATTTGGGTTAAATAAGTCTTTTTCTGTTTGTGATTCCCCAATGATTGATATGGATAGGAATAACGTTAAAACAATATACTTCTTCATTTATATTATTGATTACTAAATAATAGACAAAGATAATCAAAAATAGCAGAACACTTTACCAATCTTACATAATTGCTTTTAATATTTATTTTCTATTTATCAGAAATTCAGTATATAGTACCATTTCCTTTCACTCTATAACATTTTTTTAACAAATTTAGTTTGCATGCGTAATAATTTTTTCTATATTTGTACGCATGCGTAATATCTAAGATCATGAAGCTTAACGAAACCATTGAATTTCACATAAAAACCACGTCGTTGGCGCTTTCGAGGATGTATAACAAGATAGCGGAACAACACGGGATAACACAAACCATCGGCTATGTTTTGGTGTTTGTGGAGCGCGAAGGTACCCCTTCCACCAAACTGGCACAACTGCTCGGGATGAAAAATTCCAGTCTTACACGTCTTTTGAAAAACATGGAGAAAAACGGTTGTATCGTCCGCAAAACCGATAAAACGGACAAACGGATTGTCAGGGTTTTCCTAACCGAAGAGGGGGTAAGAAAGCGCAAAATTGCCAAAGAGGCCGTATTGGAATTCAACGAAAAACTGTTGAAACAGGTTTCCCCCGAAGAGTTAAATACCTTTTTCAAAGTATTCGATGTTATTAAAAACCAAGTGGAAGAGGAGCTGAGTAAAAACGGACAGAGTTAAAAACATATGATGTGGATGAATATTGTCAATCGGAAATTGAATTCAAATAATTCCCCTCCTTGGAGAGCTTGTCCCGACTTTACGTCGGGAGCGTAGGGGTGGGTTTGTTAAAAAAGATATTCAATTTCCGATTGACAATATTCATCAGATAAAGTAACTTAAAATTATTAATCTAAATACAAACCTATGGTACGAAGAATTAAAAAAGTAGCAGTGCTGGGCTCGGGAGTTATGGGCTCGGGCATTGCCTGTCATTTTGCAAACATCGGAATGGAGGTTTTGCTCATCGATATTGTGCCCCGTGAGCTTACCGACGATGAAAAAGCAAAAGGACTTACGTTGAACGACAAAACGGTACGAAACCGCATTGTAAACAATTCGCTGAAAGCCGCACTAAAATCGAAACCCTCACCTATTTACAAACAGTCCTTTGCCAAAAGGATTACAACGGGTAACTTTGAAGACGACCTGCCTAAGATAAAAGAGTGTGATTGGGTGATCGAAGTGGTAATCGAAAGACTTGACATCAAGCAGCAGGTTTTTGAAAAAGTGGATAAGTACCGGAGGCAGGGAACGTTGGTTACTTCCAATACCTCGGGTATTTCCATAGAAAAGATGCGTGAAGGCCGCAGCGAAGATTTCCAGAAACATTTCTGCGGAACCCACTTCTTCAATCCCCCACGCTATCTGCAACTTTTCGAAATCATTCCTTCCTCAAAAACAGACCCTGAGGTTCTGAAATTTCTCGAAGATTATGCTTCCCGCTTTCTCGGAAAAACACCGGTACTTGCCAAAGATACACCTGCATTTATTGCCAACCGTATCGGCACCTATGCCATTATGTACCTTTTTAATAATGTTGACAAATACGGACTTACCATTACCGAAATTGATAAACTAACCGGCCCTGTTATCGGTCGTGCCAAGTCGGCTACTTTCCGTACTGCCGATGTGGTGGGGCTTGATACGCTGGTTCATGTAGCCGATTACATCCGCGAATCCACTAATGACGAGTGCAACGATGCCTTTAAAATTCCCGGATATCTGCAAAAGATGATCGAGAAAAAATGGCTCGGTTCCAAAACAAAACAGGGATTTTATAAAAAAGAGGAACAGGAAGGTAAAAAGAAATTCCTTTCCATTGATTTTAATACACTGGAATACAAAGAAGACCCCAAACCGAAGTTCGGCGTGTTTGAAAAGACAAAAGGTATTGACGATTTAAGAAAACGGTTGCCCATTCTGCTGGCCGACAAAGGAAAAGCAGGAGAGTTTTACCGTGACAATTTCTATGCAACCTTTGCCTATGCATCCAACCGTATTCCTGAGATTTCGGGAGAGATTTACAAAGTGGACGACGCCATGAATGCCGGCTTTGGGTGGAAACTGGGGCCTTTCGAAAGCTGGGATGCCCTCGGCGTGCCCGAAACAGTTAAAGCCATGGAAGAGGCAGGCAAAAAACCGGCACAGTGGGTTTACGACATGCTCGATGCAGGCATCACCTCTTTTTATAAGGTGGAAAACGGAATAAAATATTATTACGACCTGACATCCAAATCGTACAAACCCATTCCGGGACAGGAAAACCGCCTGTCGCTTGATGTTTTGCGTTCAACCAACGTAGTTTGGGAAAACAGCGACGTTTCCATTTTCGATTTGGGCGACGGCGTTCTCAATGTGGAATTCCACACCAAAATGAACACCATCGGACAAGGTGTACTTGTGGGATTGAACAAGGCACTGGATATGGCCGAAGCCGATTACAAAGCTTTGATTATTTCCAACGAAGGCGACCACTTTTCCGCCGGTGCCAATGTGGGTATGATTTACATGCTGGCTGTAGAGCAGGAGTGGGAAGAGTTGAACCTTGCCGTTCAGTGGTTCCAAAAGACGACCATGCGGCTGCGTTATTCATCCGTACCCGTTATTGCAGCGCCCCATGGCATGACCCTCGGCGGTGGTTGCGAAGTGTGTATGCACAGCGACAAGGTGATAGCCCATGCCGAAACTTATATGGGACTGGTTGAATTCGGCGTCGGACTTATCCCCGGTGGCGGCGGAACCAAAGAGTTTGCCCTACGCCTCGGCGACGAACTGAAAGAGGGTGACATCCGTACCAACGCCTATATGAACCGCTATCTGAGCATCGGTCAGGCCAAAGTATCCACCTCGGCTTACGAGGCATTCGATTTCGGATATCTGCGTCCGGGTGTGGACGAGGTGATTGTCAGCCGGGCTCACCAGCTGGCCTATGCCAAAAAGGTTGCCCTGCAAATGGCCGAAAAAGGTTACACACAACCCGCACCGCGCAACGATGTGAAAGTGCTGGGACGCGAAGCCCTCGGTATTGTGTATGTGGGCGCCGACGGATTTACAACAGGACATTACATGTCGGAACACGACAAACTTATAGCCGAAAAACTGGGATGGGTAATGGCCGGAGGCGACATTTCACAGGCACTTACCGAAGTTTCGGAACAATACCTGCTCGACCTGGAACGCCAGGCCTTTATGGAACTGTGCATGCAACGCAAAACGCTTGAAAGAATGCAAAGCCTCATTACAAAAGGTAAAATTCTGAGAAATTAATTTAAGTTCTGAAATAGTGAAAACATTATAAAATAAAAACCACCTCGTATTGGTAACGAAAACAATTCCCCTCCTTGGAGAGCTTGTCCCGACTTTACGTCGGGAGGTAGGGGTGGGTTTAAAAATGTTTTATTAAAATTATACTTGTTTAAAAATAAAATAACTGAAAAAAATTATAGAACTATGAATGCATATATAGTAGGCGGATACCGGTCGGCCATCGGAAAAGCACCGAGAGGCACCTTACGCAATACTCGTCCCGACGATATTGCCGTGGCCGTTATCAGACATTTATTAAACGACTTTCCGCAAATAGAAAAATCGAGAATTGACGACGTAATTGTAGGAAATGCCTTTCCCGAAGCGGAATCGGGAATGAATATGGGACGTTTTCTCTCTTTGATGTCCATGGATACAGTGGATGTTCCCGGCTCAACCATCAACAGGTTCTGCGCATCGGGTATCGAATCCATTGCCATTGCTTCCGCAAAAATCAGTGCCGGCATTGCCGATATGATTGTTGCAGGGGGTGCCGAAACCATGTCGATGATTGCCATGGGCGGCTGGCGGCTGGTTCCCAATCCCGAAGTAGCCAAAAACCATCCCAAATGGTACCTGAGCATGGGCCTTACCTCCGAAATGGTGGCACGCGAGTACAAACTGAAACGCGAAGACCTTGACGTTTTTGCCGCCAATTCCTATGCCAAGGCCATCAATGCCATTGACAAAGGCTATTTCAAAGACCAGATTGTGCCCATAACCGTAAAAGAGAATTATTACGAAGACGGACAGAAAAAGAGCCGCGAATTTGTTTTCGATACCGATGAAGGCCCGCGCCGCGGAACCACCCCCGAGGTGTTGGCAAAACTGAAACCGGCCTTTGCCGCCGACGGTGTTTCCACTGCCGGTAACTCGTCGCAAATGTCCGACGGCGCAGCTTTTGTATTGGTTGTTTCCGAAAAAATTCTCAAAGAATACAACCTGACACCCATAGCACGGCTCGTGGACTATCAGGTTGCCGGTGTTGAACCTTACAAAATGGGAGTAGGCCCCATAGCTGCCATTCCCAAAGTGCTGAAACATGCCGGAATGAAACTGGAGGACATTGATCTTATCGAGTTGAACGAAGCCTTTGCCACCCAAAGTATGGTGGTTATTAACGAATTGGGACTCAACCCCGACATTGTAAACGTTAACGGAGGTGCCATTGCCCTCGGACACCCGCTGGGAGCAACGGGAGCCAAACTTACCGTTCAAATACTGAACGAACTGAAGCGCCGCAACAAAAAATACGGCATGGTTACCATGTGTATCGGTACAGGACAGGGCGCAGCAGGCATTTATGAAATGTTGTAAAAATAATCTTAAAAACATAAAACTATGTCAGAAAATAAAGCATTAAAAGGCGGCGAATTTCTCATTAAAGAGACACAGGCCGCAGACGTATTTATCCCCGAAGAATTTGACGAGGAACAAAAGATGATGGCACAAACGTGCCGCGATTTTACCGAAACACAGGTGCTTCCCAATGTGGAAAAGTTGGAACACCACGATAACGAACTGCTGACTAAACTTCTGAAAGACGCCGGTGAACTGGGTTTGCTGGGTATTTCACTTCCCGAGGAATACGAAGGTTTCGGGCAGAAGTTCGTAACTTCCATGCTCACCGTCGAGGAGATGGGTAAAGGTTTCAGCTTTGCCGTAGCCTATTCGGCACACACCGGAATCGGAACACTTCCAATCCTCTATTTCGGAAACGAAGAGCAGAAAAAGAAATATCTGCCCAAACTGGCTACCGGCGAGTACATCGGCGCTTATGCCCTTACCGAGCCCGAAGCCGGTTCCGACCCCAACAGCGGCAAAACCAAAGCCACGCTCAGCGAAGACGGCAAACACTACATCCTCAACGGTACCAAAATGTGGATTACCAACGGTAGCATTGCCGATATTTTTATTGTTTATGCCAAAATTGAGGATGATAAAAACCTGAGCGCCTTTATTGTTGAGCGCAACACTCCAGGGTTTACCTTCGGTGCCGAAGAGGATAAAATGGGGATCCGCGGTTCTTCCACCATTCAGATTTTCTTTGACAATGCCAAAATCCCCGTAGAAAACCTGCTGGGAAACAGAAACGAAGGATTTAAAATCGCTTTGTACATCCTCAATCTGGGGCGTATTAAGCTTGCCGGAGCTGCCGTAGGTGCTGCCAAAGCCACCATCGATTTGAGTGTGCAGTATGCCAATGAGCGGAAACAGTTCGGAACAGCTATTGCCAATTTCGGCGCCATCAAACACAAGCTGGCTGAGATGGCCATCCGCACCTTTGTAACCGAGTCGCTTACTTACCGCGCCAGTCAGAACATCGACGACGCCATCGAAGCGCTCATTGCCGGCGGAATGGACAAAGGTCGTGCCGCCATCGAAGGCATCCGTCAATACGCCATCGAGGCTTCCATTGCCAAAGTGTTCGGTTCCGAAGCGCTTGATTATGTGGTTGACGAAGGAGTTCAAATCCATGGAGGAATGGGCTACTCGGCCGAAATGCCCGTGGAACGCGCCTACCGCGATTCGCGCATCAACCGTATTTTCGAAGGTACCAACGAAATCAACCGCATGGTTGCCGTGGGCGAATTGTTAAAACGCGGAATGAAAGGTGAACTCGACCTGCTTACACCCGCCAAAGCCGTGGCAGGCGAGCTTATGGCCATCCCCGATTTCGGCAGCACCACCGTCGATTACTTCGAGGAAAAACACAAACTGGTGAAAAATTTCAAAAAATCCATCCTCATGGTTGCCGGCGCCGCACTGCAGAAGTTTACCGACAAGATAAACAACGAGCAGGAGATTCTCATGAATACCGCCGATATGCTCATGTTTACCTATGCCGTTGAGTCGGCACTGCTGCGGGTGGAAAAACTGAGCACCATGTTCGACGAAGACAAACTGGCGCTCTACAAAGACATGCTCGATGTGTATGCATACGATACGGCGGCCCGCATCCACAAAACAGGTGTGGACACGGTAAATGCCTTTGCCGAAGGCGACGAGCAAACCGCAATGCTTATGGGTATGAAACGCTTTACCAAAGCTGCCCCCGTCAATACGGTACTGGCCCGCCGCCGCATTGCCGACAAGCTCATCGCCGAAAACAAATATTGCTTTTAACAAGTGAATGTCTGATTCTTTTAGTACGGAGCGTTGCGGTGCCGCTTATGGCATTGCAATGTCTCCGGTTTTTTAAGGTTTAATCGTTCTTTGAAAATATTTTTTGGGCGGCCGGCTGCCGGGCTTGTAGTTGCATGCGTTCAAGCATCGCAATCTACTGTCCGCTTGTAGTCCTCGCCGGCAGGATTGTTCGGCTATAATGTTTAAAAAAACGTCATTATTTCGGGGAAATATTCCAAGCCTGAAAATGAATTCCATAATTCCCCTCCCTGGAGGGGGTAGGGGTGGGTCATTAAGTAAGCATCAGTTTATCAGTAAGTTCTTTGAAAATATCTTTTGGGCGGCCGGGCGGGCTGTCCGCTTGTAGTTGCTTACCGGCGGGCTTGTTCCGCAACGGCGTGCGGGGTCTTCGCTCATCGCTCAGCCTCCACCGCCTGCTGCACATAGCCCGCCGCCTTCGCAAGCTACCGCTTCCATCCCTGCCGCTGTCCAACCCGCAACCCCGGCAAAATCAGCCGGAACAGCCAAAAACGCAAAAAGACATAAAACCTTTACGTCTTTGCAAGAAAAAACCTTTGCGTCTTTGCGTCTTTGCGAGAAACAAAACCTTTCGTCTTTGCGAGAAACGAAAACAAGAAAAAGTATGAAACAAAAACCGGATTTTAAAAAACTTACTCTTAACAAATGGAAACTCAAATGGTTTTTCCTCAGGAAAATGCCTTTGGGTTTCATCAGCGGTATGCGCGTGGTAGCTTTCGACGATGAAAAAGCCGCCGTTTCCATACCTTACAACTATATTACTCAAAACCCGTTCCGGTCGGTATATTTCGCAGCACAAAGCATGGCTGCCGAGCTTTCATCCGGTGTTATTGCCATCAACGAAGTAATGAAAGGCACCGTGCCCGTTTCCATGCTGGTACTAAACATGGATGCACAATTCACCAAAAAAGCCCGGAGTAAGGTGGTTTTTACCTGCAACAATGTAAAAGAGATAAAACAGGCCGTGCATAAGGCTATCGAAACCGGAGAAGGGCAAACGGTTACGGTTACCACCACCGGCGTTGACAGCGAGGGAGATATAGTGTCTGTATTTCATTTCACTTGGACGTTTAAAACAAAATCATCAAATAAATAAAGCAATGTTTAAAATGAGAAGAATTTATATTGGAAAAGAAAGTTCCCCTCCTGGGAGGGGTAGGGGTGGGTAAAAAACAGTGTTTCAATAGATATTAGAATGAAATAACAGAAAACATAGATA
>JALVZH010000219.1 GCA_027022105.1 Bacteroidales bacterium | reverse complement strand
ATGCAATTGGGTGAACCTTACGATAAAAACGGAAATTTTGCAAAGTTGGGCAAACTGAATAAACCGCTGTTCGACAGGTTAAACAGCGAGCCTTTTTACAAAAAATCTTTCCCGAAATCGCTGAGCAACGAGTATGTTGAGGCTTCTTTTTTCAAAATACTTAATCAAACGGATATACCCGTCGAAGACAAACTTTACACTGTTGTAAAACACATTGCCTGTCAGGTAAACGGTATTATTGACCCTGATTTTAAGGGAGAAATACTTGTTACGGGAGGAGGTGCCCGCAACCGTTTTCTCATCAAAGCGCTTCAACAGGAACGGGGCAAAAATTTTATTGTTCCCGACGATTTAACCGTTGATTTTAGAGAGGCGCTGATTTTTGCTTTTATGGGTGTTTTAAGGATAAGAGATGAGGTTAATTGCCTTTCGTCGGTAACAGGAGCTTTCTCCGACAGTTCTGCCGGCACAATCTTTTATCCGTAAAAAAAGCCCGGCGATTACCGGGCTTTTTTTATCATCTTTATTATCAATTACATATGAAACAGTAATAAATCCTGCAACCAGTAAATAAAAATACCTCCAAAATAGCCGATCAAAGCCAGCCAACTAATCTTTTTCATGTACCAAATAAAGTCAATTTTTTCAAGACCCATGGCAGCAACACCGGCAGCAGATCCGATAATCAGAATACTTCCGCCGGTACCGGCAGCATATGCAAGCAGTTCCCAAAAAGCACCGTCCTGAACAAAATGGATCATATATTCCGGTTCACTGGAGGCATGGACAAGAGCTTCCGTCATAATGGGGTACATACCCATTGCACCGGCTGTAAGCGGAACATTATCAACAATAGACGATAAAATACCGATGGCAGCATTAATTCCGAAAATATTGTGAACATGCTCATCCAGATATTCCGAAAGCAGGTGCAAATGGCCGGCAACCTCAAGTGCCGCTACTGCCGAAAGGATTCCCAAAAAGAAGAAAATTGTCGGAACATCCACTTTTCTTAAAATCCCGATAATGGTTAATTTTCTTCTATCTTCAACGGTTTTGTTTCTGTGCAGAATCTCGGTAGTAACCCAAATTACACCCAGACCGAATAACATACCCATATATGGAGGAAGGTGTGTTACCGTTTTGAAAACAGGTACAAACAAAAGTGCTCCAACGCCCATAAAAAGCAATAATTTACGCTCGCCGGGAGTTGTAAAATCCCGTGCTTCTTCATCAACTTTCGGACGTTCAACATGGCCTTTCATATAAATGGATACCACCAGCAAAGGGAACAACATATTAAACAGGCTGGGAACAAATACCATGGCAATGATATTGGCAGCTGTTACCTGTTTTCCTATCCAAAGCATAATGGTTGTCACATCACCGATAGGCGACCATGCTCCACCGGCATTGGCAGCAATAACTATCATACTGGCAAAGAACCAGCGCGATTTTTTATCTTCAATCAGTTTACGCAGCAAAGCAACCATAACAATTGTTGTGGTCAGGTTATCAAGCAATGCCGACATGAAAAAAGTAAGGAAACTGAGAATCCAGAGAAGTTTTACCTTATTGGTAGTTGTAATTTTATCTGTAATCAACTTGAAGCCCTGATGTTGATCAATGGTCTCAACAATGGTCATAGCCCCCAAAAGAAAGAACAGAATCTCTGAAATTTCACCGAGATGCTCAACAATTTGGTTGTCAATCACAAAATGCTTCATCTGCTCCAATATGCCTGCCTCGGGGTGAATGGTCATAAAATCTTTCAATAGGGAACTTTGTTTAAAATGTTCCCACGATTCGCTGAAACCCAAATTCAATATTCCGGAAACATCCAGAATAAAAACAGTCCAGACCAATACTCCCAGCAAGAGTGCCGAAGCTGCTTTATCCACCTTCAGCGGATGTTCGAGGGCAATTGCCGTATATCCAATTACGAATACAATCACCATTAATGTAAAACTAAACATATCTTTTTGTTTTTTTATTAAATTTTTGCGCGCAAAAATAGCCAAAGAATTAGATTAACAAATTTCATACGTATAAATAAAAGGTACATATGTCATATTTATATCTACTTTAAATAGCGGCTGTTTTATTTATTCTGATTTTTTATCAACGTTACTATTCTTTCCTGTTTTTACCTTATCATCACCTTAACTTTAAACAATTTCACTAAAGAAAATTGCAGTGTAAGTAATAAATTCCACATTTTTCAGTTTTAATAGCGGTTGGCATTTACAATACACTTTATGGAGCGGTTTCAGGTTGAGACTAACAGTCTTTTGTTTATAAAATAATGTTCCTTAACCTGTGATTAAAAGAATAAGATTATTTTTGATAAATATTAAAAGCAGATAAAAATATGTTAACATTCATTATGTTACAGGTGCAAAAAGCATCGGATGTTTTGCAGGGAACAGCTGCAGAAAAAGAGATAACACTTCCAATATTCGACCTGGTGGTAAAAGGAGGCTGGATTATGGCCATCCTCGGATTGCTTTCGGTAATTGCCGTCTATATTTTTATTGAACGGTATTTTGTAATAACACGTGCGGCCAGAGAAGACAAAAATTTTATGAACAACATAAGAATGTTCATTTTAAACGGCCAAATCGAATCGGCAAAAGCGCTTTGC
>JALVZH010000218.1:7463-8704 GCA_027022105.1 Bacteroidales bacterium | reverse complement strand
ATATTACCCTTCCAAAGAATTGATAAAGGCAATTGAATTGGCTTTAATGCTTAACAAACCGCTTTTGATTACCGGAGAACCCGGAACGGGAAAAACCGATGCCGCATTTCATATTGCACAGCATTTTAATCTGGGCGAACCTTTGGTTTTTAATACGCAAACAACATCCGAAGCAAATGATTTATTGTACAATTACAACAGTCTGGCTCATTTTCAGTACAGCCGAAATAACAGTAAAATACTTTCCGCACAGGAATTATTAAATAAAAATTTTATAACTTTTGCACCTCTCGGTGAGGCTATAAAATGCTCAAAAGAAAAAAAACGCCGTGTAGTGCTTATTGATGAGATTGACAAAGCACCACGAGACCTGCCTAATGATTTACTCGATATTATTGAAAATATGAGGTTTACAATTGACGAATTAAAAATAAACAGACAGGAAGGCGAAGAAGATATTTCCGAAATTGAGGGCGACAGCAACTATAAACCATTGGTTGTTATTACTTCTAATTCCGAAAAAGCATTACCCGAACCATTCCTGAGGCGATGTATTTTCTTTTATATTGATTTTGAAAAACTCGATTTGATTACAATTCTTAAAAACAAATTAGATTTTAATTATTCCGATAATCAATGGAATATCATTGTAAATTATTTCAAATTGATAAGAGACGATTTACAAGGGAAGAAACCGGCAACTGCCGAATTGATTATGTGGGCGTGGATTCTCGAAAAATATAAAATAAGTACCGGAATGTTAACGGGAAAACAAAAGATGAACAAAAATGATGTTTTAAATCTTAAAACCGCTTATTCAGTATTGATAAAAGACAACGAAGACTGGCAAAGAATTACCCAACTAAAATATGATTATTTTATCAAAAACATGAATAATTAAAATATGCCTTTTAATTTTCTAAAAAAGAAACCAAAACCACAACGTTGGCATTTTCCCCTTACGGAATTTATTGCCGTATTGAAAAATGAAAATTTTTCGATTGGTGCAGATACATACATTTTGATGCATTATGTTATAAAACAGTTTAATTTACCCCGCGATTTGCATAAACTTGCCGGTTATTTAGCCCCTGTTGTTTCACAATCTGCCGAAGAACAATTGAAGTTTCACAATTATTTTAACCGTTGGTTTTTTATAGAAAAAATTGAATTGCTTTCATCTGCCTCTTCCGTAAGACGCACACGCAGTTTTTCATTAAAAGCAGGAGAAAGCTCAAGAG
>JALVZH010000218.1:0-7453 GCA_027022105.1 Bacteroidales bacterium | reverse complement strand
AGATAAAACCAAGAAAAAACGAGAAGAGGTAACAGGAGAAAAAAACAAAAATCAAAAAGCGGTTCTTAATATTGAAAAAGGAATGTTGCCCAAGCGAGGTTTAAGTTTTGCCGTACCTCCCCAAAAAATTGATTTTTCGGCTAAAACACTACGCCACTTCAGGCATTGGCGTTTTATGAGCGAAACCGAAAAATTGTACTTTGATGTTGACGCTACCATAAAGCAAAGTACAAAAAAGGGTGAAGCTGAACATCCCTTATATTCACACAAACGCAAACATAACGAATACCTGATTATTGCGGAGCAGGATACTTACAAAAATCATCAGGCTCAATTTATTAAGGCAATTTATAAAACATTAACAAGTAATAATATTGATATAATTTTTTTTACTTACACTACCGACCCGCGTATTTTATATAGTGCAAATAATAAGAAAAAATACACCCTGAATCAGGTTTTTGCTCTTTACGGAGGTGCTGTTTTACTGTATTTCGGCTATGCTTCGCTTTGGTTCAATACACAAAATTTTAAAATTTACGGATGGACAAAGATGCTGGCACGCTGGCAACATCGCTTTTGGTTTACGCTCAATTCGCCTGACAATTGGAATTTACCGGAAAAAACAGGAAATAAAATTTTTCCTAATATTTTGCCCTTCACCATAGACGCCTTACAAAACATTACTTTGAACATAACAAATAATCAACAAAATACAGAATTCTCAATAAAATACTGGGCTGAAAATTTAGACTATTCGCTTACCGATATAAACACCGAATTGCCTTTAAATACCATAGAATTGTTTTTCGATCCGTTATTGCGTTCCTGGATTGCCGCTTGTGCCGTCTATCCTGAAATTAACTGGGAACTGACACTTGAACTCGGTAAATTACTTTCCACAAAAGAACGTAACTTATGTTCGGCAAATGAAATTTCTCAATTACTCAGACTCGATTGGTTTCGCAAAGGATATATTCCACCCGAAATACGTTTTGCTCTTATGGAAAAATGGGCAAACCCTTTGCTCATCGAAAAAGTTAATGCACATATTGCTCGACTGATGAAAAAGGACATTCGTTTTGACATACTAAAAAAAATACCGGCATTCCGGCTGCAACTATCAATACACCAACTTATCGGAGAGCATGACCCTGATAGAAGAAACGAAATAGCCGAACAACTGAAAAAAGAAATAGAACAAAGCCATACAACCGATTATGTGGCTTTGCAATACATTAACGAAGCAAAATTAAGCCCCGTATTTTTTGTTTTACCTGACGATTTGCTTGATAAATTTGAAAAAATTCTGGATAAAACTTTAAAAAGAAAAACCGCTGATAACAATAATATTTTTAGCAATTACACCGAAAATATCGGCAAAACCTCTTTTGATATGGTTTTTGTAAAAGGCGGTACTTTTAAAATGGGAGATGAATACGGTGATTTATGGGAGAAATCAAAACCTGTTCACGAAGTAAGTGTAAAAGATTTTTATATAGGCAAATATCCTGTAACACAAAAACTTTGGGAAGACGTAATGGGATATAACCCGAGCCACTTTAAAGGCTGTGATGATTGCCCTGTTGATAATGTAAGTTGGAATGATGCACAAAAATTTATAAAAAAATTAAATGAAAAAACCGGCAAAAAATACCGTTTGCCAAGTGAGGCGGAATGGGAATATGCGGCAAGAGGCGGTAACAGGAGTAAAGGCTACAAATACAGTGGCAGCAATAATATAAACAGGGTAGCCTGGTATTGGGAGAATAGCGAAAAAAAAACACATCCGGCAGGAACAAAATTGCAAAATGAGTTGGGAATTTACGATATGAGCGGTAATGTCTGGGAGTGGTGCCAAGACAAATGGTGTATTGGTTATAAAGGAGCCCCGGCAGACGGCACTGCCCGGGAAAGCGGTAAAAGCTCGTTACGTGTTATGCGTGGTGGCAGTTGGTTTAATATGGACTTCAACTGTCGTGTTGCCGAACGTTACCACTTCACAGCCGACTACTTCCGCAACTACATAGGCTTTCGTATTGCCCACAGTTTATAACGGTTTATTTGAGTCTTTTTGTGAGCCGGAAAGTTTTTGTTGTGTGTAACGAAGTAGCAAGGGCGAGCGATAGCCGCCCGCAGCAACGTAGTGAAATACAACAAAAACTATAATAATACGGCCGTTGGCGGTCTTTTTTTTTTTTTTTTGAAAAATACAATAAAAAGGATACTCAAATGCTTAGTGTTTCAGACACCGGTGAATTTCTTGAAATAATGAATAAAAATAATTTGTATAATTGTAAACCAATTCAATCCAAATAATAGGGGGTTGGTACATTAAAATGCCAAACGCACCATATTTAAACCGTTGGTACACATAAATAGAAAAATGTCATCAAAAAGAAATAATCATTAACTTTGTAAAAGAAAAAAAAAGAACTGTCATGAACACGTTAGAACTTAAAAAAGATTTTCATAATTTAATAGACAGCATAGACAATGAAAGCTTGTTGTCAGACTTTTATGCCCTGATAAAAAGAAGAATTTCGGGTAAAGAAGGAAAACTATGGAAAGGATTGACAAAAAAAGAACAGGAAGAACTGAATTTAGCATATGAAGAAAGCGAAAAGCCTGAAAACCTGATAAGTCATGAAGAAATTAGAAAAAAACATGAAAAATGGCTTTAAAAATTTATTGGACAAAAAGGGCGAATAAAAAGTTTGATCAGATATTAGAATATCTTTTAGAAGAATGGGGAGAAAGTGTTGCAAAGGCATTTACGAGAAAGGTATATGAATTCTTAGACATTCTGACTGAATTTCCGGAAATAGGAACAATAGAAAACAAAGAAAAAGGAATACGTGGTTTTACGATAATAAGACAGGTAAATCTTTTTTATAGAATTTCAGGCGATAAAGTAATATTATTGAACTTTTTCGATAACCGACAACATTCGGGAAAGAAAAAATTTTAAAAATTCGTGCGCAAACAAATAAGTCCCAATAATTTAATTGGGGGTTAAATGATTGGGGCGAAGTACTGATGTACATCTTAAACAAACAACAAACTAAATAACAATCAAAAAACCGATACCACCAACAAAACCACATAAATCACATCTTTAATTTATTTTTCGGTTAAAAAACAATAATATTTACCTAATCCAAAACAGAATTTTTATTAATTCGGCAAGTCAACTTGCCCAATTCATACAAATTAGGCAAGTCAACTTGCCTAATTTGATGTTTTTAGCTATCTTTGCCAAAAAAAGTACGATGGATACAGTTTGGCTAAACAGATATTACGAACGGAAAGCGGATGACCTTTTTAAAAAAGGAAAGGTTTTGGTAATTCTCGGCCCCCGCAGAGTGGGTAAAACGGAATTGGTAAAAAAAATGATTGCAGGTTACAAAGGAGAAGTGTTCTCGGGTACGGGTGACAACTTTGACCTCAGAGAGATACTTTCGTCGCAAAGGTTACAGGCAATAAAGTCGGCTTTTAACAAATTTGACCTGATTTTTATTGACGAAGCGCAACGCATTCCCGATGTGGGGTATTCAATAAAGTTGCTTATTGATAATATGTCCGGTAAAACAGTTATCCTGACAGGGTCATCATCATTCGACCTTTCGGGCCAGGTGGGCGAACCTCTTACCGGACGACAAACGCAAAAAATCCTTTTTCCGCTTTCGGTAATTGAACTTGCCGGACAATTCGGCGGCATGCACCTCTACGAGCATCTTGAGGAATATTTAACATTCGGCTTTTACCCTGAGGTTTTAAAACAAAAATCGGCCGTTGATAAAACCGAATATCTTTTTTCCATACGCGATTCCTATTTATTAAAAGATATTTTTGACCTTGCGGAAATAAAACACCGGGAAAAAATATTCGGCCTTTTACGCCTTTTGGCTTATCAGATAGGGCATAATGTTTCTTTCAACGAGTTGGCCAACAACCTCGGGATTGCCAAGCAAAGTGTTGAACGATACATATCACTGTTGGAAAAATCCTTCATCATTAAACGAATCGGCGGTTTTTCCAAAAACCTGAGAAGCGAAGTCACCAAATCATCACGTTTCTTTTTCCTGGATTTGGGTATCAGAAATGCAATCATTAATAATTTCAACCCTTTATCGAGCCGGAACGATGTCGGCATGCTTTGGGAAAACTTTATGATAATGGAACGAATAAAGAAGCAACACTACGAACGAATCTTTTCGAATAACTATTTTTGGCGAACGTACAACAGGCAGGAGATAGACTTTATAGAAGAGCGGGGAGGAAAACTTTACGGCTATGAATTTAAATTCGGTAAGCCTAAAGCCAAAGCACCCAAACAGTGGTTGTCGGCCTATCCCGAAGCATCATTTCAGGTGGTTACGCCGGACAATTTTCTGGAGTTCCTTGTTTCAAACGACCGGAGTTAATGCGAAAGTAATGGAGTTAAAAATGTTGAGACTTTAAACAAGCTCAGCATAAAAGTAAATTCGTACCTGTCGCAGTTGCAGAATGTTACTACTGTCCGAATGGCAAACAAAAAAAAAGCGGCGGGAAAATTCCCGCCGCTTTTGTGATAAGCTGTAATGGATGTCTTATTAAACGAGTCCCTGAGCAAGCATAGCATCGGCAACTTTAACAAAACCGCCGATATTGGCACCTTTAACATAGTCAACATGACCATCTTCGGTTCCGTATTTAACACATGTTGCGTGGATGTCTTTCATAATCTGGTGCAGACGGCTGTCAACCTCTTCGCGGCTCCAGCTCAGGCGCAACGAGTTCTGGCTCATTTCGAGACCCGAAACGGCAACACCGCCGGCGTTGGCAGCTTTACCGGGAGCGTAAAGGATTTTGTGGCTTTGGAATACTTCAACAGCTTCGGGAGTAGAAGGCATGTTGGCACCTTCGGAAACCACATAGCAACCGTTGGCAACCAAAGTTTTGGCTTCCTCTTCGTTTACCTCGTTCTGGGTGGCGCAAGGCATGGCCACATCACATTTAACACCCCACGGACGTTCGCCTGCGTGGTATTCAACACCGTATTTGTCGGCATACTCTTTAATACGGCCGCGTTTTACGTTTTTTAGTTCCATAACAAAGGCCAGTTTTTCGGCGTCAATTCCGTCGGGGTCGTAAATGTATCCCGATGAATCGGAAAGGGTAACCACTTTACCGCCCAGTTCGGTAACTTTTTCTGTGGCATATTGTGCAACGTTACCCGAACCGGAAATGGCAACAATTTTACCTTCGAAGGATTCTCCCTTGGTGGCCAGCATTTCCTGAGCAAAATAGGTAGCACCGTAACCGGTAGCTTCGGGACGAATGAGCGAGCCGCCCCACTCAAGACCTTTACCTGTCAGAACGCCGGTAAATTCATTTCTTAATCTTTTATATTGTCCGTAGAGGAAACCGATTTCACGTCCGCCTACTCCGATGTCACCGGCAGGAACGTCGGTGTTGGGACCGATGTGGCGTTGCAGTTCGGTCATGAAGCTTTGGCAGAAACGCATTACTTCGTTGTCCGATTTGCCTTTGGGGTCGAAATCGGAACCACCTTTACCGCCGCCCATGGGAAGTGTGGTCAGTGAGTTTTTGAATACCTGCTCAAAAGCAAGGAATTTCAAAATACCGAGGTTAACGGTGGGGTGAAAACGCAAACCGCCTTTGTAAGGGCCGATAGCGCTGTTCATTTCTATACGGAATCCCCGGTTGATTTGTACATTGCCTTTGTCGTCCAACCAGGGAACGCGGAACATAACCACGCGCTCGGGCTCAACCATGCGGTCAAGGATTTTTGCTTCTTTGTACTGCGGGTTTTCTTCGATGTAAGGAATCAATGATTCAACTACTTCGTGTACGGCTTGATGAAATTCAACTTCGCCGGGATTTTTGGCAATAACTTTAGCCATAAAGTCATTTACCAGTTGTTCGTAATTTGCCATTTTAATATAAATTTAAGGTTTAACTTAATTTGAAATCTGTTATTTCTGTCATCAAAGTTATTATAGAGGAAGGAATATTCAATCGTTTGCGCCCTTTTTTAAGTGCTTTTCCGTAAAAAATTAAGTGTTTTGCTTAGGGATTTTGGATGTAATATTTTTGATGTATTATGTTTGATGTGATATTTTGGATGTAGTATGTTTGATGTAAGATATCAGATGTAAGAATGCAGAACGGGAAGTTGCGGCAGGGACGGAAGCGGTAGATTGCGAAGCCTGAATGCATGCAATGAACTTGTTTAAAGTTAACGTAATGATAATGAATATAAAATATTTTATAAGAAAAAGATAACGGTACTATTTGCCCCTGCCCTGAATCACTATCAAAGCGGTATAAATCAGTATCTTAAAATCCATTGCCAGGGACATGTTCTCGATGTACAACAGGTCGTATTTCAGACGCTCCACCATTTCGTCAACGGTGGAGGCATAGCCGTATTTTACCTGTCCCCAGGAGGTAATTCCGGGTTTTATTTTCAGCAGCAGGCGGTAGTGCGGTGCTTTTTCCACTATTTGGTCAATGTAATACTGGCGCTCAGGTCGGGGGCCGACCAACGACATATTTCCTTTCAACACCGTAAAGAACTGCGGAATTTCATCGAGGCGCACCTTGCGGATGAACATACCAAAAGGTGTAATCCTCGGGTCGTGGTCCGACGAAAGCTGCGGGCCGTTTTTCTCGGCATCGGCATACATGGAGCGGAACTTGTACATCATAAAAGGCTTTCCGTATCTTCCGATGCGCTCCTGGGCAAACAAGACAGGGCCGGGAGAAGAGAGTTTAACGCCAATGGCCGTAAAAATATAGACCGGAATCAACAGGATGATGGCCGTAAGCGAAACGGTAATATCGATAATCCTTTTGAGCGACTGCTGCCAGGCAGGCATCAGGTCGGGCGAAATCTCGATTAACGGTGTATGGAAAATTCCCTGAACTTTTACCGAACCGAAAATAATATCCTGCATCAGGGGAATTACCTTAATGATAACTTCGGTGGTTTCCAGCTCAGTGATAATGCGTTGAATGGTATCTTTTTCCGACCGTTCGATGGCAATTATCACCTCTTCCACTTTGTATTCTTTTATCAGCCGGTTGAGGTCTTTATACGTGCCGAGGCGGGGAATATATTTTCCTATTTTGAAGTCTTTCCGGTCGTGGACATTGACAAACCCCACAAATTTGTTCCCCGAAGATATCTCCTCATTTTTAATGTCCTGATATATTTTCAATGCGTTTCCGTTACTCCCTACTATTATGGTGTTAAAGCCGAGTTTTCCGGTGTGAATTCGGTGCACCGTAATGGATGTGAGTATCAGCCTGAAACTGTAGGTAAAGAAGAAATGGAGTGTAAAAAGGACAAAAAAGGACTGGTAATAGGATTTGTAGGTTATGATAACATCATCGAGGATAAGCACAAAGAAGATGACCGTTACACCGATGAGGGTGATGATAA
>JALVZH010000217.1:24885-26655 GCA_027022105.1 Bacteroidales bacterium | reverse complement strand
AATTTAAGTCCTGCAATACCGTCGAGGAAAAGCCGGACAACAAAGGTCATTAACAACCTGTCTTCCGTAATGTTTTTGTAAAGCAGCGAGAAGTTATTTCTGAAATTAAGATAGGTTTTACGAGCGGAACTTTTGGGAAGCGTGCCGCCACCGATGTGATATACCACCGATGACGGTTGCACCATAATTTTGTACCCAAGGTTTTTTGCCCTCCAGCAAAAATCAATCTCTTCCATGTGGGCAAAAAAGTCCTCGTCAAAACCGCCCAGTTCATGAAAAACACCGGAACGGACAAACATGCAGGCACCTGATGCCCAGAAAGTTTCACGAATATCATCGTATTGACCCAGGTCTTTTTCCAACGACATAAAAATACGTCCCCGGCAAAATGGATATCCGTACCGGTCGATAAATCCGCCGGCTGCACCGGCATATTCAAAATATTCTCTGCGGTTGTAGTCTTTTATTTTGGGTTGGCAGGCGGCAATGGAAGGGTCGCTGTCCATCAGTTCGGTAACCTGTTCAATCCAGCCGTCGGTTACCTCTATATCGGAATTGAGCAGAATGTAATATTCGGCTTCAACCTGTTTCAGCGCTTCATTGTATCCGCCGGCATAACCGCGGTTTTTGTCCATCTCAATAAGCCTGACTTCGGGAAACAACTCTTTCATTACCCGTACCGAATCGTCGGAAGAGCGGTTATCTGCAACAACAATCTCTGCCACATGGGCGCTTTTTTCAATCACCACGGGTAAAAACTTTTTCAGGAATCCGCTGCCGTTGTAATTCAGAATGACTACCGCTGTTTTCTTCAATGGAATTATTAATTAAAAGTGTTGCGTTAATTGTTTCGGCGCAAAATTAAATGAAAATCCTGACCATAAAAGGAAAAAAGAATTTTTTAGCAGGTAAACCTGGCAAAGACGAAAAATTGTATATATTTGGCAAAAAAGAGACACATGGAGCGATATTGTCTTGAATGCGGAGCCAAGCTTTTGGGCAGAATTGACCAGAAATTTTGTTCCGATCAATGCAGAAACACCTATAACAACCGGCTCAATCGCGACGAAACGGCCTACATGAAAAATGTGAACCGTATCCTGCGAAAAAACAGACGGATTTTGAAAGCGCTCAATCCTAATGGAAAATCGAAAGTAAAAAAACAGACACTGCTGTCAAAAGGGTTTGTCTTTAAGCATTTTACACATGTTTACAAAAACAAAGAGGGAAAGGTTTACTATTTTTGTTACGAATACGGCTACCTGCCCCTGGATAATGATGTTTTTGCCCTTGTTATAAATAAAGAGATTTAGGTATTAAAATACCGTTTCTTTTCTTGAAAAACCATTTTGCCTTTTGCAAAAGGCAAAAAAATACTATTTTTGCCTAATGAAAAAGGCAAAATTATGGATAAACTGATAATCAAGTCATTAGAAAAAGTAAAAGATACACCGCTTGCTTTCAAACGATTTCTGTACGATAGAATTAACTGGGACAGACGTTTAATAGGAATAAAAGGAGCCAGGGGAACAGGTAAAACAACGCTTTTGTTGCAATACATCAAAGAAAACCTCGGGTTAACCGATGAAGTATTGTATGTTAGTCTGGATGATATTTATTTTTCCGAAAACAGACTGGTTGAATTGGCAGATGATTTTGTAAAATCGGGTGGCAGGTATCTTTTTCTCGATGAAGTACACAAATATCCCGCATGGTCGGTTGAGATAAAAAATATTTATGATGATTTTAAAAATTTAAAAGTTGTTTTTA
>JALVZH010000217.1:13228-24875 GCA_027022105.1 Bacteroidales bacterium | reverse complement strand
CTGTTTTATCAATGCGTGAGTTCATTGCAATAAAATACGGTATTAAAACGGAATCGTTTGAATTAGCTGACATACTTAATCGCCACATTGATATTGCTACGGAAATTAACCGTCTTATAAAACCTGTAAAAGAATTTAATGATTATAATATCAAAGGTGCATATCCGTTTTTTACGGAAACCGGTAACGAATATTTATGGCATATTGAAAGAATTATAAATTTAATACTGGAAACAGATTTACCCTCTTCGGTACACATTGATTACAATGCCGTACTAAAACTGAAACAATTGCTTTTGGTAATAAGCGAAAGCGTTCCTTTTCAGCCGAATGTAAGTAAATTAAGCCTGAAAATCGGAGTTACGAGAGATACATTTGTCAAATACCTTTCCTATCTTGAAAAAGCACATTTGATATCACTTCTCAGGTCAAACACCCGCGGCATCAGCAAGATGGCCAAGCCCGATAAGATATATTTTAACAACAACAATCTTTTACATGCTATTCAGCCCGGCAGAGCCAACAGCGGTACAATACGGGAAACCTTTTTCCTGAGTCAGTTGGCGGTTAACCATTTGGTACAGTTACCCAAAACCGGCGACTTTATTGTTGACAACCGCTATGTTTTTGAAGTGGGTGGAAAAAACAAGACGAAAAAGCAGATTGCCACCGTTACCGATTCATATATTGCCGCAGATAACATCGAATACGGTTTTAAAAACAAAATTCCCATATGGCTGTTCGGGTTTTTATACTGAACCTGTTTAAACTCTAATAAAATAGTTGTAATATAAAATATTGGAAACCAGAAAATGAATTCCATTATTCCCCTCCTTGGAGGGGTGTAGGGGTGGGTCTATTAAATAAGATATTCACTTTTCTGGTTTCCAATATTTTATATTCATTATCATTACATAACTTTAAACAACTTCACTGAATTAAATTCGATGATTTTTGTCATCTGATTACGCGAATTTAACGGATTGTGGTTTTTTAAATGCCGATGGCATAAAAATAAAGAAGAGTGGATACACAATATATCACGATGTTTATTAGTGTATTAGACCATGAATTAATCCGGTGAGCAGTATCCTCAAAAAAATTGAAAAAATCTTTGCACGGAACAAATAAAATATAATATCTTTGCACCTCGTTTTTTGAAGCCCAGGTGGCGGAATTGGTAGACGCGCATGGTTGAGGGCCATGTTCCCGTTAGGGAGTGCAAGTTCGATTCTTGTCCTGGGCACAGTGCCCAAGCGGTGTGCGAAAGCAGACCGGTAAAAAGCCCAAGTGGCGGAATTGGTAGACGCGCTACATTCAGGGTGTAGTGGCCGAATGGCCGTGTAGGTTCGAGTCCTATCTTGGGCACAAAAAAACCACTGCAATTGCAGTGGTTTTTTTGTTTGTATCAATTACCTTTATTTCTCATCGGGAAATTTATCCGGTTTGGCAAAGGCCGGGTTGGTGAGGAAATCATCATCCCGCAGTGTTTTTATAAAATTCAGCAAATCCTCCTTTTCGGCAGGAGTAAGCTGTACACCGCCATCGTTAATGTGGTGCATCAGCGGGTCGGTATAGGGCGTTTGGATTAATCCTGTGGAGTAAAAGTCTATTACCTCCTCCAATGTTTTATAACGTCCGTCGTGCATGTAAGGGCCGGTAAGTTCCACATTGCGCAGGGTGGGGGCCTTATAAGCACCATGATCCATGGGGTCGCCGGTAATACTAAAACGGTCTTCGGAATCGTTAAAAACGGAATCCATACCGTGGTTGTAAAAGAGGTTGGTGGTAAACAGCGGATTGCCGAATCCGCCGTGACAGTGGAAACAGTCGGCCCCTTCTTCGGTAGTAAACAGCACATAACCATGTAGTTCCGATTGACTAAGCTGCTCCTCGCCGCGCATGTATTTATCGAATTTGGAGTTGGCTGATATAAGTGTTCTTACAAACTGTGCAATGGCTCTTTCAATATTTTTAAAAGTGACCACTTCGCTGCCGAATGCTTTGTAAAACAACAGGGGATATCCCGGCAGCGACTGAAAAAGCGCCTTTATTCTGTTTGTATCACCGTCAATTTCTACCGGCGAAAGTACGGCTTCGCGTACCATATCTTCAAGGTTTCTTTTGTCCGGGTCGGGATTTGACGGGTAGAGATAACCGTTCCAGCCGTATCCTTCAAAATTCCAAACCAGATTAATCATGGGAAGCATTACGTGGTGGGTCTGTATTCCCTTTATTCCGTGTACAAAACCTCCCGGAAAGCGTGGATTATTCATTCCTGCTTCAAAAGAGTTTTTTTGCAGGTGACATGTGGCGCAACTCATCATGGAATCGGGTTCGGTTCGTCCCGACAGTCGTCCGTCGTAAAAGAGGTAGCGCCCCAGTTCCACCCCTTCAACCGTCATGGGATTGTCATCGGGAATATTCAGCTTTGTGGGGAACCCGAAAGGAATGTCAATTTTGTAAGGTACGGGTTCATAGGGTTCGGGCTCCGGCTTGTTTTCACTGCCGCATCCTGTAAAAAAGAGGGCTGCTGAGACTGAAGCAATTAATATTAAAACTGATCTTTTCATGGGACGATTACTTTTCGGGTAACAAAACTTTGATATCCTTCACACTGAATACATTATGGCCGTTTTCGCAGCCGATGTGCATGGCTTCCTGGTTTTGCATGATTTTGCCTCCCCAAACATTAAAATCGAACACAACAGGGTTTTCAAACCATTCATTCACATTCATATCTATGTCCATTTGGGTGATGCGACTTTTTACTATTTCTAAAGATGAAGATGGAAGATCCACGAAGAAATAATTTTGGACAAAACCGGTAATTTGTCCCGTTGAATCATAAATCTGCCCGATACCGAGGTGAAAATTGAAAGGACGGATAATCCCTGCGGTATCCTGCCACTTTCCGTTCAGTTTCATGTAATGATAACCGCCTCCCAGATTTTCAGGCCAAAACATATTTGATTCCGGCGGGTTAACGAACATCAAAGAGCGGTTTTTTTCCTCGTTTATTCCAAATGTAAAACTGACGCTTTCGTATTTTCCTTCGGGAATGGTGTCGGGCAGGTAATACACAAAACTTTCGTCGATATCGGTATCCACGTAATGAATGTCGTCGTATTTATTTACACTTATGCTGTCGCCACCTTCAAGATGAAGTACCACATCCGAAATGAAATATTGAATTTCGGAAACAAGATAGGGATTACCCGCTGCGTTTTGATACATTAGTGAGTCGGTAATCAGCGGACTCCCGTCAACCGAATGTTGAAAAGTAATCACCAAACGTCCGCCGGTATCTTCCTGCCCGTCGTCAGGTTTGTGGCACGACGTTAGTGCAGCAATTAATATCAGATACAAAGAAAACGTTACCGGTAGTAAAATCTTTTTTTTCATAAATCTTTTTATAATTTTAATAAAAAACATAGGGAGTAGTAACTAATGTTTCACTACTCCCCGAACCACTAATTTAATAAAGCGACTGGCCTTTAAAAACTTTTGCTTCATCAAGGCTTACAATCTGCCCCGACATCCTCAGACTTCCTCCGCCGTAGGGCGGCGTAATGTTAACGGATGCACTGCCATTGTCCATTACCGTAATAGTAAAGTAAGCCGTACTGGCACGGTGCCTCGAACGAACCTGTGCTTCTGCCGACATGGCTTGATTTCTTTTTTTTCCGGGATTGAATTTATAGTTCTGAACATAACCATCATAGGTTAATCCTCCGACACCGTTCCATCCGATAACTCCTTCAAAACCAAATTGGAATACGGCAACCGAATCGTTTACCGC
Source organism: Bacteroidales bacterium (assembly GCA_027022105.1). GTDB lineage: Bacteria > Bacteroidota > Bacteroidia > Bacteroidales > F082 > Sulfidibacterium. The sequence continues at coordinate 21,073 of JALVZH010000217.1, read as the reverse complement.
AAAAAAGTTAATGGAAGGAGTAACGTTAAATGAAACACCGTCAGGGGCAAATAATTTGTCGGCCTGAAATACAAATTTCTTTTCTTTAAGCATCTTTGCATATTTCAGGCGCTGCTCCAAAGCCTCTTTTTCCTTTTGCTCTTTACGTTTTTTTCGCTCGGCTTTTCTGATTTCTCTTTTGGTCATCTTAACCGTATCCTGAGCATAAACCGGTCGGGCAGGTACCACAACCGAAAGCAATGCAATAGTTATTATCCCAATAATCAATTTTGTTTTCATAGCTTTAAAATTTTATGTTTCGGGATGATTTTGCAAAAACTATTCCATTATATGGAAAAAACCTTAATATGTTTTAAGCTGTTGTGTTAAAGATTTGTAAAACACGCATAACAAACTTTAACAGAACATATTGCGGTTAGTTCTGTGTGTCATTTCCATTTTGAATAAATTCTGCTTGTAGTCTGAACTACGACCAAGCTATCAAAGATTTGATATGCAATTACTAAAAAAGTCCGCCGTTCTGATAAATTTCCATCTGTACCTCTGAGAAAGGATTTATTTTTGTCGTAAGTCCGTTTCTTTTGTTTGTCACCTCTCCGGTGCGGAAATTAACGCTGATTGTATCACCGTCTTTCAGGTCGATTTTTTCCAGCGAATCATAAGTAAGGATGGGCATGGCGGCATTGATGGCATTCCGTTCGTAAATGGCGCCGAACGACTTCGCCAAAATAGCTGAAATCCCCAAGGTTTTAAAGCCGTCCACCGCTTGCTGACGGGAACTTCCGGCACCGAAGTTTTTACCTGTTACCACAATATCGCCCGGTTTGGCTTTTTTGGCAAAATCTTCGTAACCTTTCAGATTATCAAAGATATACTGTCCCATTTCGGCGGGGTCGGTAATTTGCAGGTATCTGTTGTGGTAAATCATATCGGTATCAATATCATCCACCGGAATAAGCCACACGCGGCCTTCAACCACCTCGGACATCGTGTCGTGTTCGTGACGGTAATTCTTTGCAGCCTCAAACAATTCTTCCTCTCTTGTTTCATCAAATGTGGCCGGATGATCGGGAATATTGTCGGGTGTGGTGATAAAACCTGCTACGGCAGAGGCCGCAACTGCAGCGGGAGAGGCGAGATAAACCTTTCCTTTTCCTTGTTTTCCCGGAAAGTTTCTGTTTCCGGTACTGATGGTTATTTCGCCGGGTCCGTTTTGCCCTACCTGTCCTGCAGCACATCCGGCGCACCCTGCATTGGAAACCAGCGCGTCGGCATCTTTAAAAATTTTCAGGATTCCTTCGTCAAGGCATTGACGCCACACTTCGTCTGTTGAGGGAACGATTTTTAAAACCACGCCCGGAGCCACTTTTCTGCCTTTCAGTACTTCCGCTACAGCCCGCATGTCTTCAATGCGTCCGTTGGTACAGCTTCCCACAAATGCCGAATCGATTTTCACTTGCTTTTCCTCTTTAATATCAACCGTATCGTGGGGTTTTCCTGGCCGGCTGACCATAGGAACAAAGGTACTGATGTCAATTTCAAATATTTTGTCGTAGTGCGCATCGGCATCGGCTTCTGTTTTTTCAAGGTTACGGCCGGTTTTTTCACGGCAAAAGTTCATAATCTCATCGTTGGGCGGGAAAAGCAGGATGATTACACCCATTTCGGTACCCATGGATGCAATGGTAATTCGCTGGTCGAGGGTCAGCTTGTCAACGGCCTCACCGTAAAACTCAACGGAATATCCCAGCAATGAGTTTGCCCCGAACCGGTGTAACAAATTAAGTACAATATCTTTGGCGGTAACATTATCCGGTTTTTCACCTTTTAAAACGATTTTGGCACTTTTGGGTACCTTAAACCACACCTTGCCCCTGTGAAATGCCGCAGCAATATCCTTGTCGCCCATTCCCTGTCCGAAAGCACCTATGGCACCGAGAATGTTGGCGTGCGAGTCGGTGGTAACGGCTGTGGAACCGGGCCAGGCCAATCCGTTGTTTATCAATGTATGCGTACCGATTCCATTGTTGATATCAAAAATCTTTATACCGTGTTTTCTTGCAAAAATCCGTATTAATTGCTGGTTGGCGGCATACTTCTGGTCGCTTCCCGTCGGGTTGGTGTCGAAAGTGAAAAATGTTTTGTTCACATCGTCAATGGTCAGACCGTATTCCTCTATGTTCTTAATCACATTGGGCCCGCCAAAGTCTCTTGCCACCCTCGCATCAATGGAAATATCCACTATATCGCCCGGTTTAACAGTATCTTTGTCGCTGTGGGCTGCAATAATCTTTTCAATAATATTCATGCTGTAATTGTTTTTAAATCAAAATCAATTCTCGTTAGAATTCCCGACAAAAATAAATTAAAATGGGAAATGAATTTATGGAAAAGGCATTTTGTTTATACTTGTAGCCTAAATATAAAGAACAGGATTATGCAGGGAAAAGTAGTAGTTATAACGGGAGCAAGTTCGGGAATCGGTAAAGCGCTGGCCTGTCATTATGCATCAAAAGGTTCAAAGGTGATGCTGGCTGCCCGCAGCGGAGATAAACTGAAAGAGATATGCGATGATATTAAAAAGAGTGGGGGCGAAGCTGCTTATTGTATTACCGACGTTACTTCCGAGAACGATTGTAAAGGACTAATGATAAGTGCCGTAGAGCGTTATGGAAAAATAGATGTACTGATAAACAATGCGGGCATTTCCATGCAGGCACTGTTTAATGATGCTGAAATTAAAGTGATTAAATCGGTGATGAATATCAATTTTTGGGGAACGGTTTACTGTACAAAATATGCCTTGCCCCATATTCTTAAAACCAAAGGCAGCATTGTGGGCGTATCTTCCATTGCCGGACTGGTCGGACTTCCGGCACGTACCGGATATTCCGCGTCCAAATTTGCCATGCGTGGTTTTTTGGAAACGTTGCGTGTGGAAAACCTGAAAACCGGTGTTCATGTGCTGATGTCCTATCCCGGTTTTACGGCCTCTAACATTCGCAATACAGCCCTCACGGCAGACGGCTCGGTCCAGGGAGAATCGCCCCGCGACGAAGGCAAAATGATGACTGCCGAAGAGGTGGCTGCACATATTTACAATGCCGTTAAAAAACGGAAACGGACATTGATATTGACCACGGAAGGAAAATTGACTGCATATATCAGTAAATTTTTCCCGGCATTAATGGATAAACTTGTATATAATCATATGGCCAAAGAACCCGATTCCCCATTGAAATAAAAACAATATATTGTTGCCCTGTAATAATAAAGATAATTGTATATTTGGGCGAAAAATTAAAGAAGAGAAATAATGGATGATTTAACAATTAAACCCAAAGAGGGTTTTGGAAATCTCGCCTTCGGAACCGAAATAGAAGATGTAATAAAGCAAACAGGTGAGCCCGAGGATGTGGATAATTTTGAAAACGATGCCGAAATGAATGCGGTGTTGCTGCACTATTGGGACAAAGGGTATTCCATATTTTTTCAGGGCGATACAAAAACCGTTGTTGCCGGTATAGAAACCGACCACCCCGATGCCGTCTTATACGGAAAAAAGGTAATAGGAATGACCGAAGAAGAAGTTGTGGACTTGATGAAGCAAAACGGACACAGTGAATACGACCGCGATACGGAAGAAGACGAGGTAAGGTTATCCTACGAAGAGGAGATGGTTGATTTTTACCTTAAAGACAATCGTGTTGTTTTTGTGAACTGGGATGTACTGGTTGACGAAGAGGGAAATATAATTATGTAACCTTTTAACAAATGAGTGATTTTTTAGTACCGATTCCCGAAAAATTCTTTTCGGATGCCGAAGGTGAACCTTTCAAACAGTGTGTTGTTTGCGGCAAAGACCTTTTGCAACCCGGTGTCCGGTATGTGGTGGAAAAGGCCATAAAAAATTACAAAGAAGATGATGTAACTTCCACGGTTTTCGAATATGCCATGTGCATGGATTGTTACAACGAGATGCAAAAAGGGATGTCGGAAGAATCCATGCAAAACATGCAAAACTATTACATGCAGATGATGCGCAGCATGAATCCCATGCGGCAGTTTATCGATATAAATAATTTCGACCTGAACCGCTGGTTGTCGCAATGTTTTTTCAAAGAGCAACCGGTAAGCGAAATGGATGAATATGAAATTATCGGACAGTTCGACGGGGCCAACATGATTCTGAATTCCCCGCCCATGGCTATTGGTCAGCAGGTTATGGAAGAGATGTCGGAACTTATCTCCGAAAAGACCCGTGGAGAAATGGACCGGTTCAGAGAGCAGTTTCTCGGCCCTCCGCCCGAAATAGAAGAGTTGATATTCGGCAGAAAACTGTTGCTGATTTAATCGGGATGCAATTCCTCAACCTCCACGCCTGCACGCTCCAGCAGGTCAAGGCCGTCGGTAATGCGGTATTTCCTGTCATATACCACCCGTTTAATTCCCGATTGAATTATAAGTTTGGCACATTCTATACAAGGTGAATCGGTAATGTAAAGCGTTGCCCCTTCGCTGCTGTTGCCCGATTTGGCCACCTTGGTAATGGCATTGGCTTCGGCATGCAGCACATATGCCTTTGTGGTTCCGCTGTCGTCCTCGCAAATATTCTCAAAACCGGCAGGTGTGCCATTGTAGCCGTCCGAAATAATCATCCTGTTTTTTACGATGAGTGCACCAACTTTGCGGCGCTCGCAATAGGAATTCTGTGCCCACACATGGGCCATCTTCAAATAACTTTTATCAAATTTCCTGTCTTTATTATCTTTCATTGCTCCTGTTTTTCTCATTCTTATGTCAGAACCTGACTTTGATTCCGATTCCCGTAAAAACACCCGGTTTTTGATTTTGTACCGGCATAGCTACAGGTGAAACAGCCGGTTTTACCGATATGCTCAATTCGTCGTCCACCTCCCAGTTGTATAATGTGGCATCAACCATTGCGTCGAGTATTTGCAAACCGTACCAGGCGCCCATAATAATAAAGGAGAGCTCCATGTTTCGCCGGTAATAATCACGCATGGTAATCAAATCCTGCTCCGAATATTTTTGTGCCAACTCATTGGTACAGTCGGGGTTTGTTACTTTACAGGTGTATGCTTCTCCGTATGTTTTGTAATAATCTCTGTTGGTAAAGGCAAAATACCCGATGGCACCGAAACCGGCATACACAATGGGAACTTTCCAGTATTTTTTGTTGTATATCTGCCCTGCGCCGGGAATAATGGCCAGCCAGGTGGCTTTTTTTGCAGAGTGCTCTTTCTGTGTCTTGGTTTCCGTCTTCTCTTTACTTTTTCGTTCTTCCTTTTGAGCTGTGGCCGTAAACGAAAAAAGCAACATGCCAATTAGTAGCAATGTTGCTGTATATCCGTATCTTACAAAAGCCGTCATGACTTATTTATCAAGCAAAGAGACGATTCTTTCCAACTCTTCATCATTTCTGAAACGAATAACGATGCTGCCTTCACCTTTATAATTTCTTCTGAAATTAACCTTTGTTCCCATCTTGTCACTCAACTTCCTTGGCAGGTCACGGTATTTTTCGGGCAACGAAGCCTTGGGCTCTTTTTTCTTCTTTTCTCCCGGTTTTTTTATTTCGTTTACAAGCTGTTCGGTTTGCCGCACGCTCAGCTCATTTTCAATTATTTCGTGCAATATTTTCAGCTGCAGTTCTTCGTCGTCAATGGTAATGAGGGTTCGTGCCTGCCCCATGTTAATTCGTCCGTCTCTTACGGCAACCTGAATTTCCGGAGGCAACTTCAAAAGCCTCAGAAAATTGGAAATGGTTGTACGGCCTTTCCCAACCCTTTCGCTCAGCTTTTCCTGTGTAAGTTTGCACTCTTCCATAAGCCGGCGGTAGCTGATGGCTACTTCAATGGCATTCAAATCCTGACGGTGGATGTTTTCGATAAGAGCCATTTCGAGCATCTGCTCGTCGTTGGCCACTCTGATAAACGAGGGTATCGCATCAAGACCGGCCATCCTGGCAGCTTTTAAACGTCGTTCTCCGGCTATGAGCTGATATTTCTCAAAGCCCATTTTGCGTACCGTTACCGGTTGTATAACGCCCTGGGCTTTTATCGATTCCGCCAGTTCTTCCAAAGCCTCACGGTCGAAATCGGTACGGGGCTGAAAGGGGTTGACTTCAATTTGTTCCAAAGGAATCTCGGCAATGGCACCGGCCACATAATTACCGGAAATATCTTTGGAGGTAATATCTGTTTCGGGGCTCTGCAAAATGGCATCAAGCCCTCTTCCCAATACTCTTTTTGTACCTTTTTTATTTGTCATTTTCAGTTTCTATTTGTCATTTTCAGTTTCTATTTGTTTTTCCAATTCGTCCATTGCCGTCATGTTGTTGCGTTGCAGCAGTTCGCGGGCAAGGTTCAGATAGTTTATGGCACCCGTACTGTTTGCATCGTGCATGATAATCGATTTACCAAAACTGGGTGCTTCGCTTAAACGGGTATTCCTGTTAATAATGGTGTCGAAAACCAACTGCTGGAAATGTGTCTTTACCTCTTCAACCACCTGTTTCGACAGCCTGAGCCTCTGGTCGAACATGGTAAGAAGGATTCCCTCAATATCTAAATCGGGATTCAATCTGTTTTGCACTATTTTAATGGTATTCAATAGCTTACCAAGTCCTTCAAGGGCAAAATACTCGCATTGTACCGGAATCATCACCGAATCGGCTGCAGTTAGGGCGTTTACGGTTATTAAACCCAATGACGGAGAGCAGTCGATAAGAATAAAATCGTACTCATCCCGCACCTTGTCAACAGTCCGGCGCATCAGCTTCTCGCGGTTGGGCAGGTTGATTATCTCTATTTCGGCACCCACCAAATCGATATGAGCCGGAAGAACATCCAGATGCGGCGTACTTGAGTGAACGATTACTTTGTGGGGATCGGTATCTTCCATCAAACAATCGTAAATGCTGGTTTGAATATTCTTGGGGTCAAACCCCAGTCCCGAAGTAGCATTGGCCTGTGGATCGGCATCAATTATCAATGTTTTGTATTCCAAAACGGCCAAACTCGATGCAAGACTGATTGCGGTGGTGGTTTTTCCTACACCTCCTTTCTGATTAGCTATGGCAATTGTTTTCCCCATGGTTCCTCGTTAAATAGTTGCAGCAAAGTTACATTTTTTCGCAGGTTTTTAATTTACATATCTGCATGTTTTATCAACAAAAATAAATATGCCTTAAAATCAATTAATTAGATTGATTAAGGCATATTTATAAACTTACCGGATGTTAATAAAAGTTATTCTTCCTTTCCGAGATCTTCAAAAGTAATATCGGTATGTCCGGTATCGCGATTTTCTACGGGAGCATCATTACCGTCGGTCTCCTGCGTTGTTTCCGCTGCCGTTTCTTCCGCCTCTTCATCCGGTTCGGTTACTCCCATTTTAATAAACCTGATACTTGCGTCCAATCCTTCGATAAACTTTTCAAAATCCTCTTTAAAAAGAAAGATTTTGTGTTTTTCATAAAAGAATTTGCCCTGTTCGTTGTTAAAACGGCGTTTGCTCTCTGTTATGGTCAGATAGTATTGGCCGCTTTTTGTGGATTTTACATCAAAAAAATAGGTTCTTTTCCCCGCTTTAACCGCTTTTGAGAAAATCTCTTCCCGTCTTTCGTTAAATTCCTTTTCTTCCATATGCCATCACATTGTAATAATTAACTCTTTGCCTCACAAAAATAGAAATATTTATAAAACAGATACATTTCCGCATAACTTTTTCTTTTTTTGCCCCAAAACAGACTAAAAAGCATGTTAATTTTTTTTGGGGCGGCCGGGCGGGCTGTCCGCTTTCAGTCCTCGCCGGCAGTGC
>JALVZH010000217.1:0-13218 GCA_027022105.1 Bacteroidales bacterium | reverse complement strand
GCCTCCTCGCCGCAAGCCTCACAAGCCCTGCCGGCTGCGGGCTGCCGCTCCCATCCCTGCCGCTGTTTCCGTTCTTATTTCTAACATCTTACATGTGTCTGCCTCTGGCTGATCGGATATCTGACATAAATCCCCTCTTTGCGTCCCGATTCCGATCCGCCTAAAGCGGAGTGGGAATCTCACACACGTACTTCCGCAACTGAAACGAGTCTTAGCTGTTGGTTTTGGGTGTATGCCGGCTCGTTCCGTTTCTTTTTTCATTACAAACAGATATCGCCCGGTAAACAACATCAGTTTTTTTAATTTAGAACAAATCCACATAAATTAAATTGATTATCTTTGCAGCCGGAAAAAAAGGGGAAAAAAAATATTGCCCTTTTTGTTTTATTATAATAAAATTGACAATAAACAGATGGCTAAATTTGAAATAGTTATGCCCAAAATGGGCGAAAGTGTTATAGAAGCAACAATTACCAAATGGTTAAAACAGGAAGGCGATCGTTTGGAAGAAGACGATGCCATTGTTGAAATTGCAACGGATAAAGTTGATTCGGAAATTCCCAGTCCGGTGGAAGGAAAGCTGGTAAAAACCCTTTTTAAAGAGGGCGATGTAGTGGCTGTGGGAACGGTCATCGCTATTGTGGAAACCGAAGGTGAAGAGGGAGAAGAGGATGAAATTCCTGCTGAGGCAGTTGCTGCCGCCGCCGAAATAGAACAAGATATTGCTTCAAAAAGTGAAGGGAATGAACAATCTCCCGATGATTTCTCCACAGCAACCCGTTTTTACTCTCCATTGGTGAAAAGCATAGCCAAAAAAGAAAATATATCATTGCAGGAACTGGAATCCATTAAAGGTTCGGGAAAAGACGGCAGGGTTACAAAAAATGATATTTTGAAATACGTTGAAACCCGGGGAGATGCTCCTGCAACCACAGCAAAAACGGGAATTCATGCTCCTGCGGCATCCCAAGCTCCTGCCATAGAGTTACCAAAAGTAAGTACGCAGACCGGCGACCAGGTGGTTGAGATGGACCGTATGCGCAAGATTATTGCCGACCATATGGTACAATCCAAACAGATTTCCCCCCACGTTACCTCTTTTATTGATGTGGATGTGACCAATATAGTAAACTGGCGCAACAAAGTGAAAGAGGAATTCCTGAAAAGGGAAGGGGAGAAGATAACTTTTACTCCCATATTTATTCATGCCGCTGCCAAAGCATTAAAAGAATATCCGCAGGTAAATGCTTCGGTTGACGGTTATAACATTATCTATCGTAAAAATATTAATATCGGAATGGCTACGGCACTGCCCAACGGTAATTTGATTGTTCCTGTCCTGAAAAATGTGGATCAGAAGAACCTTTTGGGTGTTGTAAAGAACGTGAATGACCTGGCCAACAGGGCACGCAACAACGCTTTGCTGCCCGATGAGATTCAGGGAGGTACATTTACCATTACCAATTTCGGTTCGTTCGACAGTCTCACCGGAACACCCATTATCAACCAACCGCAGGTGGCCATTATGGGAGTGGGAGCCATTCGCAAACAACCTGCCGTACTTGAAACCGAGGCAGGCGATGTGATTGCCATAAGGCACATCATGATTCTTTCGCTGGCCTACGACCACCGCATTGTTGACGGTGCACTTGGTGGTTTGTTTATCAAAAAGGTGAAGGAAATTCTTGAAGGATGGGATGTGAACCGCACGATATAACCTACTGTTAACTTCCTGTAAATATTTAATTGTCAATCCCAACCCCCGCTAACTCAGAGGAATCGTGTGGGTAGGACATTGGCAGGCGATTTCGAAGAGTCTCCTTATCAGAATCACAATGGTATTAATCATCGCTACTAACTTCGGAGATTCATCGCCATTCCTGCCCGCAGGCCTTTTGGGTGGATGGCTCTGAAAGAGGGGAATGGAGATTGGGATTACGAAAAAACAGTTACCAAAAAATTCCGGAAAGCATAAAAACCTCAAGCCCCCAATCCAAGCCAACTCAGAGGAATCGTGTGGGCAAGGAACAGGGCAGGTGATTCCGATGAGTCTCCTTAATCATTACCTCATTGTTAACAAGGTTAGGGAAATTCAGCAGAGCCTGACATAAAAGAAGAGCGGCAAACGGGACTCGAACCCGCGACCCTCAGCTTGGGAAGCTGATGCTCTGCCAACTGAGCTACTGCCGCTTGTTTGAATAATTCAGCCTCAAAAAATGCTGTTTGCCGGTAATAACCAAAGAGCACTTTTTTCAAATGCAAAATTAAAAAATAATACCAACCCTGAATAAATTACCGGCAATAAAAAAATTCTATTCCAACATTTTTCCTAACAGTTTGTTAAACCTTTTCATATACTGAATATGAATACTTATATTTGCACACTAACACATTCAAATTATTAAAGCCATGAAAAAGAATATTGGAAGTCTGGATCGTTGGATCCGTATTGTTCTCGGTCTGATTATTACCATTTTAGGCTATATGTACAAGTCGTGGTGGGGCCTTTTGGCTCTTATTCCTCTTGTTACCGCTTATTAATTTCTGTGGAATCTATGCCATTTTCGGGATTTCCACCTGCAATAAAAAAGAATAAAAAAAGGGGTTGAGGTTTTAATAAATTGGCCTTCCTTCCGGGAAAGATTTTTTATAATCTTCCGGTTTCAATCATCCTGACGATGGCTTCAATTTGGCGGTCTTCACCCTCAGGATCGTACTTTACTTTCAGATTGTATCCCCACAAGCGGGCAAAAGTTTGGTAAAAAAAGGCTGTAAAACTGCCCCGTAAATCCTTTACAAGGTCATATGAGGTGTTTCCCGTTTCCCTGTCGATAAGTTTAATTAATATTTTACCTTGCGAAAAGGTTAAATTTTCCAAGGGTTTGCCGTATTCCGCCTTAATCTCTTTTTCGGCTTTTTTCATTATTTTTTTTCGTTCCCTGTCGTTTTTGGCTTTCGACAGCAGATAATCGTACTGCCGCAGTTTTATTCCCGCCAGTTTGGCAAAGGGATAGACCTTTTTTACGTTGTAAACAAGCCTCGTAAGCCTTCTTCTGCCTGATTTTGTTTTGGGGATACGAAGCGAAATAATTTCCACCTCTCTAAGCTGAATTGACGGAATGGTGTCGCCCAAAAACACAACACCCCGTGTAACTATGGGTTTTACATCCTGCGCCTGTACGGAGAAACAGGACACCATAAAAAGCAATAAGATGACAATCTGTTTTTTCACACCGGTGAAAATACAAACTTTATGCCTGATTTTGTTTTGTAAAAAGAATAATTTTGCCTGAACTTTTTTAATCAGGATAAAAATGTCGGAATTTACAAACAAACAAGCTGTACGCAATAAAAAAATATTGGCCTTCTGCCTGAGAATAATCGAAGGCGACAAACCGGCCGAAGCGGTTCGTCAATACCGCGATATTATGGACACAATCCATTTCAGAGAGGTGATTTGGGCTGTTGATGCACTGGTAAAACAAGACATCCCCATGCCCGACCTGAAAAGAGGGATTAACAAGTTGCTGAATCTGTTTTATAAAGCACTAAACGAGGCGGAGACGGAAAACCCTGAAGAAAAAAGTTTTCTCGGGTATCTGGTGAAAAATTACCGGGAAGTTGACCGCAGGTTAAAGGAGATAAAACCACTGTTGCGCGAGTTTAACGGAAACAGCGATAACGACAAACTAAGGGAAGCGTTGAAAGCAGGGTTTGAAGACTTGATACCTGTAAATCAATTGTATGTTATCAAAGAAAATCTTCTTTTCCCTATGCTGGAAAAAGAGTGGGATGATTTCCGTTGTGTACAGGTAATGTGGTCGTTTCACGACGATATCAGAAGAAACCTGAAAGCCATTGTGGAGGAACTATCCAAAAAGCCTGTTGACATGAAAAAGATGAACCGGCTTGCAGGTGATATCTTCTTTAATATTTATGCTATAAAATTCAGAGACGAAAAAATTCTTTTTCAGAGGGTTATGGAAACAATATCAGATAAAGAACTGGAAAATCTGTTGTTGCAAAGCACGGAGCTAGAATGGCCCTATTTTGCCCCTGATAAAAGCATTTTGAAACAAAAACAAGAGGATAAAAAGGATGATGACGGTTCCCGGGTTGTTGATTTAAAAACCGGTTTTCTGTTACCAGACCAAATCCGCTGGATGATGAACCATTTGCCGGTGGATGTTACCTATGTTGACGAAAACAACAAGGTGGTTTATTATTCCACACCCAAAAAAAGAATATTTCCCCGGACGCTTGCCGTTATAGGCCGTGATGTGCGGAATTGCCATCCCAAAGAGAGCGTGGATGTGGTTGAACGGATTGTGGAAGCCTTCCGCAACGGTGAGAAAGACCATGCCGACTTCTGGATTCGCATAAAAGGCGAAGTGGTGTATATCCGCTATTTTGCCATCAGGGATGAGCAGGGAAAATTCCGGGGAGTACTTGAAGTATCGCAGGAGGTATCCGAAATACAACAGTTGGAAGGAGAGAAACGTCTTTTGGATTGGGAATGAGGGATGTGGTATGTTTGGATGTGATATGTTTGATGTTATATTTTTGATGTGGTATTTTTGATGTTTTATGTTAGATATCAGATATCAGACATTAGAATTAAGAATGGTAGCAATGCAGTGTGTAAAAAAGGTTGGATTACGGTTAAATCAATTTTTATCACCAAATTTTTCAACCTGACGGATGCCTTACCCTCAAACCGGCGTTCAATCCGTCAGGTTTACCGGCGTACCCGATGAATCTCCGAAATGTTATCCTGTATGCTATTATATTGGAGAAGGAGCACAAGGGGGAGATTCTTCTTAGCCTAAGGCTTATTAAATCACACTTTTTTTCTTTTTTCTTTTTTCTTTTCTCTTTTTTCTTTTCTCTTTTTTCTTTTGCCAAAATGTCATACCCCCCCTTATGGCATATGCTTTGATTTTGCAGGCCTCTGAAAAAGAAATCAATAAAACAGTAAAGATATGACAAAACAAAAAGGTAAGATAGGCATTCAGACGGAAAACATTTTTCCGATTATAAAAAAGTTTCTTTATTCGGATCATGAAATTTTTCTGCGTGAGCTGATATCCAACGCAGTAGATGCCACACAAAAGTTGAAAACCCTCGCTTCGCTGGGAAAATTCAAAGGCGAACTGGGTGATTTGACCATTCAGGTAGAGGTTAACAAGAAAAAAGGAACGCTGACCGTGCGCGACCGCGGTATCGGGATGACCGCCGAGGAAGTGGATAAATATATAAACCAGATTGCTTTTTCCAGTGCCGAAGAGTTTGTAAAAAAATTCAAAACAAAATCGGAAGCCGAACAAAATGCAATTATCGGTCATTTCGGACTGGGATTTTATTCATCCTTTATGGTTTCCGAAAAGGTGGAAATTTTCACCAAAACCTATAAAAAAGGCGGAGCCACCAAAGGTGTGCACTGGGAATGCGACGGAAGTCCCGAATATATCATTGAAGAGTACGACAAAAAAGACCGCGGTACCGAAGTGGTTCTTCACATAGATAAAGAGAACAAAGAGTTTTTGGAAGAGTACAAAGTTGAAGAACTGTTGAAAAAATATTGCCGCTTTCTGCCAATTCCCATTCAGTTCGGCATGGAAACCGTTCAGGAGCCCGTTGAAGGGGAAAAGGATAAAGACGGTAACCCCAAAACCAAAGAGGTTAAGCGGCCAAAAATCATCAACAATACCAATCCGCTTTGGAAAAAATCACCGTCGGAAACCACCGACGAGGAGTACAAAGCCTTTTACAGGGAATTGTACCCGATGACCTTTGAGGAGCCGCTGTTCCATATCCACCTGAATGTGGATTATCCTTTTAACCTGACCGGTATTCTCTATTTCCCCAAGGTGAAAAAGGATTACGAATTACAGCGGAACAAAATCCAGCTCTATTGCAATCAGGTATTTGTTACCGATTCTGTAGAGGGTATTGTTCCCGAGTTTTTAACCCTGCTGCACGGTGTTATTGATTCGCCTGATATTCCGTTGAATGTCAGCCGTTCCTATCTGCAAAGCGATCAGAATGTAAAGAAGATATCCAATTATATCACACGTAAAGTGGCTGATAAATTGACCGAAATCTTTAAAAAAGACCGTGAAAACTTCGAGAAAAAGTGGGACGACATTAAGATTTTCATAGAGTACGGTATGATTTCGGAGCCTAAATTTTACGAAAAAGCCGAGAAATTTGCACTGCTGAAAAATACCGACGGAAAGTATTTTACTTTTGAAGAGTACAAAAAACACATCGAAAAAACACAAAAGGATAAAAACAAAAAACTGGTATATCTCTATGCCACCAATGTTGACGAGCAATACAGTTACATTCAGGCTGCAAAAGACCGCGGTTATGATGTGCTGCTGATGGATGGTGTTCTCGATGCCCATTTCATCAATACTTTGGAGCAGAAATTTACCGATTCCATGTTTGCACGGGTTGATTCCAATACCATCGACAAGATTATTGTAAAGGATGAAGAGATACCTTCCAAGCTGGATGACAAACAAAAGGAAAAAGTGAAAGAGATTTTCGAGAGAAACATTGACAAGAAACAGTTTGAAGTGGTATTTGAAAGCCTGAGTGAGACCGATATGCCGGTTACCATCACCCAAAACGAATTTATGCGCCGCATGAAAGATATGGAAGCCATTGGCGGTACGGGAATGATGGGACTCGGCGGCTTACCCGACACTTACAATCTGGTGGTAAACACAAACAACCCGCTGATTTATAAATTGGTGGAAACGGAAGAAAAAGAGCAGCAGGATGCCGTTGTAAAACAGCTTTACGATTTGGCACGCCTGTCAAAAGGACTACTCAAAGGTGAGGAACTCGATAAATTTGTGAAAAGAAGTGTGGAGATAATCAAATAGGGTTGAGGTTAGTTTAATTGCAATCCCGGTGTCTGAGTTAAAGATGCCGGGATTTTTTATTGTAAATTTGTACAAAATTTAAAAGATGAGAATTGATATCATTACCATATTTCCCGAAATGTTTGAAGGGCCGTTCGGTCATTCCATTATTAAAAGGGCGCAAAACAAAGGGCTTGTTGAGATTCATTTGCATCAACTTCGCGATTTTACCAGCGACAAACACCGCAAGGTGGACGATTATGCTTTTTCGGGAGGAGCGGGTATGGTAATGATGATAGAGCCGGTGGCAAAAGCCATTGAACACCTTACGGCTCAACGCAAATACGATGAAATTATTTACACAAGTCCCGACGGGGAACTGCTGGATCAACCCATGGCCAACCGGCTTTCCACATACGGGAATCTGTTAATCCTCTGCGGTCATTACAAAGGAATTGACGAGCGTATCAGGGAGCATTTTATCACAAAAGAGATTTCCATAGGGAATTATGTGCTTTCGGGCGGTGAGCTGGCAGCAGCGGTGATTGTGGATTCTGTTGTCCGGCTTATCCCGGGAGTTCTCGGCAATGAAGAATCGGCGCTGAGCGATTCGTTTCAGGACAATCTGGTTTCGCCGCCCGTTTATACACGTCCCCGTGAGTTCCGCGGTTGGAAAGTGCCCGACATCCTGCTTTCGGGAAACGAAAAGCTGATTAAAGAGTGGAAACACGAACAGGCGGTAAAACGCACACGGGAGCGCCGGCCCGGTATGGATGTGTGATTTTGCATGCTATATTTAACCTTTTGGTTTATAACAATAAATTACAATATTTCAAAAATAAAAAAAGGGGCTTGAAATTTTCTTAGCCCCCTTTTTTGTTTTTGTACCGTTACAATTAAACCCATTCTCTTTTTGCAAAGAAAAAGCTGCTTTCGATAACGGCGTTTTCGTCGCTGTCGGAGCCGTGAACCGCATTGGCTTCAATGTCGGTTCCGTAAAGCGCCCTGATAGTACCTTCGGCTGCCTCAGCGGGATTGGTAGCACCAATATAATCGCGGTATGCCTGTACCGCATTCTCTTTTTCAAGAACAGCGGCTATAATGGGCCCCGACGACATAAAATCGGTCAACCCGTTGTAAAACGGACGCTCTTTGTGAACGGCATAAAATTCCATAGCCTGCTCTTTGGTGAGGCGGGTAAGCTTCATGGCTTTGATTTTAAAACCGCCTTCGATAATTTTTGATAAAATGTTACCCATGTGGCCGTTTGCCATTGCTTTGGGTTTAATCATTGTAAATGTGATGTTTCCTGCCATTTTTTTCTGTTGTTAAAATTTGCGGCAAAAATAAACGAAAATTCCTGTTTTCATAACGCTGATATTTTTAAGATCATCTAACCTTATCTATTTAGTGCTAACATAAAATATTGTAAATCAGAAAAGTGAACAATATTTTTATTGACCCACCCCTGCACCCCTCCAAGGAGGGGAAATATGGAGTTCATTTTCTAATTTACAATATTTTACATTCATTATCATTAAGTTAACTTTAAACAAATTTTTTCTTTCTTTTTCTCTATCTCTATTTATCTACCTTTGCAAAAAATTGCGATATGGCTGCTGATAACTTTGTTGACTACGTAAAAATATATTGCCGTTCGGGAAAAGGAGGTGCCGGTTCGGCGCATTTGCGCAGGGAGAAATATCTGCCCAAAGGCGGCCCCGACGGCGGCGACGGTGGCAAAGGCGGTGATATTGTCATGCAGGGAAACAAACAACTCTGGACATTGCTGCACCTGCGTTATACGCGGCATGTAATGGCAGATAACGGTGAACCCGGCGGAGCGCAGCGCAGTACCGGAGCCAGCGGCAAAGATGTTGTTATTGAAGTACCTTTGGGAACCATTGCCAGAAATGCCGACACAGGAGAGATTATGGGCGAAATAACCGAAGACAAACAAAAGGTTGTTTTACTGAAAGGCGGCCGCGGAGGACTGGGAAACGACCATTTTAAATCGGCTACCAACCAAACCCCGCGCTATGCCCAGCCGGGTGAAGAAGGCGTTGAAGCAAATATCATATTTGAACTGAAAATACTTGCCGATGTGGGACTGGTAGGATTTCCCAATGCAGGTAAATCAACGCTTTTGTCGGTGGTATCGGCTGCCAGACCCGAGATTGCCGACTATCCTTTTACCACCATCAGGCCAAACCTCGGTATGGTTGCTTATCGCGATCATCAGAGTTTTGTAATGGCCGATATTCCAGGTATTATCGAGGGGGCACATGAGGGCAAAGGCCTGGGTTTGCGCTTTTTGCGTCATATCGAAAGAAACAGCGTGCTGCTTTTTATGGTTCCCGCCGATGCAAAGGACATAAAAAAGGAATATGAGGTGTTGTTGAACGAATTAAAGCAGTACAATCAGGAGTTGCTCGACAAAGAGCGTATCCTGGCCATTACCAAATCGGACCTGCTGGACGAAGAACTGAAAGCGGAAATTAAAAAAGAATTGCCCGACGTTCCATACATTTTTATCTCTTCGGTTGCCCAAACCGGACTGACACAATTGAAAGATATGTTGTGGCGGGCTTTGAACAGTTAAGCAGCCCGTGCACATGGCTACCTTCAAACCCTTAGATATAAAAATACGGAAATTCAGAAACAATTTGGAGACGAGCAATCAGCCAAAGACAGAAACGTGTAATATGTTTGACCGTGTGGAGGCAGACATGTTTTCAATGAGCAAGTGGATTGAGGAAACACATCATGCAAGTATATCCCGTAATTTAAAGGGCTCCGTCTGAGGCGGAAAAGAATTAAAATGCGGTTTTGTGGTTAGCAAGAAAATAAAAACAGCCTTTTAAATAAAACTATCTTTACACTGTAATATTTTTATCATTCCGTCGTCTTCCGTTTGAAATGACTGCACAAGAGTTTAAAATAAGGTTTCTGCCGCTGAAAGACAAACTATACCGTTTTGCCATGCGGTTTTTGAACAACAGAGAAGAGGCCGAAGACACGGTGCAGGAAATTTATTTGAAAGTCTGGGAAATGGGAGAACAATTCAACAGATACAAAAACAGCGAAGCCACACTAATGACCATGGTGCGCAACAGAAGCCTCGATAAACTGAAAACAAAAAAGAACAAGGCTTCTGAACTGAATGAAGAGATAACCGGTTCATACCAAAACGACCCGTTAAGAGGAATTGAAAACAGCGACATGGTGAGGCGGGTCAGGCAGCTGATAAACCGTTTGCCGGAACAACAAAAGACAATATTACATCTGCGCGATGTGGAAGGGATGAGTTTTGACGAAATATCCGGAATTACGGGATTTGACGGAAACTATATCCGGGTTAATCTTTCACGGGCGCGGAAAAAAATAAAAGAGTCGTTACAAAAAGCAGAGAGCCATGAACTTGACAGATGACATAAAAATACTGGTACAGCGCTATCTCGACGGGCAAACTTCATTGGAAGAAGAGCGGCAACTGGCCGGATACTTTCAATCGGCAAGAGAAATACCGCCCGAATTTCAGGATGTTGCCGCAATGCTCAGCGGTTTTAATGTTCTGAAACAGGACAAAATGGAGAATCCCGAATTTGAGTTGCAACTTGATAAACATTTACGCAAATCGAACAGTAAAAGAATAATCATTTGGTCGATAACGGCAGTTGCAGCCGCATTGCTGCTTTTGTTTGCTTTGAAACCGGGTATGGAAAATGAAAGTCCGATACCGAACACATTAAATAATCCTCAAACCGCCTTTGCGCATGCAAAAAAAGCTTTGATGCTGGCCTCATACAATCTTAATAAAGGATTAAAACCTGCGGTTGAAGCGACGTCGGTAATCAGAAAAAGCATTTCAAAAACAGAACCCATAAAGAGAGTAACACTTCCTGTAACCGGAATAAAACAGATACAAAAAACGGCTCCCGCAGTACGTTGGGTGCACGATTTCAGTAACATAATAAAGAAAGAAAATTATTAACCTTTAAAATTTTAAAATCATGAAAAAAAGAATCATTCAATTTATTATTACAATGCTGGTAATAGCACCATTTGCTTTGAGTGCTCAGCAAAAAACGGCCATTGACGGGCTGTACGACAAATATGCCGGCAAAGAGGGATTTACTACCATAAGTATTACACCCGAGATGTTTGAAATGCTGGCAAATATGAACATGAGCGACAGTTCGCAGGAAGCCAAAGAGGCTCAAGAGGCCATGAAACAGCTCAAAGGACTTAAAATGCTTGTTTTTGATGCGGAAGACAGTATAAAGACAATGGATTTTTATAAAGAGATGAAAAAGAGTCTGCCGTCGGATAAGTATAAAGAGATTATGACGGTGAACTCGGACGACGGAGTTGTTCATTTTATGGTAAACCAGGCACCCAACGGTAAGGTGCAGGAATTTCTGATGTTTGTAACCGGTGACCACGGAGAGTCGGTGGTAATGAATATGACCGGAAATATTGATATGAAAACTATTTCGGAGATAGGAAGCGCCGTAAATATGCCCGGAATGAATAACCTGAAAAAAATGCACGATGTCAGTGAAAAGTAAACTTTTAAGCATTGGGCTTTTTCTTTTATCCACCGTAGTCTTGTTGCCGGCATGTGCCGGTAACAAGCCGGTGGGCCGACTTTTTGAACGGTACGCCCAAAAGGATGGTTTTGTTCTGGATAAATCGGAGCCGGATATACATTTCGATTTCGGAAAGGACAAAGAGATTATCAGCTTTGTAAACAGTGTAAAACAGGTTTTTACGCTTACATTCGACAGGAAAAGCGGCAGCGAAAAAGAGTTGAACCGTTTTGAAAAGAGGCTGGAAAGAACATTGAAAAGAGCCGGATTTAAAACAGCCATGGAGTTTAAGGCCGGCGGCCGACTGGCAATCCTGGTTAAGAGAGATAAGGATGATAATATTTCCGAACTCGTTTTTATAAAAGAATTCGGTGACAGTTATAGCTGGGTGTGGGCACCTGCGGAAAAAGATAAAAATGAACAATCGAAATGATAAAAGAGAATATCTACATGCAGTATTTTTGCGGATTAAAAACATTTACAAAGAAAAAAGTTTTTTATCCCAGCCCATTTGTTGACATTCGAAAACGAATGTGTGGAGAAGAGTTTGACAAGTTCAATAGATTAATAATATAGAGTTCGGAAAAAAGAAAGCTTCATCAGTCAGGTATTATGAGTAAAGGTGTGAAGAATAAGAATAACGGAACCAAAAACACAAGTGATGGCTCAAACAAATCTTCCGATAAAGAAGAAGAGCATAAAGAACATAAAGAACAAGTTTCCAACAGAGGCACTTTAAAGCTGGATGCTTCAGTAGCCGACCAAGAGATTAAATACCCCGATTTTTTTGTCCCTGTTTTAGATTGGATAAATTTCCGGCTGAAAAGAATCGAAAAGAGATTCCAAAAATATTTTTTCAAAGCTGGTCCCCATTTTTTATTTAATTTGGCATGGTAGAAAATCAGCAGACTCTATTTACCACAACCGATCGCAGTTTAAAGCTGCGACCGGCTGTAAGTTCCGTACTGATTTATGTTAAGTTCTCTTGTAATAACTTAGCAGAGAAGGAGATAGGTAACGTAAGGCAATAATAAGAAATGTTTCTTAAAAGGCTAATCTCAATTCTACTCTTGCCATATACACATCATTGGAGAATACCCCGGATGTTATCCGGCTGCCTATCAGGGTTGTTTTCAGGTGATTTTTAAAAGCTAAAAATCCGAATTCTATATCCTGTTCGTTTGTTTTTGCATTTTCCAGTTCTCCGACAGCCTTTAAAGCAACATGAAATTTCATTTTATTGGGAAAATGATGTTTTATTGCAGCCTGCCATAACGGAAAGTTCGGTGCATCCATTCTTACTACCTCGCCAAGAAAAAGGTTGCTGAACAACGGTTGAAAAATTGCGTTGTCGTCAATATTATACTTACCTATATAAGCGCCTGAGATTTTTGTTAAAGAACCATTATTCCACGATTGATTTTTTCCGAGTTTCCCGATATACACAAGGGTATTATTATCTTTCATATCCTGATACACTGCCCCCGTTTGCATAAAAAACCCGAAGGGTAAATCAAAATCGACAAGTAAACCCGTATAAAACTTATTTTCGGGAATGTATTCCTTTGAGCCGAATTCATCATAAATAATAAACCCGACATTTTTTAGCGTGAATTTCGGCTTAGGTGCTTGTACGTCAGTAAATTCATCTGAGCTTCCAAATTCATTAAAGTCGTGGTTTTCATGAAATTCGTCACTGTTGGAGGTAAATTCGTCAACGGTGGAAAACTCATCGGAATTGGTAGTCTGTA
>JALVZH010000216.1:478-26664 GCA_027022105.1 Bacteroidales bacterium | reverse complement strand
CCTTTTTAAAAGGTACAGGTGAGAGTTCTTTCGATTTTTGTTCGATTCCGGCAATTATCAAATCCCTGTCTTCTCCTTTTAGTTCAGCTTCCTCAAGCAGCTCAATGGCATTCAACAATTTGTCGCTTACCTCGGGCAGGTGTTTTCCTATAATTTTCGCAGCCTCACGGGTACTTATCCGTTTTCCTATACGCAAAAGCTGCAAAAGAGGAATGACTATATAAAAAGCAATAATAACCACAATGATTAATACCGACCCGAAAAACAGAATGCTTCGCACGGTGCTGTCGAACCAGGCAAAATATTCCAACAGGTCAACCAGCAGCAATACCAAAATGACATAGGTAAAACTGATTATCGAACCTTTTACAATTTTGTTTTTGTAAAATGCCCTGATAAAATCTTCGGTCTTTTTTAATATTTCGTCTATTTGCCTGCTCATTGTTTATTGCCGGGGTGCAAAGATAATTAATCCGCTATCGCAAAAGAAAAAGAGTAGTATCTTTGCTATTGCGATGATGGAAACGGAAAATCAAAAACGGAAAATCTATTCTCTTTACGACATTACAAAGAGCATAAAAAGCATTATCAGCAAGACATATACCGGATATTACTGGGTAAAAGCCGAGATTGTTAAATTGAACTATTATCCCAAAAGCGGCCATTGTTATCCTGACCTTGTTGAAAAGCAAAACGGGGTGATAAAAGCCCAAATGCGCGCCAATATCTGGTCATCGGTTTTTACACAAATTAACAACAAGTTCATATCCGTTACCGGCGAACCTTTAAAAGACGGCATGCATGTTCTTTTTCTGGCAAGGGTTATTTTTCACGAACACTACGGGTTGTCGCTGAATATTCTTGACATGGAACCTTCGTTTACACTCGGTGAAATGGCCAAAGAAAAAGCCGAAACCATTAAGAAACTTCAAAACGAAGGAATTTTTCTGCGGAATAAATCGTTGCCTTTTCCGCTATTGCCCAAACGCATTGCCATTATATCGGTGGATACCAGCAAAGGTTATCACGATTTTATCAATGTGATTCAAAACAACAATTACAACTACGTTATCGAGCACACCCTGTTTCCGGCACTGTTGCAGGGCGACGATGCGGTGCGTTCCATATCTTTACAATTAGATGAAATAGAATATCGCAGCAGCGATTTCGATGTGGTTTGTATCATCAGGGGTGGGGGAGGAGACGTGGGTCTTAACGCTTACGACAATTACTTGCTGGCAAAGAAAATAGCGCTTTTTCCCCTGCCGGTAATAACGGGTATCGGCCACTCAACCAACGAAACGGTTAGCGAAATGGTGGCGTATGCCAATAAAATTACCCCTACCGAAGCAGCACATTTTATTCTCGAACAGTTTATTATTTTTGAGGGCCGCATTATCGAAGCGGAAGAAAAGCTGGTACAAAAAACCGCCCAACTTATTATGTTTCAGAATCAAAAACTGGACGGGCTTATTAACTCTGTTACCGGTATCACAAGCTCTTATCTTTCCGAAAAACAATTTAATCTCGAAATCATTAAAAAAAGTCTTGTATCGGTTACACGGCAAAAAATAAGCAGCGCTTCCGTTAAACTGACCAACCTGAGTAATCTGTTGCAAATACATTCCACACTTTTTATTAAGCAAAACGGTTCATACTTAATGTCAGTATCCGGGCAGTTGTCCAAAACATCTTTAAACAGACTTTCAAAAGAGGAAATCCAACTTTCAAATAAAGAAAAACTGCTTCATGCCTTAATGCCCGAAAACATCTTAAAGCGGGGATACAGCATTACGTACATCGACGGGAAACCGGTAAAAGATGCAACAAAAGTAGCACCCGGTACCGTATTGACCACACAACTTTTTAAAGGAAAAATAAAATCGAAAACAATTGAAATTAAATAAACTATGAAAGAGATAACGTACGAAAAAGCCATTGAAGAACTTGAAGAGATTGTTTCAAGAATAGAATCGGAAGAAATTCCGGTGGACGAACTGGCCGAAAAGGTAAAACGGGCCGGCGAGCTCATAAAAATTTGCAAAACCAAACTGTACAAAACCGAAGAAGAGGTGAAAAACGTATTAAGCGAGATAGCCGAAAAAGAGGATTAAAGTTTTGCAGCCACCACCACCGTTTTCTTCATCTTTTGCACCGTTCCGTCCAAACGGACAAGGCGGATGAATACCATGTAAATTCCAACCGGTGCTTTGGTGTTTTCGTCCGTTATGCCATCCCATATTATTGAGCCTCCGGCTGTTCCAAGGTATTTGTTTTCCGTTAGTTTCCTTATCAAATTGCCGTTTTTATCGAAAATAAAAACCGACAAAGAGTTTTCGGGTTCATCAAATTTGTACTTTATCTCTGTTACGTCATTGTATCCGTCGTTATCCGGTGAAAATATTTCGGGCTCAATGGTAATTTCAAATCCTGTGCTATCGGTATCAACAGCCTGTGAGTTTTTGTATCCCGGCGTTCCGAACCCCGACTGTTCCGATGCCGAATGCCAGTTGGAAGGTTCGTCCGCCGGCTCGCTAAACAATATTCTTTCAAGCGACACACCATCGGTATATTCAAGCAAAGGAAAATGCATCTTGTCGGAATAATGAAACAGATCGATGATAATGCTGTCGGATGTCATCAGCAATACGGTACCTTCGTCGTTAGGGTAGGAGGGAAAGTGTTCCATTTCCAAAAAAGCACCGGGATTTTCGGTGTAATACTGTTCCATAACTTTTTCAGTATTTACCGACAACAGCTTGTAGGTACCCGGAGTATATAAAATCTGATTTTCCGAAACAGGGTAAAGTGTTGCATCGGGCGGATTGGGGTAATTTTCCGAAACCGAACCCAGCCAAAGTTGTGACAAATCCACAATTTTATCCGAATAGTTATACAGTTCCACATAATCTGTACCGTCGCCCAACGGATTGAACAATATTTCATTAATGAGAATATCGCCGGTTTCCGGATTTGCAGGAAGACCGAACACCAGAACCGTATCTTCATCCATACCGATACCCATACAATTTTTCAGATTGCTGGAAACCGTCAGCGAATAGGCTTTTCCCTCTTCAAAACTTTTCTCAAAATACAATTCTGTTTTATCAGGTTCATTTTCAAATGTATAAACATATTTAGGGTTGCCAATGTTTTCCGAAACGGTATAATTTTCTTTTTTCCCAAGTTCCGTTAAATCCATTTTTTGGGTAAACCGCAACCGTAATATATTATCCGCCAATATTTCCATTGAAGCCACGGCAGGGGAGGGGCTTGTGTATTCCGAAACCGAATTAACGTCACCCGGCGTTCCGCCCAACGGACTCTCGGAAGCCAGCCAGTTTTGTCCCCCGGAACATTGGTCATCCGGATTGATTTGTTCCAGCGACCAGCCGCCATCCTCTTTATCTTTATCGTGATACCACGAATCATCATAACTGATTTTATGGATAGTTTCCCCTTCCCGGTTAATCAAAGTCAGCGTTTGCCCTGTATTTTTCAACGAAAAACTGCTAAACCCGTAAAACTGTCCGTACTGCCCCAAATCCCCGGATGCGGCATCTTTTCCCAAAATTAAATACCCGCCGGGAAGCAGAGTTACATCGTCAAAATTCTTTTCAGAAGTTCCGATAATCAGTTTCCAGCCCGACAAACTCACCGGATTGGAAGTACGGTTAAACAGTTCGAGATATTCAAATTCGGGTAACTGCACCGGGGGGGTGGGGTCTGCCATAATCTCGTTAATCACCACATCGCCGGGCACTATTTTATAGTAACTGAAATTGTAATTTCCCGCCGACAGCTCATTTCCGGCCAAATCTTTAATGTGCCTGATATTCAATATATTAACGTTATTTTGCTGAAAATGTATTCCGAAAAATAGTGTTACGGTATTGCCCGAAGAGGTCAGAACCGCCGAATCGGGAAAAGTACCGGAATCCAACATATAGTTAGCTTCGTTTTCCGCTGACGGTTTATCCAAAGACTCATCAAAAACAACCTGAACAGTGCTGTCGTTCAGGGCAACAACAGATGTTACTACGGGCGGAACGGTATCCTGAACCAGTTCCCTCACAAGTACGTTATCGAAATACATCTTGGTACTGTTGCTTTTGGTATAATGGCAGTAAAATCCGAATGCATTGGTCGTTGTGAGTTCATTGTCGGTTCCTTCCGCTTCCAGTTGATAATTGGTATTTCCGGCAGGGTCGGCAAATATTTTCCAGTTTCCCGACTCATCCCGCGTAACCTTTAATCCCAGTTTAAACGATGATGCAATCAAACCGTCGGAACCGCGACACACCGAAACAACCGTCTGGCCCTGTTGCCTGAAAAGTTCAACGGCATCGTTGCTGCCCGATTCGCCCAGTTGGATAAAATAGCCGTTCAAATCGCCCGAAAGATCGTCATTATCGCTTACCAGATAGATTCTGCCCCAGTTGTTCGACGACGGGCTGAATGAAAAACGCACGGTACAATACCATTCGGTTTTGTTCAGCAGATGATTTCCGGTGGAAAGCCACCCCGAACCGGCAGCGGTATCGTGCAATTGCAACTGAAAACTTGTATTTACAATAAACTTTTCAACGGTTCCCGTCCACTGCGGATTTTGTGTGAAATCACCATCCGAAAAGTTATCTTCAACCTGTGCGGTTACAAATAGCGGCAGCAGGAACAACAGATAAAATAAGGGTTTCATTATTTTGATATTTTTGCACTTCTGTTGAGGCAGTAAATATAATGAAAAAATGAGAGTTGCAATTGTAGGCATCACCGGTTTGGTAGGAAAAAAGATGGCGGAAATTCTGGAAGAGAGAAATTTTCCGGTGAACGAACTGATTCCGGTTGCATCTGAAAAATCGGCAGGAAAAAAAATAGTTTTTAAAAACAGGGAACAAACGGTTTTCCTGCCTGCGGAAGCCGTTGAATTTAAACCCGATATTGCTCTTTTTTCGGCAGGAAGTGCCGTTTCAAAAATGTGGGCACCCCGTTTTGCCGAAAACAATACTTATGTTATCGACAACTCTTCGGCATGGCGAATGGACGAAAACATACCCCTTGTCGTTCCCGAAATCAATGCGTCGGAAATAAGACCCCGCCACCATATTATTGCCAACCCAAACTGCTCTACCATTCAATTGGTTATGGCGCTCGCACCGCTTCATAAAGCCTTCAAAATAAAAAGAGTTGTGGTAGCTACCTATCAGTCGGTAACAGGCAGCGGCGCCAAAGGATTGTTGCAACTAACCGACGAACAGCAGGGGATAACCGGGGAACGAATTTATCCCCATTCCATTCATATGAATGTATTGCCACAGGCCGGCGACTTTTCGGACGAGGGCTATACAACCGAAGAGTTGAAACTAATAAACGAAACACGGAAAATTCTTAATGACAATTCATTAAAAATAACAGCCACGGCCGTACGGGTTCCGGTAACAGGCGGCCATTCCGAAGCGGTGAATGTGGAATTTGAGAAACCCTTTACCGTTAACGAGGTAAAAGAGCTGCTTAATGAAACACCGGGCGTGGCGGTAACGGATGAACCGGAGAAAAGTATCTATCCCATGCCGCTTACGGCAAAAGATAAAGACACGGTATTTGTGGGAAGAATAAGAAAAGATTTTTCGGTGGGAAACGGTCTGAACCTCTGGATTACAGCCGACAACCTGAGAAAAGGTGCAGCTACCAATGCGGTTCAAATTGCCGAATATCTTTTGGATAGCGGATTTGTTAATAAATAATATTGTTTTATGATTGTTACAATTATCCTCAATTTTTTCTGGTATGAGTTCTTCAAAGAGTGGAAATGGATACTGTTGCAAAAAACATAACCGTTAACTGAAAAAAATGTTTATAGTAAGAAGAATTTATAATTGGAAAAAAAATTCCCCTCCTTGGAGGGGCAGGGGTGGGTTAAATATTTCTTCTTTTTGAAAAAAGATTCACACCACCCCAAACATTAACCGAAAAAAAAGAATAACCAAATCTATTTGTATTTTGCCAGGCTTTTTAAAAGAATTTTATAAACATTGAAAGTATATAACTGCATAAAAGATTTTAAACCGGTACCCAATGCCATTGTTACCATTGGAAACTTCGACGGCGTTCATCTGGGTCACCGTGCCGTTTTTCAAAAGATGATCAGCGATGCCCGTGAAACAGGCGGACAGACGGTGGTGGTTACCTTCCACCCGCATCCCGCGCTGGTGCTCAACAAAAATGCGGGATCGTTCAAATTCATAAATACCCTCGAAAAAAAAATTGAGAGGATAGAAGCCATAGGAATCGACCACCTGATTGTCATCCCTTTTACCAAGAAGTTTGCAGAACTTTCATCCGAACAATTTATTAAAGAATATATCATTACTGTCCTTCATCCCGTAAAAATAGTTATCGGTTACGATCATCATTTCGGGAAAAACAGAAGAGGAAGTTTTGAGCTGCTTCTAAAACTGGGGCACGAATTTAATTTTCAGGTTGAAAAGGTTGAGCCATTTATAAAAGACGGTATTACTGTAAGTTCCAGCAAAATAAGGAAACTGCTGCGCGAAGGCAGAGTGGAAGAAGCCAATAAATTGCTCGGATACGAATATTCCATTACCGGCAAAGTGGTAAGAGGAAACGGCATAGGACGAACCATAGGATTCCCTACGGCCAATATTTCCATTGCCAACGAGTACAAACTGATTGCCGCCAACGGGGTTTATGCCTGCCGGGTTTTTGTCAATGATGAACATTACCTCGGCATGGGCAACATCGGTACACGGCCTACCATCAACCACGGTGAACTGACCATTGAAGTGAATATTTTCGATTTCGACCGTGATATTTACGATGAAACCATTACCATAGCTTTTGTTACACGCATGCGCGACGAAAAGAAATTCGACAGCCTTGAAGCATTGAAAAAACAACTTGCCAACGATAAAGAAAACACACTGAAACTATTAAACGCAAACTAAAACATTATCGGATGAAATTCAAATCGGTTACTATTACATTTCTTCTCTTCTCATTTCTTATTTCTGCCGCACAGGAATCCGAAGCGTGGAAACTGCTTAAAGACGAAGACGGCATTCAGGTTTACTCAAAGCCCGATATCTACAGCGATATGAAAATTATTAAGGCGGAAACCGTAGCCAAAACCACGCTTTCTACACTGATTGCCCTTATCAGGGATGCTGAAAATCACCAAAACTGGGTATTTAATTGTACACATGCGGAAATACTGGAACTAATAGATTCAACAGACTGGTATTATTATGCCCAAACCGATGCGCCATGGCCGGTTTCTGACAGGGATGTGGTTACAAAAGTTACTTTTTATCAAGATAAAGATACAAAAACCGTTACTTTCAAATCGACGGGGGTTCCCGATTATATTCCACAAAAACCCGGATATATCCGCATTCCTGAAACAGAATCTTATTGGATTTTTGAACCGCTTGATAACAGAAAAATTAATATCATTTTTAAATTGAAAATAAACCTCGGAGGTAGCATTCCCCAATGGCTTACCAACATGGTAATTGCCAAAGGCCCATACAATACCATAAGAAACATGCTATTCGAAATAGAAAAACCGAGGTATAAATATGCCTATTGCGAGTTTATTGAAGAATAAGAATCTTGTTCTTTCCATAAGGCTTTTCTCTCTAAGAATTATCAAAACTTGCAAAAAATGCAAGTTTTGATAATTCTTTTCCATTTTACCATTAGCCGATTTACCGAACTCATCTGTACATTTGCTCAAATATTATGCGTTCCAGTTATTTAAAAACGAGAATGTTATCGTTTGCTTTTAAAGAAAATGTTTGTATTTTTGCTAAAACGGTAAATAAATGACAAGTAAAGAATACATATTATCGGAAATAAAGCAACAGAAAAAAAAGTTGCAAAACCTTGGTGTTGTCAGGATTGGACTTTTCGGTTCATATGTGAGAGAAGAACAATCGAAAAATAGCGATATAGATATTCTTATCGAATTTGATCCGGAAAAAGAAAATTTTGATAATTATATGTTAGTTTGTGACATCCTTGAAAATCTGTTCGGAAACGAAAAAATTGAAATTGTTACTAAAAACGGATTAAGTCCGTATATTGGACCTAAGATACTTAAAGAAGTAATTTATGCATAAAAGCTAATTGGTATCATGCACCCA
This sequence comes from Bacteroidales bacterium, assembly GCA_027022105.1. Lineage (GTDB taxonomy): Bacteria > Bacteroidota > Bacteroidia > Bacteroidales > F082 > Sulfidibacterium. The sequence continues at coordinate 18,499 of JALVZH010000216.1, read as the reverse complement.
TACGTACAAGCAATAACAAAGACTTTTGAAAAACATGCAAATCCCGCAAATGCCGCGGGACAAAAAGCCTACATGCGCAACATGTTTGAATTTTACGGCATATCTTCTCCGGTACGAAAAGAGATACAAAAACCATTTCTCACAAAAGAAAAACTTCCCCCGAAAGAGGAATTGCAAAACATTGTTAAAGAGCTTTGGAACCTTCCGCAGCGCGAATTTCAATATTTTGCCCTTGAACTTACTTACAAATACACTAAAAAATTCGACACAACGGACTTATCCCTTTTTGAATGGATGATTACGCATAAGTCGTGGTGGGATACGGTTGATTTTGTTGCGCCCAAACTGTGCGGTTCGTATTTCAAACTCTTTCCGCAAGAGCGGCACCCTGCAACAGCGCGCTGGATAGATTCGGGAAACATTTGGTTGCAGCGGTCGGCAGTGCTGTTTCAACTGAATTACAAAGAAAATACCGATACCGAATTGCTTGTCTCAATTATCCAACGGCTTATCCCCACCGATGAGTTTTTCATCAACAAAGCCATTGGCTGGATGCTGAGAAACTACAGTAAGGTAAATCCGCAATGGGTCGAAAACTACGTAAGCCGTACCCCGTTAAGCAATTTGAGCAAAAAAGAGGCACTGAAAATTATTGCAGCCAGATAAAGAGCTTTTTTATAACACGCATCCTTTTAGATAAAATATTCTACAAAAAGCTCTACCGCCTCATATTCAGCCATTCCCAGTTTATCATATTTTTTAGCGGTAGTATGGTTTCGTTCAATGGCATACCTCCATATTTCCATATCGTCCGAACCGGGAAGAATTACCTGGTTTTGGCTTGAATGGCGCAGTATTGCAGCTCTTTTTCTTTTAAGTTCTTCGGGGCTTAACGGCACGGCCATATCCACATCGGCAATGCTCCACTCTTTCCAGGTTCCGTGATAAAGCCACACACGGCAATCGTCAATCCACTGGTCGTCTTTTACTTTTTGCAATGCTTTAACAAAAGCATCAAAGCATTTCCGTCCGGTACCGTGCGGGTCGGTCAAATCGCCGGCAGTATATATCTGGTGAGGCTTTATTTCCCGCAATGTTTCCACAACCAACCTTACATCCTCATTGTTTAGCGAAGCCTTTTTAATAGTTCCCGTTTCGTAAAAGGGCATCCGTAAAAAGCGTATATTCCCGTCGGGAATATTCAGAAAGCGACAGGCTGCCCGTGCTTCGGCTTCCCGTATCAGCGATTTTAAATTTCTGACTTCAGCTGTATCCGTTTCTCCCGGTTTTTTTCCGGCGAGTTCTTTTCTTATCTTTTCGGTATCAATCAAATGCTCTTTGGTAATATTTTCGGAAAAATAGAGAAACCGCAACACAATATCATCGGCTACGGCAATATTTCCCGAGGTCTGATACGCCACATAAACTTCGTGCCCCTGTTGTACCAACCGGTTGATGGTACCACCCATGGCCAGCATATCATCATCGGGACGGGGACTGAAAACCAGCACCCTCTTGGGATAGGGCAATGCCCTTTCGGGACGCTGCGAATCGTCGGCACCCGGTTTTCCTCCGGGCCATCCCGTAATGCTTTTTTGAAGCATGTTAAACACTTTCAGATTGATGTCGTATGCCGAACCGTATTTGGTAACCAAATCGCCAAGACTATTGTCGTTATAATGACGGTTGGTAAGCTTCAAAACGGGTTTATCCAGTTTTTCGCAAAGCCATATGACAGCCTTACGTATCAGTTTATCGTTCCATTCAACTTCGCGTACAAGCCAAGGAGTTTTAAACCGTACAAGCTCGGCTGCAGCCTCTTTGTCAAGAACTATTTCGGTATCGGGATGATTTTGCAGGTAGGTGGCCGGAACCGAATCGACAATCGGGCCTTCAACGGCTTTTTTAACAACGGCAGCCTTTTTTTCGCCCCAGGCCATAAGGATAATACGCCTTGATGTTAAAATGGTTCCCACACCCATGGTTATTGCTTTTTTCGGAACATTTTCCTCCGAATAAAAATCGGCGGCAGCATCGGCAATGGTAAGCGAATCGAGTGTTACCAGCCGTGTGGGCGAATTTATCCCCGAACCCGGCTCGTTAAAACCTATATGTCCGGTACGTCCGATACCCAATATTTGCAAATCAATGCCCCCCGCCTCTTTTATGGCTGTTTCATACTCCTGACAAAATTCGTAAATCCGCTCTTCGGGAATTGTCCCGTCGGGAATATGTATGTTTTCTTCCGGGATATCCACATGATTGAAGAGATGCTCGTGCATAAAATACCAGTAGCTCTGTACATGGTCTCTCGAAATGGGATAATATTCATCCAGGTTAAAAGTTATCACATTTTTAAAGCTCAAACCCTCTTCTTTGTGCATTCTTACCAGTTCGGCATATACCCCTATGGGGCTCGACCCGGTTGCCAGTCCCAAAACACACTTTTTACCTTCCCCGTTTTTACTGCGTATAAGACCGGCTATTTCACCGGCCACTTTTTTCGAAGCAGTTTCGGCATCGTTATAAACATTTACAAAAAGCTTTTCGTATTTACGCTCAATTCGTTCTTTTACATTCAATTTATTCAACTGTTCCGTCATATCTGCTTATTTTTTCAAATGGTTGTTATTGGCATCAAAATACAATGCGGCGGCCCCTAGAATAGAGATATCTTCATGTTCCGAAGGAACAATTTTCAGTTTCCTGACCGCATGTTTGTAAGGAAAACCGTTTACCTTTTCCCACATACTCTTTTCGAAATATGGAAATGCTTTGGACAACGGTCCGCCGATTACAATTATTTGCGGGTCAACGGTATAAAGAATGGTTTTTATTAAATTACCCAAATCGGAACCGTACTGCTCGTAAATGGCAAGTGCTATCTTCTCTTTTTTATTTGCTCTTTTTAAAAAAGTAACAGACGACAGTCCGTATTTTATTTCAAAGTAAGCATCGTTCAGATAGTATTCGTACGTATGATTCCGGTAAGGAATATCACCGAATTCGCCGGCACCGCAGTTGGTTCCCGAATATAAATGACCCTTAAAAATGATTCCGGCACCGACTCCCGCACCGAGTATCAGTCCTACGCTGTTTTCATAACCTGCCGTCTTGCCGAAATACATCTCGCCGGTGGCAAAACTGTTGGCATCGTTGTTTACATAAACCCTCAGACCAAATTGACTTTCAAGTATTTCCTTTAAGTGCACTTCACGCCACGAAGGAATATTCTGTACCCGGTAAACGATTCCTTTTTCCACATCCACCAGGCTTGGAACCCCTATTCCTATTCCTGCAACTTCGTCGTCTTTTACTTCGTTAATAACATTATATACCTCCGCAAGAATTTCATTTTCCGCAGCTCTGTTGTTTATCTTTTTGGTAATACTCTTTTCTATTTTTCCCTCCTTAACCTTTCCGGCCATTAGTGTTTTGCCTCCCAGCGAAACCCCGATTACAGCTTTACTCATATCAGTTTGTTTTTAATAAATCACTTGTTTTTTGTTGTTCCATTAAACAGAGAGAAGCGGCACCCAGTACGGCAATATGTTGTACGTTGGAAAACAGTACGTCAAAACCTTTCAATGCACTTTTAAAGGGAAAATCAAGTAACGATTTCCACATTTGTGTTTTAAAATAGGGCGCTGCCTGGGCCACCGAACCACCGATAATAATTTTACGGGGATCAACGGCAAAAAGAATGGTTTTTACGGCATTCCCGAGATGAAAACCGAACTCTTCAAAAGCCTTTAAAGCAAACGGATCGGAATTTTTTGCCGCTTCCAGTAAAACTTCCCCTTTAATTCCTTTGGTTTTCAGAAAAAACTTACCGCTGCAATAATCTTCATATATGGAATTCAAATAAGGGATATTTCCGAACTCGCCTGCACCACCGTGAGCACCGGAAAGCAAAACACCGTTTTTAATTATCCCGGCTCCCATACCGGTTCCCAGTGTAAGTCCCACAAAATCGCTGCATCCTTTTCCGGCACCGAAAAAGAGTTCGCCCAACACATAACAGTTGGCATCGTTATCAAGATATACGGGTACCCGGAAACGTTCTTCAAGTATCTGTTTCAGTTTTACCTCTTTCCACGAAGGAATATTTTGTACGTCGTATATGATTCCTTTTTCGCTGTCGGTCAAACCGGGAATGCCAATGCCTATGGCGGCCGTACTTTCGTCAAAAACCGCTTCTATAACTTCTATTACAATATCAAGAATATCCTGACGGTTTTTGCTCAATGCAGGTATTAATTTTTGTACCGTACCTGTTAGCCGGTTACCCGCTATTTTTCCTGCGGCAACTTTGGTACCACCCAGGTCAACACCTATAATCGATTCGTATTCCGAAAGTTCCATTAGCTTTTAAATATTTCTTTTAACTTTACTGTTTTATTGTTTACAATGGGTTTTGCCCAAAATCCGATACTCAAAATATATCCGAGCGTAACATAAAGAAACATCATTCCGGTTTTCAGGTTTGTCAAATCGCTAATGCCTCCTATAAGCAACTGTACCACAGCTCCTCCTGCTATTCCGGTCATTAATATTCCTGCAAAGGAACCGTGGTGTTTTTTAACCGAATTAAGTCCGAGAGAGATAATAACGGGATACATTACCGACAGGAAAAATCCCGATGCCGGAAATGAATAAAGCGCCACATTATTGCCGCCGAACAAACCTGTAGTCAGGCTTACAATAGCGAGTATGGTAAACCATTTGAGCACCTGTCTGCTGTCGAAAAACTTTAAGAGTACAAGCCCCAAAACACCCCCTACGGTCATCAATCCCCAAAAATAGGAAACGGCGTCAGCACCGGTGGTTTCGGGATTAAACCCGTGATAGCGGAACAAAAATTTCGACATCCAGTACGATATTCCCTGTTCGGTTCCCACATAGGCAAAAATTCCGAGAAAATAGAGTATAACATATTTGTTTTTAAACAGCTCCACATAACTCTCTTTTGAACCCACCTTTTCGTCTTCCTGCAATTCGACTTTGGGAAATTTAATAAACAGAATGACCAAAATCATAAGAACACTCATCAGTGCAAACACCCAGTAAACGGAAACCCAGTCGAAAGAACCGCTCACCAACCGGCTCATCAAACCGATTAACGGTTTCTGCACATTACCGCTATCAATATTGGTTACCAAATAGGAATACATCTGCGGACTGATAAACGAAGCCGCACCGAATATAAGCTGTGCCAGTACCGAATTAAACGCATAATGCTCTTCGCCGCCGGCAACGCGCAACAGCGGATTGATAACCACCTGCAACACCGCCATACCCGTTCCTATGGTAAACAATGAGATAAGAAAAACATTAAACCGCGGAAAAACGGCAAAAGCCAATGCGCCGGCAAAAGCAAGCACAAAAGCCAAAATCATCATCCTCTTTTCACCCCATTTCTCCAGTAAAAACCCCGACGGAACCGACATAACACCGTAAGCAATAAAAAAGGCAAACGGTAAAAATCCTGCCATGGTCTCCGTAAGCCTGTAACCTGACGAAACCGCAGGATTCAGGGCACCAAGAATGTTTGTCAAAAACGAAATGACAAAAAAGGTAACCAGTATTAAAACAACAATTGTGTAATTCCTTTTCATCTTTTATCTCTTTTTTAAATTATATCCTTCGGTTACAAGTTCCGGAATCTTTCCGGTCAGACTGCTGTTTTTTATTTTCGCAACCAATATCCTTTTTTCACCCGGAAGCAACGAAATATAATTGTCCGACCACAAAACGGGTAAAATAACATCGCCGCTGTTTTTATCCCTTATGGAAAAACCGGTAAAGAATGCAATCGTGTTGCTCCGGTTAATTACCGTTACTTCAAACCGTGTATCCTCTTTTCCCTTAATTTGTGTAAACGAAGTTTTTACATCGGCTTCAGGCATCGTATTCAACGCGGTAAAACCGGCATATTGTTTTGACGGCGTATAATAATACCAATCAAGAACTTCGGCATCATAATCCAAAATGTCTTTTTTGGATGAAAGCCAGTAAAAATTATTGTCAATTTCATTCCCCGGTGCATCGTACAAGCGCAAATCGAGAAAATATACCGGTGATTTTTTATCCTGCTGTGGAAGTGTAAATACCTTTTCCGAGGCATTGGCTTTCAGATTCAGATTAATATTTTTATCAAATATTTTTTCCGACTTTATGTTATAAATCCTGATTTTCAACGACAAATCCAGTTTGTCTTCGATCCTGTCGTTAACTGCATAAACAGAGTGTGATGAATAATCGTAAATTGCATGAAGCGGTTGCGAAGCTTTTTTTGCACCGTAATAAGCACCGTTGGGCATAAGGTAATAATCGTACAGTTGCCAATACATTTCGGGCCAGGCCGAATTTAACATCCATTGTATTACTCCCGTTGCTTTGTACCGGTATGCCGAAAACGCTTCAAACATGGGACGCATCAGCTCGTAATTCATAACCTGAGCTTTGCGGGTAAAATCTTCAAGGTTTGCAGGTGTTCCGTAACGTAATTCAAGAGCTTTGTAATACCTGTCAAGGGTTTCAAACTCATGGCGTCCGCAATGGTAATTCCACATTTTGTTAACAGGCCACCGGTACTCCGGAGATAACATCTTTTTAACGGATTGGGCCGGCGGAACCTGGGCACCCGGACCGGTTTCGGTATTAAAACCGAAAGCACCACCGTACAGTGTATCGGAAAACCAGTAAACCGGAGGTTCGTAAGCATAAGGGCCCCGCATTTTCACTCCGGTAGGACCCGCCAGCGATGTCCATTCTTTGGCTGAAGCAAGGTAAACACGTGTTGAATCGTATTCCGAAAAAATGTTGAAATACCGTTGCTCCAATTCCGGTTTCGGTTTGCAATCGCTGCCTCCGAGCCAGGCAAATACCGAAGGATGATTGCGCAACCATACCAACTGGTCGCGCCAGGCACTGCTCATCATGTCAATCTCCCGATCGGTGAGAATGCCTCCGTACTCCTCGTCGGTGGGCTTTCCCAGATAATCTTCCCACTCCCACTGGCAACTCCACCCGGCCATAACCAGAATTCCCATACTGTCGCAAAGATGATACAATGCCGGATCTTTCCCCCAAAATCCTTCAAGCCGTATTGTGTTCAAATTCATGTCTTTGACATATGCCAACTGATTGCGCGTACTCTCATATGTGTCGTCGAGAAAAAGCCTGTCAACCCAGCCTCCGCCCCTGATTAATATCTTCCGGCCATTGATTTTAAACCCGCGGAAACCCTCTTCGGTAAAATAATGGGAAACCTTGCGTATGCCGAATGTTACCTCTTTTTTGTCTGAGACACTCCTGTTTTCTTGCGCCTCGAACTGTGCAGTGTAAAGATTTGGATTACCTATGGTATGCGGCCACCAAAGTTTCGGATTTAATACCGTCAGTTCTTTAAATTCGCCGGGCGAAAAAACAACCTTTTTCGTTTGCCCTGCTTCCAGCAAAACAGATTTTTTCAGTTGCCTGCCATTAATGGTCAAAACCGTTTCAACCGGTTTTTTAACATCAGTATAATTTGTAACCTCCGCCGAAGCCGTGAGATAAGCAATCGTAAAATCCTCATTAAGTGTCGATACCACAAACGGACGGTCGATACCCGTACCTCCGTCGGCCTCCACCGATACCCCTCTGAACAGCCCCATATTCCTGTCGGGAGGCGATGGATTCCAATCAACAAACCCTATGGAAAAATCTCCTGCTACGGGAGGAAAAACTTCGATGGCAAGGACATTTTTTCCGGGAACAATATGCTTTGTAATATTAAACCTGAACTGTCTGAAGGCATTTTTAACAACAGAGCTGTCGGCAATTTTCGTTCCGTTTAACCATACATCGGCTTTGTAATTTACTCCCTTTAAATAGAGCAACAAAGCACCCGGGTTATCTTCAATGTAAAATTCCTTCCGGTACCACCACGATTTTTTAAACGGTAAAGGCGATACTTTTTCCAGGTTGTCATCCTTATAAATATCCTTATAAAAACCGTTCTTTATCAGTGCACCCATCACGGTTGAGGGAACTTCGGTTTTAAACCACTCTTTCGTGTCGAAATCCTCTTTGCTTATCTTTTTTCCGTCGGATAATATGGAATCCGAGCTTTGTATGTACCAGCCCGAATCAAGATTTAACCGGTAATAAAGTTGTTTTCCGGTGTGGTTTACACAAGAAACAAGATTAAAAAAGAGAGCAACCGCAAGTATATTTATCAAAATCGTATAATGCTTCACCGTATTTTACTCCTTAATTTATATTACTATGATCAACACCGATAAAAAACGAGCGTGTAAAAGTATAAACGAAAATAATATTATGCAACTTTTTGCACTAATATTTTTCTTTTTTTGCATTTCTTATTTATTACCGGTTCCGTTTTTTCCTTTTTCAACTTATTTCAACAAAGATTTTCATATCAGATAATTGTTTTTTATCTTACTGTTTTGTTGTTATTTACAAAACATTTTTTGTTTAAAAAACAGCCGGCCGTATTTTTTTTCATAAAATCTTAATAAATATTTGCATAATATATTTTCATGGTATATATTTGTGCGCACATTTTTGCACATTTTTGTATGAATCAGGTTTATGTTAAGTTCACGTTAAAATGAAAAAAATATTCATCATTATTGTATCTCTGTTATCCGTTTTTAACGTAATGGCACAAAACACCGTTACGGGAACGGTTTACTCGGAGAATACAAAAGAGACGCTTCCCGGTGTAACGGTAATTATCAAGGGGACATCTCAGGGTACCATTACCGATACCGACGGAAAATTCAGCATTAAGGCCGGTCCCGATGACACGCTTGTTTTTTCTTTTGTAGGATACAAAAGGCAGGTTATTGCCCTCAACGGACGCACAAAACTCAAAGTTTTTATGGAGGTTTCTCCGGAACTTCTCAACGAAGTAATTGTAGTGGGTTACGGTGTTCAGAAGAAAAGCGACGTAACGGGCGCTGTTGTTTCCATTAGCGGAGAAGACATGAAGGAGACGCACCAGCAGAGCATTGCCTCCATTATGCAGGGTCGTGCTGCGGGAGTTACGGTTACCTCAAACAGCGGTTCTCCGGGACGTCCCGCCGAAATCAATATCAGAGGAATCAGTTCCATCAACGGTTCACCACCATTGTGGATTGTTGACGGCGTTCCCACTTCGGGAGGGGTTATCCCGCAAGACATTGAAAGTGTTGAAATTCTTAAAGATGCTTCGGCTACCGCTATTTACGGAACAAAAGGCGCCAACGGTGTTATCCTCATTACCACAAAAAAAGGTAAAAAAGACAAAATGAACATAAACTACGAGAGTCGTTTCTCATTGGGACAACTTTATAAAAAGCTAAACCTTACAACAGCAAAACAGTGGGCCAAACTGCGTTCGGAAGCATACAGCAATGCCGGGCTTCCTGTACCGCCGGCGCTGGAAGAATCATACGGACAGGGTACCGACTGGCAGGATGCCATTACACGCAATGCCATAGGAATTAACCAGTTTCTGTCGGCATCGGCGGCAACCGATAAAACAAACTGGTATTTCAGCACCAACTACAACAGCCAGCAGGGAATTATTCAGGTTTCGGATGAAAAAAACCTTGATATCCGGCTTAACAGCAGCGCAAAACTTTATAAATGGTTGCGCATAGGCGAAAATTTTTCCATTTCAAAAAGCGATGTCCATCTTGTTAACGAAGATGACGAATGGAATGCCATAATGATGGAGGCCATTGCCATTGATCCGCTTACCAGAGTAAGAAAAGAGGATGGCAGCTGGGACGGCTCCAAATGGAATACCATTGCCAATCCGGTGGCACATCTCGACAGAACAAAAGGAGAAACAAAAGACTTTTCACTTGGCGGAAACATTTTTGCCGAGTTCAATTTCTTAAAAGATTTCACGCTTACAACAAGGCTGGGATACTCACATAATTTCGGTAATTATTACGATTGGAAACCTACCTTTTTTGTAAAAACAGGTGAAGAAAATTCACAAACATCGGTTTCGCGCGACAACAGCGAAGACTGGAACTGGGTTCTTACCAATTTTCTCACATGGCAACACAAATTTAACAATCACGACCTGAAACTTATGGCAGGTACGGAAGCCGAACGCGATTACAGCGAATGGTTCGGTGTAACGGCAGCAGACCTTATTTCCGAAATGGATCATTTGATATTCATCGACAACGCCACCGGAAATCAAAATGCATCGGCATACGGACTGGCCAGTGATATTAGATATTTATCCTACTTCGGAAGACTTAACTACAATTTTAAAGAAAAATATTTCCTGACCGCCAATTTCAGATCCCAGGGCTCTTCCATGTTCGGCCCCGATAACCGTTGGGGATACTTCCCATCGGCTTCACTGGGCTGGAGAATGGACAAGGAAAGTTTTATGGAAAACATAAACAGCATCAATTTGTTAAAACTGCGTTTGGGATATGGCACTTCGGGCAACGACCTTGCCCTGCAACCTTATTCGTATTACGCTACTTCCCGTACAGGTCAACGGTATGTTTTCGGTAATAAAATTGTTGACGGAGTGGCTTTCCCGCGTATCCCCAACAGCGAACTGCACTGGGAAAAAAAGAGTTCGTTTAATGCCGGAATCGACCTGGCCATGTGGGAAGACCGGTTAAGCTTTACGTTCGACTACTTTATCGACAAAACCGGAGAAATGCTTTACGACCCCGACCTTCCGGGGCACGTAGGTACTCAGGAAATGCCCTTTACCAACGTTGCATCCATGCAAAACAAAGGTTTTGAATTTGTTTTAGGATATAAAAACAGCTATCGTAAACTCAACTACGACCTGAAACTTAATTTCAGCCATGTAAAAAATACCGTTCTTGATTTGGGTAGTGCCTCTTACATTCCCGCAGTTACATTTATGCAACTTGGATATATATCATATACCGAAGTCGGTCATCCCATGGCCTCGTTCAAAGGATACATTACCGACGGGCTTTTTCAAAACCAGGCTGAGGTGGACGCTTACGTTAAGCCCGACGGAACACCCATACAGCCCAATGCGGCACCCGGTGATATCAGATACAAAGCCGATGAAAACGGAAATTTGATAATAGACTTCATAGGCGATCCTTTTCCCGATTTTACGGCAGGGCTCAATATGTCGTTCAGTTATAAAGGATTTAACCTTTTGATGTTTTTCTACGGTGTTTACGGTAACGAGATTTTTAATGCCACCCGGTTTTATAACTTCAACTCAAGCGTCCGCTACAATGTTGACGCCTCTTTGATGGGACGCTGGCTTATGGAAGGCGATACCGACGACCCCAATATGGCAAGGCTGAACCTCAACGATGCCAACAACAGCCTGCGTTCCGACAGGTTTGTGGAAGACGGCTCTTATCTGAGACTTAAAAACCTTCAACTTGAATACGACCTTCCCGAAAATCTGTTCAACAATGTTGACCTCTCGTCGTTGGGGGTTTTTGTCGGTGCATACAACCTGTTTACACTTACAAATTATTCGGGTTTCGACCCCGAGGTGGGTATAGGTTATAACAACAATCCGCTGGACCGCGGCATCGACCGTGCCCGTTATCCCAGCCCGAGAACTTTTTACATAGGATTTAATCTTTCATTTTAAAATAATATAAAACAATGAAAATAAATCGTTTATATATTTTAGCTGTTATTTCTTCCCTGTTAATGTTTACCACCGGATGCGGTAAAAAATTTCTTGATGTAAAACCGCCGACAATGGTAATGGAAGATTTCTTTACCTCCGAAGCAAATGCAAAACTGGCCATCACCGGCTGTTACGATGTAATGGGATGGGACGGCCAACACAATACCATTCCTTTCTTTTTTGGCGATATTATCGGACGCGACGGCTGGAAAGGAGGCGATGTAGGCTCCGACCAGGACTGGATGGACAACCTGATTAACTTCAATTACACGCCCGACAATTATATGCTGAACATCGCCTGGAAAAATTATTACATTGGTATTAACAGGTGTAATACAGCCATTGAAAACATATCTGCCATGAGCAGCAACCTGATTTCCGACGATTCAAAAGCCAACCTCATAGCTCAGGCGCGCTTTGTCAGAGGATATTTTTATTTTGAACTGGTAAAAACCTGGGGTAAAGTTCCGTTGGTTGACCATGTGTTGAGCCCGAGCGAATACCAGCAACCGCTGGCCGATGAGGCGGAAATATGGGCTTTTATAGAAGAAGATTTTAAAGCCGCTGCCGATGTATTACCGGCACGTTCGGAACAAAACCCGGAAGATATTGGCAGGGCAACCAAAGGAGCTGCACTGGCATTTCTGGCAAAAGCATACATCTATCAGAAAAAATGGGAAGAAGCAAAAACATTAACCGACCAAATTATTTCAAGCGGCGAATATGCTCTTTTGCCAAATTATGAGGATGTTTTTAAAATGGAAAATGAAAACAACGAGGAAATAGTCTTCTCCATTCAATTTAAAGAAACCGGTAACGGCGATTACGGCGACGATAACGAAGGAACCATGCTGTGTGTGTATATGGAAACAAGAAATCATCCGTTTTCGGGAATCGGCGGCTGGGGTTTTAACTGCCCCACACAAGAGCTGGTTGACCAATACGAAGAGGGTGACCCCCGTATGGAAGCAACAATAATACACGACGGAGAAACCCTGTGGGAAGGAACACCCGACGAATCGACTTTCGATACAAAATTTCCCACCAATATCGACCACTACAGCAACCAAAAATATGTTTTGCCTCCATCGCAGCAGCCTGCCGACTTTTCCGATGCTTCTAAAAACTGGATTTTAATCAGATATGCCGAGGTGCTGTTATGGAATGCCGAAGCTGCCTTTCATACCGGCGGCGACTGGCAAACACCGCTTCAGCAGGTTCGCGACAGGGCAGGTTTGGGCCCGACTCCGTATTCGGGAATTGACGCTGTTTACCACGAAAGAAGAGTGGAACTGGCCATGGAAGGGCAAAGATTCTGGGATGTGGTACGACAGGGCAGAGGAGAAGAGGTTTACGGCAAATACGGTTTTATCGAAGGTGTTCATAACCATTTTCCAATCTCCCAGGATCAACTTGATTTAAGCGATATATGGTAAATAAATCATAACAAATTAATTATTAACTCTAAATTTTTAAATTATGATCAGAAAATTTTTAATTGCAATTATTTCTATTACAGTACTGACATTCAGTGCTTGTAAAAAGGACAATGACACCCCGCAGGATACGGGTAAACCGGGTCCGGTAACCATTACCTACACCATCGACAAAAATGTGGTAAGTTTCCATGCCGAGGCCGAAAATGCCGTAAGTTATGCCTGGGATCTGGGCAACGGCGAAACACCTACGGGGCAGGATGTAACCGGTACCTACTCTTTTCCGGGTGATTATGAAGTAACCTGTACGGCAAAAGGAAGAGAAGAAGATACAAAAGGTACCACAACCGTAACCGTTGAAGAGGGTGACCCCGACATCTTCAACGAAGTAAACCTTCTGCTTTCGGGTTATAACAGCGAAACAGGAGAGAGCGAAGCCGTTTGGACCTGGGTGGATGCTCCCGGCGTTTTTGCCGACGGCCCCCGCGAAAGCTCTCCCGATACCGTGTATTTCAATCCCATTGATTACAGTTGGTGGCAAAACGAAGGCGGCGATATTGATGAAAATGCCCTTGATGATGAATATACTTTCAGGTTAAACCAAAAAATGGAATATGTAAACGACTTCAAAACCGCATTTATGGTAAACTGGGCATGGGCAGCCGTACGCGGACATATCAACGGTGATTTGCCCGGAATTTGGGAAGATGTAGCCTGGGAAGGATACAACAACGGACAATCACCTTTCATCTCAAGCTGGAGCGTTGAACATATCGAAAACATTAACGATACACTGACATTTGAAACACAAATAGGCGACAAAATGATGCCCGGCGCTTACGTTATCCACCTGACCAACCAAAACTCGCTCGGAATGGAATCGAAAGGATACGATTATCAAATCCTTAAACTTACCCAAGATACACTTTGGGTTCGTTTCGACAATACATTCCCCGAAAACCTCGCAGACTATTATAATATTGACGATTTGGAAAATGAAGGTGCCGCTCCGGGTGATCCCGACGAAAGTTACCTGAAACTCGTAAGAAAAAAATAACGTAATTATTTTCTCATAACCCAAACTTTACGAGACTGTCGCAACAGCTACATTTAACCGCTTATCCGGAGCTTTGCGACAGTCTCTTTATTATTTAATTTTGTATCGACTTTCTTTAAAGTTATTGTTATAATAGTAGTTGTTTAAAGTTAACGTGATGACAATAAGTATAAAATATTGAAAACCAGAAAATGAATTCCACTATTCCCCTCCTTGGAGGGGTGTAGGGGTGGGTTTAATAAATAAGATATTCACTTTTCTGGTTTTCAATATTTTATAATTCATCTAATGTTGAGGCTTTAAACAAGTTTATAATAAACAAATGATTAATCAACCATTAAACAAGTTCATCATTTACCATTCAACCATCATGAAAAAAACAACTGTTCTGTTATCGGTATTCATATTATTTTCAACATTAAACGTCATCGCACAACGTTTTCCCTTTCCGCAACACACCCCTTATCACACCCACATTAAACCGTCGCAATATTCGCAAAGCGAATTGGACGAACAGGTTACCTCCTTTTACGACCAATGGAAAGAAAAATATTTGATAAACGGATGCGAAAGCAATCAGTATTATGTTTTTTTCGATTCGGGAAATACCCTTACGGTTTCGGAAGCCATGGGATACGGAATGCTTATTACACCCATAATGGCCGGTTACGACCCTGACGCAAAAAGGTATTTCGACGGCCTGTACCGCTATTACAAGGCACATCCCAGCCACATTATGCCACACCTGATGGCCTGGAAACAGATTACCGGATGCAAAGATGCCGACGGACCCGATTCGGCTACCGACGGCGACATTGACATAGCTTTCGGGCTTCTGCTGGCACATGCCCAATGGGGTAGCAACGGCGCAATAAACTATTTCCGTGAAGCACAACTCATTATTGAAGACATTATGGGTAACAATGCTTCGGAAGGAGACATAAACCAGGATTATTATTCAATAAAGCTTGGCGACTGGGTAAGAAGCGGACATTTTATGACAGGAACCAGAACCTCCGACTTTATAACCGACCATTTCAGGGCTTTTTCCTTTGCCGTAAATGATACCACTTGGAATAAAGTGACAGATAAATGTTACAGCCTGATAGATGAAATGCAAACAAATTACAGCCCCGAAACAGGGTTGTTGCCCGATTTTATAATCAACGTAAACGATTCGGCCCAACCCGCACCGCCCAACTACCTCGAAGGCGATCTTGACGGTAACTATTCGTATAATGCCTGTCGTGACCCATGGCGCTTAAACAACGATTACCTGATAAACGGCGATGAAAGGGCGCGGGATGCCGTGGTTAAAATAAATAAATGGCTTGTTCAGGCCACAGGCGGCTCGGTAAACAATATTTATGCAGGCTACTACCTCGACGGCACCAAAGCGGTTGGATGGTCCGATATAGCCTTTACAGCTCCTTTTGCCGTAGGTGCAATGGCCGATACCTCCAATCAGGAATGGCTTAATCTGCTCTATTCAAGAATTCTTTCTTCCAATATAGCCTACGGCGGTTATTACGACAATACACTTAAATTGCTGGCAATGATTACCCTGTCGGGAAATTACTGGGTACCCGACAGTTCTTTGTTAAACGGAATAAAAGAAAAGAGTATTTACAATAACCCTGTTTTTACTGTTTACCCTTCGGTAACAACGGGTAAAATAAACATAAAGGTTGGCAACAATCCGCACAATGAAAAACTTTACATTAAAGTTACCGGATTAACAGGCCGTGTTATTACCCGGAAAAATTATCTTCCCGACAATACCATAACGCTCAGGCTCGATAACTTTCCGCCCGGCATCTGTTTCATTACCATAACCGGCGAAAAAGGAACGTTTTTCGGCACCCAAAAAATTATTTTACGGTAGTTGTTACTTCAACCGTATTGCAGAACTCTTCAACACAAGATCTACCGGCAGAATGGAAACCTTCCGTTCGGCATGAGGGTTCTTTAATTTGTACAAAAGCATTTCGGCAGAAGCATAGCCTGTTTTATAGTAGGGTATTCTTAATAACGAAATATTACCCGACAAAAAAGAAGCCGGCAGTTCGGTTCCAATAGCCACCAAAAGCAAATCTTCAGGAATTTTCAGGCCGTATTTACCGGCATATCCGGCAAACTCCGTTGCAGCAGTCATATCTTTTATCATAACAGCCTGTGGAACCGGTTTTTTTGTGATTATATTTTTAACCAGTTGACCAATGGTACCGTTTTGTTCTTTTGTAAAAATAACTGACGAACCGTTTATATCCACATCCAATGATTCCGTAACTTCTCTGAAAGATTCGGCAAGTTGGGCATCAATGGGAATATCAGGGCTTTTTAATATCATTGTCATCCGTTTTACATTAAGCGACTTAAAATGCTCAACGGTTTTTTGAACCCCCTGGTAAACATCGGGTAAAACGGAATCGGTTTTCTCATCGTTTTCGGGCCGGAACACAGTAATTACCGGAACGGAATTTTTTTGAAGCAATGTGTAATAATCGATATTTATGTTCCGGTCTTCCACTATCTCAATAACGCCACAAATACCATATTTACGGTAAGAACCGGCTATTGACGAAACCGTTTCCCTGTTACCATCCGTATTGATAATCAAGGGAATATATTCGCTCTCTTTAAAATAATCGGTTATTCCCGAAAGTACCTCAATATAATCATTGTTCTTAAGTGAGGGTACTATTACCGCCACCGCTTCCGATTTTACAGGATTCATCAATTCGGGTAAACCGGGCAAATAGCCCAGTTTCAGAGCCGTCTGTTTTACCTTTTCTTTGGTTTTCCGGCTTATTCTCGGATGGTCGTTCAATGCCCGCGATACCGACGAAGGCGAAATATTCAATACCCTTGCAATATCTTCTACTCTTACTTTGTTTTTAACCGTTTTCAATATTTTATCATTATTCTGTTATTTACAAATTTTACCACAATCTATATAAACCATAAATAAATTTCAAAAATACAAAATTTAACCTGTGATTTTAAAATCCTTAATTTCACTATCTTTGTATCAAATAATAAAATCCGGGATAATAATGTTAAATTTACCCATAGGCATACAGGAATTTTCAGAATTTAAAGAGGGAAATTATATCTATGTTGACAAAACCGAACACATTTACCGGTTGATACGAAACAAATACTATTTCCTGTCGCGTCCCCGCCGGTTTGGTAAATCTTTGCTTTTGAATACCATAAAAGAAATATTTTTCGGAAACAAGGAGCTTTTTAAAGACCTTTGGATTTATGACAAAATAGATTTTGAACCGCATCCGGTAATTAAAATGTCGTTTTCTTCCATTGATTATTTTAATGCAGGCTTGAAAAATGCTATTGATGACGAATTATCAAAAATAGCCGAAGAAAATAACATCAACTTAACTGCGGAATCTTTCTCATCAAAATTTAAAGAACTCATTGCAAAACTGGGTCGTGACAAAAAGGTAGTTATCCTCATCGATGAATACGACAAACCGATTATCGATTACATAGAGGATATTCCGCAAGCCGAAGAAAACCGGAAAATTTTAAAAAATTTTTATTCGGTTATTAAAGACAGCGACAATTACATAAAGTTTTTCTTTGTTACGGGCGTTTCAAAATTCAGCCATGTTTCCATTTTTTCCGATTTAAACAACCTGAACGACATTACCCTCGACAAAAATTATGCTACCCTTACAGGTTATACCCAGGAAGAGCTGGAACACTGTTTTCCCGGTTACCTGCAAGCCGTAGCCGAAGACTACAAAGGTGTTTTTGATGACATAATGCAACAAATAAAACGTTGGTACAACGGTTATTCGTGGGACGGGAAACATTTTGTTTACAACCCCTTTTCC
>JALVZH010000216.1:0-468 GCA_027022105.1 Bacteroidales bacterium | reverse complement strand
CTTTCAAAGCGTGAATTCGGCGATTATTGGTATGCAACCGGTACACCTTCTTTTTTGATGAAACTGATTAAACAAAACAATTACACTATTTTCGATTTACAAAACAAAACAATACCGAGAAATCTGCTTGAAAAATACGATATTTCTTCCATCAGTTTAATTCCTTTGTTGTTCCAAACCGGATATCTCACGATAAAAAAAACGAATATCCGTGAAATGACACTGACTCTTGATTTTCCCAATGCCGAAGTCGAAAGCTCCTTTACCGCAAACCTTCTGACGGAACTGGAAAGCGGCCGGCCCGACAAATCGGGAACACTTATTACTGCTCTGGTAAGTGATTTTAAAAAAAACCGTATCGACAATTTTGTGGAAAATCTTAATATTCTTTTCAAAGGGATTTCTTACACCCTTCTGGATGACAAGGAAAAATACTTCCACTCTTTGTTTTATATGGTTATGAGGCTT
>JALVZH010000215.1:3940-8840 GCA_027022105.1 Bacteroidales bacterium | reverse complement strand
TGATATAAGGTTCACGCAGTTTTGACAATATACCCGGATAATCTTTGTTTTCGGAATACTCGTCTCCGAAACGGAAAGGTACGGTAGCCGGATCGATGGTACGCGACAGATTCCCTTTTGAAGGTGCTATCAACACATTGTCATAGGTTTTGTATTTTGCCGAAATAATCTCCACTTCCATATTTGCCTTGTCGGGGATTAGTAGCGAAACAGCGAACAACGGTAATTCCGGCGCACCTTCATTCATAATGGGGGCTGAGCCTGGTGCAGAGATTTCCCAGGCCGTTCCCCGTGCCGTTTTTACCTGGTTTTTATTAAACCCTTCGAGTGTAAAACGAACAACGGATGTGGAAACATCGGAAGATATCAGTTTAAAATGGTTTTTGTTTTGTCTCTTTTCCGGAGTCAGTGAGACCCATTCTCCCGAATAAACCGAAGAAAAAAGAAAAATTACCGATAGTGTTATGAATAATTTTTTCATCGTATTTGTGAGTTTTTAAAGATTAAGTTTACTTTATTTCTATTTAATAACAATCTTCTTCATTAACGTTGTGTTTTGTCCCGAAACAATAACAAAATAGAGTCCTGCAGGATAGTCCGAAAGGCCGGCTTTAATCTGTATGGTTCCGGTTTTTCCTTCATATTTTCTGTTAAGAACCGTTTGCCCAAGTTGGTTTACGATACTGAAAATCAGTTTTTCCCTGTTTTCCGGCGTAATGCTTACCGTGAAAACACCGGTACTGGGATTGGGCCATACGGTTAATCTGTTGTTTGCACTATTGTTTGTAATGCCTGTGGGATTGCTGACCACCACAACCAGTGAGTCGGAGAAACTTCCGTTACCGCAATTGTTGACTCCTGCAACTTTTATCCATGCTTCTCCTTCAAAATCCGGATTCCAGTTAACGGTTCCCACGGTATCGCTGCCGCTGATTGTCCCCGCACTGTCGGGATAGATAATCCACTGATAGCTTTCGGCACCGGCTGTGCTGTTTGTAGTGTAACCGGACGTTGTAACCTGAGAAAGATCAACCGATTCAGGACCCTGAGGTATTTGCGGGGTTCCTGGAAGATAATCGAATGTAAGCGTCATGGTATCCGAAGCGTAATTACCGTCAACATCTATTTGGTTAAAGCTTAGCTGAACCTGTCCGGCTGCAATATCGGCCTCCGAGGGTGTATAAATTGCGTTGAATGCGCTTCCGTTTTCGAAAGTTCCGGTACCCGATGTTGCCCAATAGAGGGAATCGAAGTTTGTTGCGGTTCCCTGGCACTGATAGTTGTTTCCTTCGCAAACCTCATCATCGGGGCCGGCAAAAATGGTTGTCATCATCATGGTGGGAAGCGAGATGTTGTCAACCCATCCGCAATCAGCTCCCGAAGCGGCAGCATAATCTTTCGAATAGACCCAGCGGAATTCATGATTTCCGGGTGTTACGGCATAAGACTGATAGCGCCATCCTTCGGAGGTTCCCGACCACTGCTCAATCATACTGCCGTCGATATAGAAACTCAGAAAATCGTAACCCTCTTCGCTGGAAACCTTTCTCCAGAACGAGATGCTGTCGCTTTCCATTACATCGTAAGAAATAAAGAGTTCCGAGGTCTCGTTGTCCTGTGTATTTCCCGATTTTGCGTCATAAAAACCGTCGTACGGATATTGATTGTTGATTTGCCACGGCTGATTACCATCCTGCTGCCAGTCGAATTTTGTGAAATCGCCGGTTTCCCAGTCCTCAATAAGCAGTCCGATTTTCGGATAAAAGATATTGGTTATGTCGTATCCGCCACAAACAATATTGCTGTGCATCTCTGCAAAAACACCTTCCGGGGCATCATCCGATACATGAACATTAAATTCTGCATAATAAGAACCCATGGTTCCCACAACAGGCAGAACAGTATCGCCGCTTAATACGTTTACATAAGCATTAAAGGCAATCAACGAAACAACGGCATTATTGGCCACACAGTGTCCGCTATTTACCACTTCGAGGCGTATAACGGCATCTTCACCCGGGTCAAGGTGACCGTTCCCGTTACCCGAAGCATTATCATCTACCTGCAACTCAATGGCATTCAGGTTGGGGGCATAAGCCGTTATGGTAAAATTGCTTTGCCAGCTCGAATCGTTTTCATCGGTAGCCAATACATCTATTAGAATCTGATGCTGATCGGGAACATTATCCGCCAGTTGAACTTCATAACCGTCGTCAATGGTAACCGACTGGTTTGTTTCAAGTGTATCGTACATTTCCGTATCATCCAAAAAGGTGATGTACTGGTCGGCAGAGGAAAGCAGTACATTTACATTATAAGCAGGATCGTTTCCGTAATTGGCCATGGTCAGGTTGATAAGAACCTGTTCGTTAAATTCGGGATTGCCGTTTCCGTTGCCCAGCGAATCGTCGTCGTAAGTATGTGCTTCATAAATACAATAGGGGCCGTTGGGGGCAAATACCTGAATGTTTTCGATCCAAGGCTCGTAGTTTTGTGCAGTAACCACAAGCTCTGCATATCCCGGAGTTGTAAAGGGATCGAAAGTAAGGGTAACATCACCGTTTTGATCTGCCAGTGCTGCGGCTTTTAATGTCCCGTTATCATTGAGGGCCACATATGAATAGGGAGCGGTATGTACTGTAAAACTTCCGGCACCTATCATAATAAACTGGTCGTGTGTAACCGGATTTACTTCGGGAACAGAATAATAGACCATTAACGAGGGGTCGCCCATCAGGTTATAAATATCCCAATAATAAGCTTCTGCGGAAGAACCGCTTTCGGTTACGGCCAGATTACCTGCTGCCACATGCTGGTCCATGGTTGTAAACCATTCGCCGAACTCTTCGCCGTGGGTATGCCAGGCGCGGTCGTAATTTCCCAGTGTGGTCTCTTCGTATGGCGGCGGGTTTTCGCTTATGGTTCCCACACCCACACCAAAGTAATAATCTTCATCCCAATAGGTGCTGTTCGAACCGCCGATGTATCCCAAAGCACCTTTGTTTTCCGCCCTGAGTAAAGCTTCGGCAAAACATTCTGAAACCTGATACTCGCTGGTTGAACAGCAGTTGCCGATAAGCAGGCCGTATTTACCGTCGTTTTGCAGGCTGGGAATGTCACTAATGGTAAAAGACGGGTCTGCCCATCCGTTGGGCGAACCGTGCGCCGTATAGTTGGCATAGCTTACACCGTCGCTTATGTTCTGAATAATGGCACTGCTTTGGCTTCCCGACTGCGGATAGAGATAGGTATTGGAAAAGATGTCGTGATCTTGGTTAAAGTAATTGATTGTTCCGTAATTGATTTGGCCGTTGCCCCAGTCGTGTCCGTGTCCGCTGTCCATACCGGCAATCATCACAACGGTATCTAAGAAGGTGTGAACCGGCATGGTATATTGTTCGTATTGCAATGTTTTGTCGATATAGGGTTGCAGTTGGGTAGTGTTTTGAGCCGAAAAACGTCCGTAATACATTTCGGGATAGAGGTCGCCGGTAAACTCGCATGAATTGCGGTCGGTTACGCCGTTACCATTGTTCCAAACCGCTACCTGGTCAATATCGCCCACAAAAAGGGCAAACGAGGGTGCCGGGTCATCCGGGGTTCCCGCATCGTACAACGATTGCAACCAGGCTTTGATGGCAGCGGTATTGTTTCCAATGGAATCGGTATAAGCCACAACTACCGTAAAACCTTTTCTCTGTTTCCATGCAATAAAAGGTGCCAGCTGGTTTTCGAACATACGGTCGGCCACAATGGCGTATTTTACGGGATATTGTGTCAGGTTCGAACGGTTGGAAGGCGGTATGTAGTTGATTAACGAACGGTACAAAGAGGTGAAATAGGGTGAATAGTAACGCTCTTTAAGGGCTTTTGTGGCTGCATAGTCGGCATTTTCAAATACAACTTTAAATTCCAGTTCTTCAACAACCCTGATGGTATTGGTAACCGGATTGTAACTGACCGGATGAATGTTGACCCTGCCCAGTTGAACGGCCCGCATAATACCAAGTACATCAACGGTAACCAGCGGTTGTTGGCCGAATCTGTCGGCTTTGTATGCTGCTTTGTCGTATGCAAAGGGAGGCATTATACCCGATTTGGGTTGCGGCGGTTGGGCGGGAATTACAGGCAATGTAATGTCGAAATCCGCCAACTTGTATTCTTTTACTTTTTGGTTCAAAATAATCACTTTGGGTGTGGCATCCAACGGTACTTCAATCAACCTGTGGCGTACCGGAACTTCGGGAGTGCCAACCTGTTGGCTTTTTGTATAGCCCGGAATCTGCAACCTGACAAACATTCCTTCAGGTGTTTTTACATAACGGGTCGTCAGTTTACCTATATTGTTTTTTAAAACAAAATAACCGGGTGTGTTTTCTTGTAATTTCAGCTCGGTTTTTTTACTTGAAATTATGTTTTCGGCATTAATAATACCGGTTCCCAAAAAGAACAGAATAAATGAAAGTAAAGCTATCTTTTTCATTGCTAATAAATTATATAATAATATTTTATTGTTCTTATTTTTAAGGTGCAAATGTCTGATTATAATTAACACAAAATGCATTTGAATGACAGAAACATTCTTCCAAACGTTGTATGATTTACTATTTAAAATGAATCTTGTCAAAATTCCGAAACAAATATTTTACGGGATAATAAGATGCTAAGAGTCCGATAACCTGAACAACAACAAAAACAATGATAAAATCGGTGATTTGCATCTCAACCGGATAGGCATCAATGATGAATGCTCCCTGTCCGCCGCCTAATTTTAACAATCCGTAATGCTGCTGAAAAAACAGAATAATAAATCCAAGTATTAACCCCGAAGCCGAGCCGATAAAGGTTATCAAAACACCCTGTAAAAGGAAAAGGTTGCTAATGCTTTTTTTCCCGGCAC
>JALVZH010000215.1:0-3930 GCA_027022105.1 Bacteroidales bacterium | reverse complement strand
TGCTTTTCCACAATAAGAATGGAAACCGACCCTATCATGTTAAACGAAGCCAGAATGAGGATGAATACGAGAATGATGAATATGGCCGTTTTTTCCGATTTCATTACCTTAAACAGGGTTTCGTTTTGTTCAAAACGGTTCTGTACGGTAAAATTGTTGCCCAGCATTGCATGCACTTTTTTTTGCACCTCATCAACATCGGTTCCCGGTTTGGTGTAGATTTCCAAAGAGGTAACCTCGTTGTTGTAATTTAGAAGCTCTTTGGCAAAACGCAGGGGAACCAGTACGTATTTCTCGTCAAAATCCTGCTGGATGGCAAAGACTCCGGCCGGGTGAATGGGCTTTACATTAAATGCCGCACTGAGGTTGAATGAGGATGCATGTCCCCGTTTGGGGACATAAACCGTCAATAGTTTGGTTATATCTCTCGGATTTACCCCCAGTATCCAGGCCACTCCGGCTCCGCAAACGGCAAAATCGGTGTTCCCCTCCCTGAGGGTAAAAGTTCCGTCCACAATGGCCGTGTCAATACGGTTTACGGAAAGGTAGTCGGGAGAAATCCCTTTCATTCGTGCAATGTACTGCTTTTCACCGTATTTAAAAAGAGCATCCTCTTCAATAACTTTTACAACGGCACTGACTCCGGAGATTGATTGCAGTTTTTTTACAGGTATTTCCGAAAGCAGTATGGTTTTTCCTTCCGCAGGTTTTACCAGAAGGTCGGGATTAAAGGTGTGATAGAGTGATTTGATTACCGATTCAAAGCCGTTGAAAACGGAAAGTACAATAATCAGCGCCATGGTTCCCACCAAAATTCCCGTGAGCGATACCATGGAAATTACATTGATCAGGTTGTGCGACTTTTTGGAAAAAAGATACCGTTTGGCAATAAATAGCGGAAAATACATTTTTGTGTAATACAATTTTAAACCGGACAAAGGTAGGGAATTTTGGATGTATTATTTTTGATGTGGTATTTTTGATGTTCAAAGGTTATAGGTTCAGAGGTTCAAAGATTCAGAGATTCAAAGGTTCAGAGGTTCAAAAGTTCAGAGATACAGAATTTATTGAGATAACGGGGGAGAATGAAGTGATGGGGTAATTAGAGGATTGAGTTCTGTGTTTTGGACGGGCTTTACTGACGTACATTCTTTGCGGTAATTCAGAACCACCTCAGGCGGCTCGGAACATGATAAAACGGTAAACCTCACCACGTTTGCCAAATCCAGACAACACCCACCAGAATAGCTGCACTGCCTGTTAGTCCGTTGAGCAAGAGAAAAACGGCGGGGCTTTTCTTGTTGTGCGAAACAGCAGCAATGTAACCCATCAAAAGCGAAAAAAGCACCATGGCCACAATGGTTCCGATGGCAAAACCGGTAAGGTATAACACCGAACCCGTAACCGTGGAAAATGCCAGTGTGGGAAGAATGGCCAAAATGTGCGATACCCCAGCGAGTCCGTGAACGGTACCGATTCCCAAAGCGGTTTTTGCCGTTTGCCGTTCAAATTCACGGTGCGTATGCTTTTCAAAAGGTTTGTGGTGACTGTGTTCGTGCTTATGAATCATTACTCCGCCCTCTTCCGTTTCATGTTTATGATAATGAACATGTCCGGCCTTCCTCATGCGGTAATAAAGCCTGATTAAAGCCCATACACCAATGGCAATGAGCATTATCCCCACAAGCCGTTCCGAATTTTCAGAGATAAAATCAACGGGAATCAGCTCCTTGAAGAAGAGGAACAACAAACCGATAATCAGCATACCGGTAACATGGCCGATACCCCACGCCACACCTACTACCCACGAGCGCAAATTGGTGTTAAAAGCCAGCGGACCCACAGCGGCAAGGTGGTCGGGACCCGAAAGCACATGGACAAGGGCTGCCAGCAATCCGAAAACAAAAGGCAGGTTTTTAAACAACTCTTCCATCTATTTCTTCATTTGTCTCAAATAATCGAACCACTTGTCCATACCTTCGCCGGTTTTGGCCGAAAGTTCGATAAACTCCAGATGATGATTTACCCGCAAAGCATAGTCACGAGCCTTTTGCATGTCGAAATCCACGTAAGGCAACAAATCGGTTTTGTTGATGATACAAAGTTGAGATGAGGCAAACATATCGGGGTATTTTATGGGTTTGTCATCACCTTCGGTAACACTGATGATGACCACCCTCAGGTTTTCACCCAAATCGAACAGAGCCGGACAAACGAGGTTTCCGACATTTTCTATAATTACAAAAGCATTATCCTCCGGCTTTAACTCTTTTACCGCTTTGTTGATCATATTGCTGTCGAGGTGGCATCCCTGACCGGTATTGACCTGTACTACGGGAGTCCCCGTTTTGTCAATGCGGTTGGCATCGTTCATGGTTTGCTGGTCGCCCTCAATAATATAAAAAGGAAACTCATTCCCCATCCCTTCGAGGGTTTTTTCGAGCAGCATGGTCTTTCCCGACCCCGGTGAACTTACCATGTTTATTGCCGTAATGTTTTTCGCCTCAAAGAAACCACGGTTGCGTTCGGCCAGCAGATTATTCCGGCTTAAAATATCTTTTTCAATATCCACCACCTCGTGATGATGGTGGTGATCGTGTCCGTGAGTGTGGGAATGATCGTGGTCGTGCCCGTGGTGATGGTCATGGTTATGGACATGCAATTCGCCCGTAGGAATAAAACCGGTTTTTTCTCCGGGTTTTGCAATTACAATCTCATCGGTATTTCCGCATCCGCAAGTGGTACACATAATTAATCCGTTTTATGTTTCAAGTGTTATTGATTTGATTTTCATCTCTTTGCCCTGCAACAGGGTGGTAAAATAACTGCCGCATGAGGGACAGGTTTCAAAGAGGGTTTTGGCAGGAAATTCATGGTTGCAGTCGAGGCATTTTGCTTTGGCCTCCACCCTGTGCACCCTTTTCTCGGCTCTTTCCAGCATGCTTTCTTTTACAGCCGCTTCCCAGGCAAAATCCAGTGCCTCCATAACAATCCCCGACAAGGTTCCTATTTCAAGGTCAATGGCCAAAATACTTACGGCACCGGCCTTTTTGGCCTCTTCCTCAGCTATTTCTACAATACTCATTGCTATGGAAAGCTCATGCATTTCTCACTCTGTTTACATTGCAAATATATGTTAATTACTTAACAAATCGTTAAAAAATTTATTGTTAGAATCAAGAAAAAGGATAAATGAGGTTCCTGCAAAATTTATCCGTTTCCTTTTTAATGAGATTAACTGGAAAAAGCTTTGCTTATTTATCAACTTCGGATAAAAAATATCGGTATCGGTTCCATGAGCAAACCCGATAAATTATACCTGCACAATACAAATCTTATTAATCACCTGGCAAAAACAAAAAAAGGCGAAACGCAATGTTTCGCCTTTTAGAGGGTGGTAGATGGGACTCGAACCCACGACCCCTGGAACCACAATCCAGTGCTCTAACCAACTGAGCTACAACCACCGTTTTTCAGGGCTGCAAATATATAACTTTTTTTATTGAGTCAAGAGTCAAAAATTTTTTTTGAAAAATTTTTTTTTGGCAATGGGAATTGGGACACGAGTTGGGTGAAAAAACATAACATACACCATACCCCAAAATTCAGAGGGCACTTACAGGTAGGCCAAAGGGCAGGCGCGTCCGATGAATCTCCGAAATTATATATGTACCGTATGTTGAATTGGAAAAGAAGCACGAGGGGAGATTCCCACGCCATTCCAACCCGCAAGGCCTACCTTTTGATGGCTCGGAATTGGGACGCGGGGGGGGGAATAAGACGTAAACCTGCCGGTGTCGAACGCAGGCCTGAGGGAAAGTTCACCTGTCTTTTCCCATTTAAATTCTATAATACAAAAATAGAACTAAATGAACCTCTCTTTTTTAATTTTGCAAACATACGAGGTTGAAAAGAATTGAATAACGAATA
>JALVZH010000214.1 GCA_027022105.1 Bacteroidales bacterium | reverse complement strand
TCCTGGCTTTCGCGCAAAGCTGTTTGTTGCAGGGTTTTATCCTGCGGTTCAAAACTGCCGCCCGGAAATGCTATCTGGTTGCTGTGCACACCGCCGTCTGCCGCTCTTTTTATCAAAACAAAAGCAGGAGCTCCTTCCATAGGGTACAACAGCAGCAAAACCGCACTTTTGCGGGCTTTTTTCACGTAATTGGTCATCAACTCCCTCTTTCTTGTTTCGGGCATCAGTTTTTCATGGGCTGCTTTGCCCGGCAAAGGCTTCGAGAGCGCCTTCCGCAAGTCATTAATCCAATCCGTAAACTCCTTGTTTATCATAACTTCGGCAGATATTCGTCATCAATACGGCTCATGGAACGAAACATGTTTTCAACCGCTTTGGGATGCAACCGCTTCATCTCCTCCAAAAGATTGCGTGCCACGGTACGACTTGTTGTATCGGCATACGGGCACTCCTCTTCCGTCAGTTCAAAACCTCTGATGCCGGCATATTTCCGGGTGTCGCTGTCACGCAGCAAAATCAACGGCCGGATAAGCCAAAGCATTCCGTCGAACATTTTCAGCTTTCCCGGCAACGAAGAGATGTTTCCATGATAAGCCATATTTACCAACAGCGTCTCCACCGCATCGTCCATATGATGACCCAGCGCAAGTTTCTTAAAACCGTTGTTCTTCGCATACGAAAACAGTGTCTTTCTGCGGTGCCACGAGCATACAAAACAGGGTGCTTTTTTACCCCGCCGCTCAATATCCGCTTCTATGGTTTCAAACCGGAAAGGCACATCCAGCTCATTGCAATATTTTTCAAGATAATTCCTGTTTACGGAATAGGGAACATCCGCAACATCAATGTGAATGGCTTCGATGGAAAAATCCACAATTCCGAACTTTCTAAATCCGGCTATGGCATCCAACAGTACAAGTGAATCCTTTCCACCGCTTACCGCCACCAGCACTTTATCGCCCTCTTCAATCATCCCAAACTCCCGTATCGCTTTGGCGGTGAGATTTTTTACATGTTCCAAATGACGATTTTCCCAATATGAATATCTTTTTTTTGTCAAACCGGTTAATTTTTATGCAAAAATAGAAAAAGGTATATGCAACAGCGTAATGGTACTATTAAAGAATAAAACAGCTTAAATTATTTGTACCTCAGTATGTTAAGTTGCTATTTCACAATCATTAATATAAATTATATTAATATATGTTAAATATCGATTATGAAATTTATGATAGCAGTTATAAATTTTTAGCTGTTCCTGATTTGGGAAAATTGAAGTATTTTCTTTTACCAGACACTTACAGTTTCCTCAAATGTTTCCGTATCATATTGTTATCCTGAGCCTTATAGTCTTCATTCCTAAAATTGGAACAGATGGGTTTATTGGGAAAAAATAATAAAGAAATATTGTTAACACACATTTGATAAAAACTTAATATTTAGGAAACAATTAACAAAAAATAATAGGTTATTTTTGTAGTAAAAGCGATAAGCTGATTTACAACCTCGGGAAAGTTTGCATAAACATTAAAAATTAATTAATATGAAAAGGATTATTACATTTGTTTTGTTACTCATTGTATCAATATCCGCAGGTATTTCACAATCAACAATTGTTTACCGGGATTTTGAAAGTGCCAGTGATAACTGGAATTATACTGCCACCCCTCCGCCATACAATGTTAGCGGGGATACATGGGATAGTGTAACATCTTTGAGTTCCATTACACCGCAAAGCGGTTCCTATTTTTGGGGAATGCGCGACCTCGACAATCCAAACGGAGGTGGTGCATTCAGGCATAAACTGATTTTTGATGCAATTGATATTTCAGGCTATACGAGTGTTACCTTGTCGTTTCATTATTACACAATAGGTTACGATGGTTCAGACTCAATTTTTTACAATGTCCAATACGATAACGGAACTAACTTTCCCGTATCGGATGATATAGAGCTGAACAAAAACACACAGGCCTGGACACAGGTAACGGTAAATGTCCCTTCGGGCACCAATTATGTACGACTTCAGCTCAGTGCGCGTCAAAACGGCGGAAGCGATTATGCCGGTTTCGACAATATTGTCCTATCAGGTACTACAGCAGGAGGAGTTAACAACCCGACAAATTTCACTGCATCTACAGTCTCCACTTCAGAAATAGATCTGTCGTGGACACAAAATGGAAACGGGGATGATGTAATGGTTGCCTGGTCTTCGGACGGAACATTCGGGGTACCGCTTGACGGCACCACTTATGCCGCAGGTGATGCCATCCCGGGCGGAGGTACGGTTTTGTATAACGGAAGCAATACTTCATACAACCACACAGGACTGACTTCAGGAACACAGTACTACTACAAAGCCTGGTCGGTTGACGGCAGTGCTACCTATTCTTCCGGGGTAACAGATGACGCCACAACATACAAAGATGAACCTTCCAATCATGTAACCTCATTTGCAACGGGAACAGTTGCACCTACAAGCATCCCGCTTACCTGGGACGACAACGATGGTGCCGTGGCGGCAGATTACTTTTTGGTTATGATCAATACCACAGGCACCTTTTCCCCGCCTGTTGACGGTACACCACAGGCAGATGATACCGATGTTTCCGACGGTTCGGGAGTTGTAAATGTGGCACACGGTATTGAAACATATACATGGACCGGCCTCAACCAAAACACCCACTATTATTTCACTATTTACCCTTATACAAATACAGGTTCTGCGGTTGATTACAAAACCGACGGCACGGTTCCCACAGCTGATGCCACCACCACAACAGCCAGTACCGATTTGATTATTTCGGAAGTAACTGACCCGAAAGATACTTATCAGGCAAAATTTGTAGAACTGTACAACACAGGGGCCGACACAATATTTTTTAATACTGAAACATGGTATTTATCACGTCAGGCAAATGGGGGCGCTACTTCCTGGGCTGATATATTATTAACCGATACCATTCCTCCGGGCGAAGCTTATACGGTTGCTTATAGCCAATCAAATTTTAATACGGCTTATGGTTTCGATCCCGATCAATCAAGTGGAAACATTTCCGGAAATGGCGATGACGGATATTTTCTTTATTTCGGAGGAGATCATACCTCGGGAACCCTGATTGATGCCTACGGTGTAATAGACCAGGATGGTTCTGGAACCGACTGGGAATATACTGACGGCAAAGCCGTACGCAAACGTTCGGTAGGTTCGCCCAACACCACCTGGACAGCCTCCGAATGGGTAATTACACGTCAGACCAATGTGGTAAACATGACCCCCGGTCAGCATTTTAACTATGTAACCTGGGACGGAGATACCGACCAATACTGGGACACCAAAGCCAACTGGGACAACGGTTTTATCCCCGATGCCAGTATGGATGTTACCATTCCAGATGTAAGTTCCATATTCCCCCCCGAACTTCAAAATGTGGCCAATGTTTACAACCTGACATTAATGTCATCCGGACAGCTGAATATAAAACCTTCGGGACAGCTAACCGTATATGGTGACCTGAGTATTGCATCATCAAAAAGCAGGGCAGCTGCCGATTTAATTATTGAAGCCGACGGTTCCGGCCAAGGGTCGCTCATTACCAAAGGTTCGGTATCGGGTAGCGCTTATGTTCAAAGTTATGTTACAAACTCACAGTGGCACAGCATTGCCGCACCCGTATCGGGCGAAACGGCAGACGCCTATTACCTCGGCGGCTCACCCGACGTATGGCTGAAAGAATACGACGAAGCTACAAACACATACAGCTATGTAACAAGTTTATCAACTCCCCTTGGCGACATGAAAGGCTGGATGATATGGGTAGGCGGCTCAACAGCGCAAACCTTTACCCTTGACGGCAGTCTGCGCACAGGTACAGTGGGTTCGACCGACAATATGGTACGTTCACAAGCCGGTGCCGATTACGGTTATAACTTTGTAGGAAATCCATTCCCTTCGGCAATTGATTGGGATGCTTCATCAGGGTGGACAAAAACAAATATTGATGACGCCATTTATGTTTATAATCAGGGTAACTGGGCTACCTATTCGGGAGGATCCGGCACCAACGGCGGCTCGCAATACATTGCCATGAACCAGGGATTTTTTGTTCAGGTGAGCGACGGCAGCAACAACGGTACGTTGCAAATGACAAGGGATGTTTGTGTACACGACGATGTAAACTTCCTGAAGTCGGCCAAAGCACAACAAAGTTGGGACGATATTTTGCGACTTGAAGTTACCAACGGAGCCCTTTCGGACGAAACCGTTATCAAACTTACCGACGGAGCCACCGAAGGATGGGACGGAAACCTCGATGCCCATAAACTGTTTAGCTTCAATACAAACCACCCGCAACTCTTTTCCACTGCCAACGGAAAAATGGCCATCAACTCATTGCCTCATGAAACGGGAAGTGTGGCCCTCGATGTAACGGGAGCCGACGGCGACGAGATGACCATAATGGCCACCGACCACAGTGCATTTTCGCATGTTTATCTTACCGACGAAGCTTTGGGAATGACCACCGACCTTACAAGGGACAACTATACATTTACCTACGATAAGAACATTACCGACCGGTTTACCCTGAGCTTTACGGTTACGGGCCTGGATGAAAACAAAACAGCGGAAAAATACTTTAGCATTTATGCTGCAAACGGTAGCATTCATGTAATTCAACCACAGCAAAACGAAACGGAGGTTTCGGTATTTAACCTGTTGGGGCAAAAGGTTGCAGGGGACAAGAGCCGCGCAACGGTACATACAATAACCGTTCCCCGTAACACCTATTACCTGATACACGTTTTGGACGGCACACACACACAATCGGAAAAGGTTTTTGTAAAATAAAAGCAAAATTAATTTACTACACAATGCAGTGTACTTGTAAAAGTTCATAAAATGAAAATGAATGTAAATATTGAAGAAATGATGAATTAACTTGAAGCAGGCATAATAGTAAAGATTTTAATAACAAAATAAAAGATACAGAAATGAAAAAAATATTGATCCTCACAGCCATGGCGGGTTTGCTGTTTGTAAACACACCCGATATCATGGCACAATACACCAGTCCCGGCGATCCGGGTTCCGACCCGCAGGCAGGTGGTGACCCGCCATTGGGCGGAGGTGCTCCCATAGGTGGCGGCATGTTCATTCTTTTAGGCCTTGGCGCAGCCTACGGCGGTAAAAAATTATATCATCTTTTTGATGAAGCAGAAAACGAACAGGAAATAAATGAAAATCAAATTATTAATTAAATATTATCAACAATGAAAAAACTAATATTTTTATTAATTACCTTGGCTATTACAGGTGGTATGGCTTGGGGACAGACGACGATAAACAATGTTACATTTGAAACGGCTGGAGGTTATTCTACATCAATATCAGAATTCACTGATAACTATTATGATTTTTTTATTAGAACAAATGGAAGTAATATTGGCTCTAATTATAGTGTTTCTAACATACAAGGTAGTTACTTTTTTGGAGCAGAGGATATTGATGGGGAGGGGGCTACACTTCCTGTTACATTAACAATAGATGACATTAATATTTCTGGTTATACTAATTTACAACTTAAGGTTTATTTAGCTGAAGATGACGATGGTACCAACCAAGATTGGGATGCTGCTGATTATGTGCATTTCGATTACGATATTGATAATTCAGGTTCTTTCACTGAGTTATTATGGATTGAAAGTTCAGGAAGCACAAATACTGAACCAAAAATAGATACTGATTTTGATGGAGTAGGTGATGGCACTGCAATAACTAATAATTTTGTTCAATTTACTCAAAACATATCAGGAACTGGATCATTGCTTGATATTAAAATAACATTTTATTTAGATTCAGGAGATGAAGACATTGCAATTGATAATATAGAAATTGTGGGAACTGCATCATCAAGTGTTGACGACCCAACAAACTTCACTGCAACAACTTCAGCAACTGATCAAATTGACCTTTCATGGACAAAAAACAGCAGTGGTAATAGTGTAATGGTTGCTTACAGTACCGATGGTACTTTCGGAACACCTTCTGATGGTACCAGTTATTCGGTTGGAAGTTCCATTTCAGGCGGAGGAACGGTAATCTACAATGGAAGCGGAACTTCATATAATCATACGGGACTTACGTCAGGTACTCATTATTATTACAAGGCTTGGTCGGTTGACGGTTCAACCAATTATTCGTCCGGTGTCACGGATGATGCCACCACATACAAAGATGAGCCCTCAAATCATGTTACGGGTTTCTCCGCTTCTGCTGCAAGTTCTTCAAAAATAGACTTGACATGGACTGAAAATGACGGCACGGTTGTCCCTGATGGTTATTTAATTATAGCAAGCACAGGTACGGTTACCGATCCTTCTGACGGAACAGACCCAGTAGATGATACCGATTTGACTGACGGTTCCGGAAACGTAAAAGTTGCACATGGTACAACATCTTACAGTTTTACCAATTGCAGTGCTTCTACTACTTACAATTTTAAAATTTATCCTTACACAAATTCAGGTAGTGCCATTGATTTTAAGGTTGACGGAACAGTTCCTTCTGCAAGTGCTACAACTTCGGCAGGTGCTGTTGAACCCAGTAGCGGTGATTTGATAATTTCCGAAGTAAACAGCACTGCAACGGCAAATGCAACATATGTTGAAATATACAACACTACTTCAAATGAAATAAGTTTAGACAATGTTGACTTGGAATATTATAACAATGGAGCATCATCAGCAACCACAACAATCAATTTATCTGGTTCCGTTGCTGCCAATAGTTATATAATAGTGGCACGCGATGCAGCAACTTTTCAATCAACTTATTCCAAAACAGCAGATTTTGAAAATAGCAATTTGTATTTAAATGGGGGAGCCGACGGATTAGTTTTAACACATGACACAAATGGTGACATTGATTATTTTAATGATGCTCCATCGCCTTCGGTCTCCTGGACAGATAATCATTTATTTTATCGTTATGATTTTTCAAGTGACGGTTCTTCGTTATCAGATGATTGGGATGATTCCGGTTATGAAAAAAATGGTACGCCTAAAGCAGACAATAAGTTGACTTGGCAAACAACAGGAACTTCGGATTGGGGTACAGGTTCTAATTGGGATAATGGTGATGAACCTTCTAAAGGTGTGGATGTTGTTATCCCATCAGGCGGAACTCAACCGACAGTTGATGGCTCTGCAAGCACTCCGGAAGAGTGTATGAACTTAACAATTAACTCCGGTGCAACTTTAACAATTAATACAGCAGGATTTCTATCCGTACACGGAACTCTAACAAACAATGGATCCATTAGTATAAGTTCTGATGTATCAAATACAGGTTCATTAATTGAAAATACCGGTGTTACTGTATCAATGCAACGTTATATTTCCGCATGGATAAATAGTACCAGAGGGTGGCATTTTCTTTCATCACCTGTCTCCAGTCAAAATATTCAACCTGAATTCGTTCCTAACCCTCCTACAACAAGTGAAGATTTTTATAAATTCGATGAAACAGCCTCTTCTGAAAATTGGATTAACTCAAAAGATGCTTCCGGCAATTGGAATTCATCATTTGAAAGTACATTTGGTGTAGGAACAGGCTATCTTGTAGCTTATCAATCTGCACAAACAAAGACATTTAGTGGAACAACAAATGTTTCTGATGTACCTGTAAGCGGATTAACTTATACGTCAGCTTCACCCTATACCGGCTGGCATCTTTTAGGAAATCCTTATCCTTGTGCATTATTATGGAATAATACAAGTTGGTCGCTTTCCAATATTGATGCTACAGCAAAAATATGGGATGAATCCAGTGCCTCTTATCAAGATATAATTACTGGAGCTGTTATTCCCCAAACTCAGGGATTCATGGTTCATGTAAACAATTCTGCGGGAGGTTCTTTAACCATAGATGCTTCCGACAGAATACACGGTACGACAAATTGGTATAAAAGCACCGAGCAGGGAAGTAAAAACAGACTCTTACTCACCGCTGTTGACCCCGTAGGAAAAACCGCCCAGAAGAGCATCATCGTAGTGAAAGAAGATGCTACGGATACCGGTTTTGATACGCAATACGACTCCCATTTTCTTGCCGGTTATGCTCCGCAGTTCTATTCGGTAACCGATGGTGTTGCCCTGTCGCTCAATGCATTGCCAAGCCTCTCGGACGAAACGGAAATTCCGTTCACCTTTATCAAAAACAGTTCCACCGATTTTTATATCACCGTTGAAGGAATTGAAACGCTGAACCCTGCCGAGAAAGTTTATTTGAAAGACCTGAAAACAGGTTACACCCAATTGATGAACGATAATCCAAGGTATGAATTCTCATCTCAGGACGGCGATGACCCGAATCGTTTCGTATTGCTGTTTGCTCCCGTTGGTATTGAAGAAAACATTGCCGTGAAACCATTCAATATTTATAATTCGGGAAGCAGAATTAATATTGTTTCCAATGATAAAAACAACGACGGTGCTGTTGCACGGATTTACAATGTTGCCGGCCAACAGGTAAAAACGGTAACCCTCTCCGGAACCAAAACAACGGTTGATATGGGAAATGCCAAGGGTATTTATGTGGTTTCGGTAATTAGCGGCAGCAAATCACAAAACCAAAAAGTAGTGTTGAATTAAAAAGAAATAATAACTTAAAAAATATAATATCATGAAAAAACAGATAAAAAAACTAATTATTTCTCTTGCAATGATTTTGTTTGCCACCGCAGGTTTCAGTCAACCCCCACCCCCACCCTCAGGTGCCGGACACGGAGCCTCAGGCAACCAAAACGGCGGCAGCGCTCCCGTTGGTGGTGGAATTTTTATCC
>JALVZH010000213.1 GCA_027022105.1 Bacteroidales bacterium | reverse complement strand
AAGCTTCGGCAAGAGCACGTCAGGCAAAGAAAAACGCCTGGAAACATTTTAACGGCCCCATCCTGCAAAAACGAAAGACACTGCTGGCACTTGCCAATGTAAAAGAGTGCAATTGCAAAAACCAAAAAGAGACAGAGCGTGCATTACGAGAATTGAAACTGGTTGGCGAACCCATACTGAAAGATATTTACAGCACAGCCCACAGGATTATCAGGCTGCTGTGCGACGAGTGCCAGACAAACGGAAAACCGCTCAAACCGATTTTGAAACAGTGGCTCGCTAAAGAAATGGAAGAAGGTAAAGAGAAATACAATACTCATCTTTATAGCCAATCGCAGTACAATGCGTTTGATGTTCCGCAGATAGCGCCCCGTTTTTCGGATGACAAAAAGGTGCCGGGCAGGGAAATTTTGCGCGATAACTTTGATTACCTGTTCAAAAAATACTCGTTGCTGGTGGCTTTCGGTGAGGATGTGGGAAAAATTGGCGGCGTAAACCAGACCTATGAAGGGTTGCAGGAAAAATATGGTGAAAACCGAATTTTTGACACCGGTATCCGTGAGGCAACAATCGTGGGACAGGGTTTGGGTCTGGCCATGAGGGGTTTCCGCCCCATTGCCGAAATACAGTATTTCGATTATCTGCTGTACGGTTTGCAGGTGATGAGCGACGATTTGGCAACGCTGCATTACCGCACCCGAGGCGGACAAAAAGCCCCTATGATTGTAAGCACCCGAGGCCACCGTCTTGAGGGCATTTGGCATTCGGGGTCACCGCTGAGCATGGTCATCAACTCAATCAGGGGCGTCCATGTGGCCGTGCCGAGAAACATGACGCAGGCAGCCGGATTTTACAACACCTACCTGCAATCGGACCAGCCCGTACTGATTATCGAGCCGCTGAACGGCTACCGGCTGCGCGAGAAATATCCCGAAAACATCGGTGAATTTACAACGCCCGTGGGAATCCCAGAAATCCTCAAAGAGGGCAACGACATCACTTTGGTTACCTACGGTTCCTGTGTCCGCATTGCCAGGGATGCAATGGCCGAGCTCGAACAGTACGGCATCAGCGTGGAACTTGTTGATGTGCAAACGCTTATCCCCTTCGACATCAACGGTGTGATTAAAAAGTCAATACAAAAAACCAATAAGGTGCTCTTTTTTGACGAAGATGTACCCGGTGGCGCCACCGCATACATGATGCAAAAAGTGGTGGAAGAGCAGGAGGCCTTTTATTATCTCGACCTCGAACCGGAAACACTGACCGCCCAACCCCACCGTGCAGCTTACAGTTCCGACGGCGATTATTTTTCCAATCCCAATGCCGAAGATGTGTTCGATTCGGTTTATAACATGATGCACAGATACAATCCGGTGAAATATCCCGAAATTTAATCCGGGCACCCCGAATATTTTTTTTGAAAAACCCGTTTCTTTTTTACATTTGTTCCCTTAAAACAAATAGGGTTCATGTAAATTTATCATTATGAAACATTTAATTTTTACTCTGACAATGATTGCGGCATTTTTGTTAGCGCCTGCAAAAACAGCTGTTTCACAAAATTACGGACTGCAATTCAGCACCTCTTCCGATATTGTTACCATCAACAGGGATGACATACCCGGAGAATGGACAATAGAATTTTGGATTAAAAAAACACAAGCGCTAAGTTATTCCACCGCCATAATGGGACACAGCGGAAAAATAACCGTTGAATCGTGGGGAAACGGCGGAAAAGTGGGAATTACCCGTAACGGAGTGGCCGACTGGGCATTTAACTATGTCCTTCCGGTGGGGCAATGGACGCACCTCGCCTTTGTATGCAACGGTACCACAACAAAACTTTACGTAAACGGTGCCATAGAAGACGAAATGACCCATGTAATTGATATGCCCATAAAAACCATAGGGCAAAGCAACGAACCGGCCAGAATGATAATTGATGAAATAAGATTCTGGACAACAGCACGTACAGCCGGCGAAATAGCCGAATTTTACAACCGGTCGGCAAACATCAATTCGCCCGACCTGACAGGTTACTACTTTTTTGACGACAGGGCACCGGAGGCTACCGACATATCCCAATCGCACGTAAACGGCATTATCAATGGCCCCCAATATGTTGAAAACGACAACACCGATTTTACCACAACACTTCCCGACATGACTTTTTCGGAAGTTACCGTTGAAAATTATAACGAATATTTTTCCGAACCGGGAAGTGCCGACCAGGATATCCTGCGCATCAACGTGGTAACCGACGGAATTTTAAATCCGCTTACCCTCAATTCGTTAACGGTTACCTTAAACGGAACCGACAACATGAACGATTTATCGGAAATAAAAATATATTACACCGCCGGAACCGGCACCTTTTCTACCGACAGCCTTGTGGGACAACCCGTTACACCTTCGGCGGGCGAAATATCGTTTAACGAAGACATCCCTTTGATAACCGGGAATAATTATTTTTGGATGGCGGTGGATGTTAGCGACAACGCCACGGAAGAAAACAAAATTGACGGAACCCTCTCGTATGTGGTGATTGACAGCGATACCTTTTCCCCCTCAACATCATCACCGGCGGGATACAGGGTAATCAGAAGCGGAATACCGCAAATACCGTTGAAGCGGGATGCCGTGGTTCCCAAACCGAAACAAATGAGTGTGGATACATCGCAGAAATTCATTTTAACATCCGA
>JALVZH010000212.1 GCA_027022105.1 Bacteroidales bacterium | reverse complement strand
GCAAGTCATATTGTAGAAGGAGGTATCGTACTGGTTACCCACAACGAATGTATCGGCTGCGGTGCCTGTATCGAGTCGTGTCCTTACGATGCACGTTACCCCCACCCCGACGGTTATGTGGACAAATGTACTTTCTGTAAACACCGCGTTGACAAAGGGCAAAATCCGGCATGTGTTGATGTTTGTCCTACTCACTGTCTCCATTTCGGCGACTTAGACGATCCCAACAGCGATGTTTCCAAGGCTTTGAAAAACAGAAAATGGAAGCAACTTGCTCCCGAAGCCGGAACCAAACCGCAATTGTATTTTCTTGAATAAACAGATAAAAACCATTTAAAATGAAAGAAGAAATATTTGTCAGCGGACGTAATATTCCAAATATTGACCCCTATTTGCACATATGGCACTGGCAGATTCCGCTCTACCTCTTTCTGGGAGGTCTGGCAGCCGGAATCCTGTTCTTTGCCTCCTATTATGTAATTACAGGGAAAGAAAAAGAGAGACAGACCACCGTAAAATGGGCCACCATCCTGGCACCCATAGCCCTGATAATAGGACTTGGTGCGCTTTTTTGGGATTTGAAACACAAGCTCTATTTCTGGCAGCTTTATACTACCGTACGATTTACTTCGCCCATGTCGTGGGGAGCCTGGACACTGATGCTGATTACCCCGATGTCAATCATCTGGGTAGCCAGCTATATGAAAGAGATGGTTCCCGGCTGGGACTGGAAACTCGGTATCCTTAACAAATTTGAGGCATGGGTTATCAAAGTACGGGTTCCGTTTGCATGGATAATGCTTGTGCTTTCAATAATCCTCGGTGTATATACCGGAATCTTGTTGTCGGCATTCAACGCACGACCTTTGTGGAATTCGGCTTTGCTGGGCCCCCTGTTTTTAACCTCGGGCTTTTCCACGGGTCTGGCTTCCATTATCTGGATGTCGAAAAATGAAGACGAACGGAAAGCTCTTACCCGTATCGACCTGATTTTTATTTTGGTCGAACTCTTTTTCATCATTCACCTGTTCATGGGATTTTTGGCCGGTACAGCCGTTAAAACCGAAGCGGCATCGCTCTTTCTCGGAGGAGAATTTACCGTCAGCTTCTGGGTATTTGTGGTTATTCTCGGCCTGATTTTCCCTGCCGTACTCGAATCGTTAGAACTGCACGGTTATCATGTTCCCAAGTGGATTCCTCCTTTTCTGATACTGCTCGGAGGTCTCTTCTTCAGGTTTATCATGGTAGAAGCCGGACAGATTACCAGATTTTTGTATTGATTTTAAAAAAGAATAATAATGGAAAAACATTCATTAAATAACAACAGACCCCATTACATAAATCCCTACCTCGGGGGTGTATTGTTGGGCTTACTGGTTCTTATTACCGTATATATTACCGGGCGCGGACTGGGAGCCAGCGGTGCCGTAAAAAGTGCCGTGGTAACCGCCGCCGAAACCATTTCTCCTGCGCATGCCGAACAAAATGCCTATTACAGCAGGTTTATCAGCAACGACCATTCACCTATGTACAACTGGCTGGTATTCGAATCGCTTGGCGTTTTCTTCGGAGGGCTGCTTTCGGGAATCCTGTTCGGAAGAGTAAAAAAATTCCGTATTGAGCACTCACCGAAAATCACAGGCAAAACAAGATTGTGGGTTGCTTTGATTGGTGGAATACTTTTCGGTATCGGCAGCCAGTTTGGTCGCGGTTGCTCCAGCGGAGCAGCACTCAGCGGAAGTGCCACTTTCTCTTTGGGAGGTGTTATTGTAATGCTTGTCCTTTTCGGAACAGGATACGCAATAGCATGGATGTTTAAAAAATTATGGATTTAACATTTAAAACAGATAACTATGGGACCTTTAATTCCTAACGGTATAATAACAGGAGACTGGGACTTTGTCATTGCCCTGTTAATCGGTATTGCTTTCGGATTTCTGCTCGAAGCATCCGGCTTTTCATCATCCCGTAATATTGCGGGTGTATTTTACGGTTACAATTTTGTAGTTCTGCGGGTATTCTTTACCGCCGTTATTGTTGCCATGGTCGGACTTCTTTATTTCGACTATTTCGGATGGTTAGACCTGGATAAGATTTTTATTTTACCCACCTACCTGACTCCCATGATTGTGGGATCGGTGATTATGGGGTTCGGATTTTTACTCGGCGGTTTTTGCCCCGGAACCAGCTACACGGCCATTGCCATTGGCAAACTG
The DNA here is from genome assembly GCA_027022105.1 of Bacteroidales bacterium. Classification (GTDB taxonomy): domain Bacteria; phylum Bacteroidota; class Bacteroidia; order Bacteroidales; family F082; genus Sulfidibacterium. The sequence goes on along the minus strand of JALVZH010000212.1, from coordinate 489 downwards.
GATGCTTTGGTTTTTACCATCGGTCTGTTTCTCGGGATATTTCTCTTTTCGGAAGCTTTTCCCCTGTTTAAAGATTTTTATTACAGCGGATATCTCGGAAACGTAACCCTTACCGATGTTACGGGTATTCCCGCGGCCTGGTTTGCCTTTGCATTTACCGTAATTGCACTGGCATCCTTCTGGATTACCATGGTAATTGAAAAACGGATTAGAAAAAGAATTACGGATTATAAATTCTAAGACCATGAACAGAAACTATATCTATCTTACCATATTGATGTTGGCTCTTGCAGCAGGAACCCTGTTTTTGCACAAAGAGAAAAATTTCCAACAAATTAAACCGGAAAAACTGCTTTACGATATCATTCAGCCTACCCGTTATGTAACTACCGATCAGGTGGCCGAAATGATTATCGATAAGGATCCTACTTTGGAACTTATTGATGTGAGGAGTCCCGAAGATTTTCAGAAGTTTTCGTTGACCAATGC
>JALVZH010000211.1 GCA_027022105.1 Bacteroidales bacterium | reverse complement strand
GTATCAGTTGATTGGAATAATGAGGTATTGGAGTATTGGGATATCGGGATGGGTTTATCAAACGTTCACCTTCTCCCTGTAATTCAGAGGACGCTGACAGGTTGGGAACAGGGCCGGAGTGCCCGATGAATCTCCGATTGTTATCTTGTACGTTATTTTCATTGGAAACTGCAAATACAGAGTGATTGGATTTGGATGTGATATTTTGGATGTTTGATTTTTGATCAGCCTGCGGCGGACAGGTGTTATATTTTTGATGTTCAAAGGTTCAGAAGTTCAAAAATTTCAAAGCTCAAAGATTCAGGGGTTCAGAGTTTAAATGTTGCAGGTTCCATTGTGAAGGCTACCGGTGCTGCTTTTTGGCGGGTTTGTCTGGGGAAATCAACAGTCTTTCCGTTTCACCTCTATTTGTTTTTTTGTTCTGCTTCAAAAAGTTTTATTAACTCTTCCGGTGATTTTCCGAGATATTTAAGTGCTGCCTCCGCGTCGTCGGCAAACTCTCCGTCAGGATACTTTTCGAGATACAAACGGTAGTATTTTTCCGCTTTGCCGTATTCTTTCAACTGGTCGTCGTAAACAAAACCCTTGAGAAAATAGCAGGCAGAAACATTTTTATAGCCTGGATAATTCTTGATAATGCGGTTATAAAGAGAGATTGTTTTCCCCGGTTTGTTGCTGTTCATAGCAATATCGGAAGCCTTGAACAGAAATTCGGGTGCCATGGAATCGTTGGGAAACAAATCGGCAAAACGGGTGTATTTTTCGATGAGCAGGTTGGATTTTACCAAATCGATGGTATTTGATTTATCGTCGAACAGTTGCTTTTCCAGTTCGGCGATTTCCTTTTTAAGCTCCTCTGCACTAACGGTTTCGGATTTCTTTTTTTGCTCATTTGCGTTACGGCAACCTGCAAAAACAAAAGCCGTCAACACCATAAACATTGCTAACTTCTTCATTTCCGGTTATCTTTTTATTTTTTTTCTTGGAAAAATCATTTTGTATCCGGGATTTACCTTTCCGGCGGTGATATCATTCAGTTTTCCCCGAAGCAACATCTTTTTTATTTGCGGCAGCCGCTCAATAAAAACAATGCCCCGGGTATGGTCGTACTCATGCTGAATAATACGGGCTTTGATGCCGTCAATCTTTTCATTTTCGTGGTATTGAAAATTTTCATCGTAATAGCTGATGGTAATCACTGGCTTGCGTTTTACAAACTCATTGATCCCCGGCACACTCAGACAGCCCTCTTCAAATTCCCACTCTTCTCCTTCTTCGCCGGTAATAACGGCATTGATAAAGACTTTTTTGTATCCGTCGGTTTCGGGATGTTCTTTTTTAAAGGGTGAAGCATCCACAACAAAGAGTTTTATGTCGCGATTGATTTGCTGCGCAGCCAGTCCCACCCCGTTGGAATGGTACATGGTTTCAAACATATCCTCAATCAGCTTTTGCAAACCGGGATAATCCTTATCAATCTCTTTTCCCTTCTTTTTCAGGGTGGGATGACCGTATGCAGTAATAGGTAACATCATAATATTCAATATTTTTTCGACTCTAAATAAGATTGCAGAATAAGGGTGGCGCTAATGGTGTCAACCAAGGCTTTGTCCTGTCGTTTTTGTTTTTTTAGCCCTGCGGCAAGCATGGTATCATGGGCCATTTTTGAGGTAAACCGCTCGTCGAACCGTTCTATTTTCATTGCGGGGTAGCGTTTCCGCAATCCGTTAACAAAAGGTTCGATAAACCGGGAAGCATCGGAAGGTCTGTTTTGCATGTTTTTGGGTTCTCCCACAACAATTGTTTCCACATCTTCCTGCTTCAGATATTTCTCCAAAAACTGCCATATATCTTTCACATGAACCGTTTCCAAGCCCGTGGCTATCATTTGCAACGGATCAGTAACGGCTATCCCCGCCCTTTTTTGTCCGTAATCTATGGCCATTATTCTGCTCATCTGCCTTGTTCTGTTTTTCGGGATGCAAAATTAACATATTGGACAACAAGATAGACAATTTTTATTTTTTTGGCTTAACATTCATTGCCATTATCACAACTTTAAATTGACACATTGTTTTCAGGCAACTTTGCAACAAAAGGCCTGTCTTACTCTTAAAAACCCCCCACGGTTTACTCCTCAAGGGTTATCAGATTTTTAAACCAATAAATAAATGGAGGTTATTATGAAAAATTTATTTTTACTGATTATTACCGTTATCGGCATTACGCTTTTTGCCGAAGCACAAAATCCCCAATGGCTCAGTTATACATCGGGAACATTTGTAAATGCCATAGCCGAAGACGGCAACACATTGTGGATTGGAACTTACGGCGGTGGACTGGTTAAACTCGACAAAACCACCGGCGAAAAAACCTTTTACAATTACCTGAATTCGGATTTACCCATCGAAAAAGTTCCTGCTCTTGCCTTAGATAAAAACGGAGTGTTGTGGGTTGGAACCGACGGCGGAGGGTTGGCCAGATTCGACGGAACAAACTGGACCGTATATAATGCCGGTAATTCGGAACTGCCCAGCAATTACATCGAAGCCCTTGCCATTGAAGACGACACTGTTTGGATCGGTATGTATGTAGGGAAGTTGGCTGCATTCGACGGTACAAACTGGGTTATATACGATCCCCACGATTGGGGGCTTACCCATACTACTATATTCTCGATAGCCATTGAACAAGACGGTACCAAATGGATAGGAACCTATGATGAATCGGTAGTTGAATTAAAAGGGAACTATTGGAAAGTTTACAATCAATCCAATTCCGGTTTTCCGGGCGGTAAAATATATTCTATTGCCATTAATCAATACGGTACCAAATGGTTTGCCACTTACGGGGGTGGTCTGGCAAAATTAAAAGAAGACAAATGGGTAGTTTATAACAACCTTAATTCAGGCCTTCCGGGCAATTACCTGTTTTCGGTTTCCATTGATGAAAACGATAAAAAATGGATTGGAGTAAATGCTTTCGGTTTGGTTGAATATGATGATGATAACAATACCTGGACGGTTTATAATACCGATAATTCGGGAATAACCGATAATGATGTAATAACCATGCATTTTGACCAGAACAATACCAACTGGATAGGAACCTGGCACGGGGGACTTGTGGCATTTGACGGAACCGACTGGACACCCTGTAATACCTCTCAAACCGGATTGCCAATCAACTGGGTTGAGCATATAACCATTGACAACAACGGTGCCAAATGGTTGACACACCTACAAGAAGCAGGTGTTACAAAATTTGACGATTACACCTGGACCAATTACAATACTTCCAATTCGGGATTAATCGACGGAAATACATCAGCGGTTTGTATTGATAAGGACGAAAAAAAATGGATAGGAACCGGCTACGGGGTTGCTGTTTTCGACGACACAAACTGGATTGTATATAATACCCTTAATTCCGGAATTTCGGACAACGTAATAACTTCCATTGCCATTGATCAAAATGAAAAGAAATGGATAGGTACTACTTACAATGGCATTTCTGTTTTCGACGGTTCCGGTTGGACGGTTTATAATACCGAAAACTCACCCCTTCCCGACAATCATATTAAAACATTATTTGTTGACAGAGATAATGTAATATGGATTGGTACTTATAGTGGCGGTTTGGTAAGATACGACGGAAGCTGGGAGATTTATAATAGTTCCAATTCGGGATTGCCACACAATAAGATTACTTCAATTGTACAGGACAAACACGGTCATCTTTGGATGAATACCTGGAAAGGCATTGCCGAATTCGATGGAGTTAACTGGACAGTATATAATAGCAATAGCCAAGGTTATCCTTTTATAAACACGGTAAATATTACAATAGACGAAAGCGATACAAAATGGATATCTACCTACGGTTTCGGTCTTGTGGCTTTTCATCAGGACGGCAGTTGGGAAGCATATGACAGAAGCAATTCCGATATTCCCGACGACTATATAGAATCGGTAACCATTGATAAATACGGCACCAAATGGATAGGTGTCAGGGAAGGCGGCTTAGCTGCTTTTAATGAAAACGGAGTGCCGCTACAGGTTGCTCATCACGAAATTCCACGGGAAATCATTCTTAACCTTTATCCCAATCCTACCTCTCAATATCTGAATATAGGAACTTCGGAGGAAACCGTTGTCTCCTTTGTGGAAATAATTGATATTCAGGGAAAACTTGTTATGAGTACGAAAGTACCCAATGGAAGTACAGAATTAAATGTCAGCAATTTACCTCCAGGAAATTATATTTTGAAAGCATTTACATCCCGGGGAATTGTTGACAGGAAGTTTATTAAGCAGTAAAACAAAACAGCAGGTTTTTTCAATTCATTGCCCGTCGTACCGCTTTCTGACATGATAGTAACGGCGGGCTTTTCTTTGGGAATTAATTAACTGCTTGCAATCCCCTGTTATTCAGAGGGTTTGAGCGGAGTGACCTTTCAGGTCACCGCGGGGTATGCGGGTGGAGACCGGAAAGGTCGGAAACAATACCTAAAAGACTGTAAATAAGCAATCAGCTAGAGGCAGACACGTATTCAACGCTCAATCAGCCTGCGGCGGACACGTACTCAATGAGCAAGTGGGGGCGGACTAACCAACATACACTACACCCGGCAATTCAGAGGGCTCCGCCTGAGGCGGAAGGCACAAAGGGCCGGTGCGCCCGATGAATCCCCAAAATGATGTCAGTACTATATTGTAAACTGGAAAAGAAGCACGAGGGGAGATTCATCGGCATTCCTGCCCCTATGGCCAACCTGGAGATGCCTCTGAATTATGAGGGGTTGGTGGTATAAGGTTGCTACCGGTGTTGATATATCTGAAACAAAAAACAGTGCAGAGCACTGAAATATTTATAGCACCGTACGAAGCTTTGCAGAGTGCGGTGCGGAAAAGGAGAAAGGGTTAGGTTTTGGCGGGTTCTGAGGAAACAATGAAATGGATCGCGCGTTGGCGTTTCCGAAGAATCTCCAAATGATTTTATAAATGTTATTTTGTTGTAATAGAAATATTAATATTAGATTCCTCTCCATTCCTACCCTTATGGCCTTCCTTTCGATGGCTCGGAACATGACAAAACCGGGGAAGGAATGTTATCAATTTATCATATTTTTCGACCTGACGGGAGCCTACCCACTAAACGGCGTTCAACCCGTCAGGTCAAGTTGCGGCAGGGATGGAAGCGGCAGCCCGGAACCGGCAGGGCTTGTGAGGCTTGCGGCGAGGAGGCTAAACGATGAGTAAAGACCCCGCAGACGCATTTTAGCCGAACAGCCCTGCCGGTGAGGACTACAAGCGGACAGCCCGCCCAGCCGCCCTGAAAAAACAATAATCAAATCATTCATTGCCTATTGTCATTCATCAATTATTAATAAACGGTTTTTGTGCAATATTTCTTACTTTTGCCGCATTCGGAACAATATTATTGATTGTAAAAAGTTAATGAGTTAAGTGGGAAAATATTGTTCGCCGTTAAAAATTGAAAGATGGGTTTTTTCTATTTTCTGGGAAGAGGAAAGTTTTACCTTCATGTGGTGATTGCCGTTTTGTTGTCGGCTTTCATTTTGTGGATAGCCATTTTGGCACTTAACTTTTATACCCGCCACGGTAAGGTATATCTTGTTCCCGATTTTACGGATGCAACCGTTCAGGAACTGAAAGACAACGGTTATGACGACTATTTCGACCTGTTGGTTATCGATTCGGTTTATGACAAAAGACACAAGCCGGGTGCTATTGTATTGCAAAATCCCGAGCCCGGGTCACGGGTAAAAAGAGGGCGGCACGTTTACCTTACCGTTGTGGCCCGGCTGCCCGAAAAGGTGACAATGCCCAACCTGCGAAACCTTTCGCTGCGGCAGGCTTTGGTGCAGTTGGAAAGCAAAGGGTTGAAAGCGGGGCATTTGGAATTTGTGGATTATTCGTACCGGAATGCGGTGATAGACCAGTTGTGGAATGACGAACCTGTGGAGTCGGGCACCGAACTCACCAAAGGAACGGTGATAGACCTTGTGGTGGGAAACGGGGAAAGCAGCAACGGAGTGAAAATGCCTTTTTTGATGGGCAAAAAACCGGATGAGGCCCGTTACAGGCTGCATGAAGCATCGTTGAATGTCGGCGAGGAATATTTTCTGGATGGCAACGACACCGTTCATGCAAGGGTTTTTAAAACGGAACCCGATTACAGGGATGTTGATGAAATTCCGTTGGGAACAGCCGTAAACCTTTGGTACAGATCGGACGAACTGTTCGATTTCGACAGTTATATAAAAGAGTTGCTTTCGGACACCATTGCAAATGATACCACAAACGTGAGTACTGAAAATGAAATTGATGAGGACTTTTAATATATTATGGATTTTGTTGTTTCTGTTTTCGGAAACCACTGTTGCTCAAGAAGTATTGACCGGCATACAGGTGAATGAAGCCGTTGCTTCGGCTTACAAAAAAAGAAGCGAAAAAAAACATGACTGCAACTGCGGAAGCACAATCGAAGCAAAAGCACTACCCTTTTTCGATGACTTCTCCACTTCCAAGGTTGTTCCCGACCAGTCGAAATGGATAGACAAAAACGTATTTGTAAACGAAAATTTTGCCTACCGGCCGTTGAACAAAGGGGTTGCCACATTTGATGCCCTCGACTCCACCGGTCGGATTTACAAAGATGCGGATTACATAGCTTTTCCGGCGGATGTTCTCACTTCGGTTCCGCTTCGTACCGATTCGGTTTTTACGCCCGTGGCAAGAAAACTTACCCCTGCCGATTCGCTCTATTTCAGCTTTTATTACCAGCCGCAGGGCATTGCCAACGAACCCGAAGAGTGGGATACGTTGCTTCTGGAGTTCAGCTATTTTACCGGCGACACGGTTTTTTCGCACGTTGATTCCATTTGGGTATCGGCAAACACCTACCTTGAAAACGAACAAGACACCATTCACCCTTTTGATACCCTGTGGGCACCTCCGGGCTGTAATCCGAATATGTACAAGGTTAATTTCGAGACATTAACATGGGGCGACTGGGTTCAAATGCCGTGTGATTCGGTTATGGTTCCCGAAAAAAAATGGAAAGAGGTTTGGAGCAGTATGGGCATGAAACTGGACACCTTTCAACTGAAATACGGAAGCGATTTTGCCCGCGTGATGATCCCCATTATTGATTCTGTCTTTTTTGAAAACGGTTTTCAATTCAGGTTCAGGAATTATGCCAGCATTGCCAACGATATTATCCCGGCGTGGAAAAGCAATGTTGATGAATGGAACATTGATTTGGTTTACCTGAACTACAACCGCAGCCTTGCCGACACCACCTTCAGGATGGTTACCTTCTCGGAAAGAGCCCCTTCATTTTTAAAGAGATATGAGGTAATGCCGTACCGCCAGTACCGTGCCGACCCCATTAACACACTGGCACCGGAGGTTCATCTGTATATTTCAAACCTGGACAAAATAGAACACAATACCAAATACCGCTATGAGGTTTACGGTACAGACGGCACTTTTTATTACAGTTACGACGGTGGAAGTTGCAACCTGCCGCCGGTTTATACCTACGGTTTCCAAAATTGCAATACTTCGTGCGGTGCCGCGCATGCCTGCCCGCCGGTAAACAGCAGTTTCGATGTGGATTACAACACCGACACAACATCTTTTATCATAAAGCATTACATCAGCGACTCGTCGGAAAGCAACATATTGGTTGATTCGGCCATTTACAAACAGGGATTTTACAACTACTTTGCATACGACGACGGTACACCGGAACTCGGTTACAGCCTGGAACCTGCGGGTGCACAGCTTGCCTGTAAATTTAAACTCAACATGGCCGACACCCTGCAAGGCGTTCAAATTCATTTCAACCGCATTCAAAACAACAGCAATCCGAACTACTTTAAATTAATGGTATGGAGCGACAACAACGGAAAACCGGGAGAGGTGATTTACGAAGAGGACGGAAAAAGAGTGGAATGGAACGACGGTATTTACAGTTTCTATCCCTATATGTTTGAAAAACCGCTTAAGGTTTCCGGAACCATCTATGTGGGGTTTGAACAGGCGCAATTCGGAGGCCTGAACATCGGTTTTGATGCCAACCACGACCGTAGGGAGAATATTTTTTACAATGTGGAAAACACCTGGTACCAAAGCAATTATGCCGGCGCCTTACTCATACGGCCCATTATCGGAAGCAACCTTGTTTTGAATTCCGGAAATCATATTTTGACCAACAAAAAACTCAAAGTATATCCCAATCCGGCACAAAACAGGCTCTACTTCGATTTAAAACACGAGCAAAACGGTACTTCCGTAATTGAAGTTTATTCGTTGCTGGGAGCAAGGGTTATTCAAACGGAAACAACACACAATTATATTGATGTGTCGGGATTACCAAAAGGCATTTATTTACTGCGAATGAAATCGGGAAACGATTTTTATACGGCTAAATTTCAGAAACAATAATGACAAAACCTGATATTTCCCCGGAGGAAAACAACCTTCTGTACGAACACCATAAAATTACCGTTGACCCGGGTCAAACGCCGGAGCGCATTGACAAGTTTTTGTTTAACCGTATTATCAATGTTTCGAGAAACAAAATACAGACGGCCGCCAAAGCAGGAAATATTCTTGTTAACGGCAAAGCGGTAAAGCCCAATTACAAAGTTAAACCCGGCGATGTGGTGACGGTGGTACTGAGCCATCCGCCCCGCGACCTTACTATTTATCCCGAGGATATTCCCCTGGAAATTGTTTATGAAGACAAAGATGTGATTGTGGTGAACAAACCGGCAGGAATGGTGGTTCATCCGGCTCATGCCAATTACAACGGCACGCTGCTGAATGCATTGGCCTGGCATTTTAAAAAAGAGAACGGCCAAGAGGTGGAAAACGGCTTCGGTTACCTTGTTCACCGTATTGATATGGATACCAGCGGATTGTTGGTGGTTGCAAAAAACGAACTGGCACAAAGTATTTTGGCACGGCAGTTTTTTGAGCACTCGGTACGGCGCCAATACAATGCTCTTGTGTGGGGCGATTTCGACGAAGACGAAGGAACCATCTCAGGGCACATAGGAAGAGACCCCAAAGACAGAAGAAAAATGAAGGTGTTTCCCGAGGGTGATTACGGCAAAGAGGCTGTTACCCATTACAAGGTACTGCAACGTTTCGGCTATGTAACACTTGTTGAGTGCCGGCTTGAAACAGGGCGTACCCACCAGATACGGGCACACTTTAAATATATCGGACACCCTTTGTTTAACGATGCAAAATACGGTGGCGACCGGATTTTAAAAGGAACTACATTTACCAAATACAAACAGTTTGTTCAGAATTGTTTTAAAATAATGCCGCGTCAGGCTTTGCACGCCCGCTCATTGGGCTTTGTACATCCGGCAACCGGAAAAGAGATGTTTTTCGATAGCAGCCTGCCCGGTGACATGTTGCAGCTTATTGAAAAATGGGAAGGATATACGAAGCTCAGAGATGATTTTTGATGTAGTATGTATGATGTATTATTTTTGATCAGCCTGCAGTGGACACGCGTTAGGATGTATTATTTTTATGAGATATACTTGATTTGAAAAACAAAAAGGTACACGCACCAAATATTTACACACTGTACAAAGCGAAGCAAGCGGTGCAAATACGGGTCCTGCGCAGGCTGATTTGAACACCGGTTAACGATTTTTTGCAATCTTTTTGCCAACATCCGAGTTAATCACTATTTTTGCCACCTTTAAAATTTGAGCATATGAACGACAGGTGGAGTCTTTTTCAGAAATTTTTAATTACTCAGAATCAGAACATTTCATTTACCGATTTTTTGATTAACTCGGTGGTAATTATCATATTGGCGGTAATACTTGAGTTCACATACATCAAATGTGCCCGCACCATTTCCAACAGGCGGCAGTTTGCAGGGGTATTTCTGCTTATTGCATTCACTACCATGCTTATTATTACCATTGTAAAATCGTCGCTGGCACTTTCTCTCGGGCTGGTTGGTGCATTATCAATCGTACGTTTTCGTGCGGCCATTAAAGAACCCGAAGAACTTGCCTACCTCTTTTTTGCCATTTCCATCGGGCTGGGGCTCGGCGCCAACCAAACGCTGGTGGTCGTCGAAGCATTTGCCATTGGAATGGTTATTATCTGGGGCCGTCACCTTATTAAAAGAAACAGCACATATCAGAACCTTTACCTTAATATATCGGCGGAGAACGATAAGTTGCAGCTAATCGACATCGTATCAGCGGTAAAGGATACCTTTGGCAAATACACCTTAAAACGTTTTGATGAAAACGAAAGTGCCATTGAGGCCTCGTTTGTCATTGATTCGCCAAACCCCGGGAAACTTCAGCAACTGAAAGAGAGGATTAAGAGCATCAGCAGTACGGCACGTATTTCGTTTGTTGAGAGCAAATCGTTTTAAGTTCTCGTTTATACTTATTTGTGGCAAACGTTATTGTTATGTATTTAAATGTAAAATATTGTAAAGCAGAAAATGAATATATTTCAATAATTAACCCACCCCTACCCCTCCAAGGAGGGGAATATTGGAATTCATTTTCTGCTTTACAACATAAATCTGTAAATCTACATCATAAAGCAAATTAATAAAATATAACCGTTTTGTTTTTCCCCGAATTTGATACAGAAAACAGCCGTTTCGAGCGGAAATTCGATGTAGGCGATATGATGCTGCCTCAGGTTCAGCAACAAATACGTATTCATCCCGCAGCCTTCTCCCCTATCTTCCACCCCCGTTATATTAACAACATTTACCTTGATACGGGAGATTTCGAGTTTTATCACGATAATGTATCGGGCAGGGGAAGCCGGAAAAAAGCACGCATCAGATGGTACGGCGACCTGTTGGGAAAAATTGAAAAACCGGTTCTTGAATTTAAGATTCGTGAAGGATTTCTCGGCAACAAACGCTCATTCCCTTTAAAACCGTTTACTATTGACAAAAATTTCTCATCGGGCTATTTGCAAACAATATTTGAAGAATCAAACATCCCCGATTGGGCTCTGGGTGTTTTAAAGCAGCTTCAGCCCTCGCTTGTAAACCGTTATCTGCGGGAATATTTCTTAAGTTTCGATGGAAAATTCAGGGTAACTACCGATACCGAATTGCAGTATTACGGTATTGGCCGGTTAAACAACAGTTTTACCGAAAAGTACACTACCGATAATGTGATTGTAGAACTCAAATACGATTACAAAAACAGCGATTTGGCACCGGATATCAGCACCCGTTTGCCTTTCCGGCTTACCAAAAGTTCAAAATATGTAAACGGTATTGAGCTGTTGCATCCGCTGGTTTAAGCAATAAAAATAAAATTCATCTGCCCGCCACATAATACATAACATTGAAATTCCGTTTCAGTCTTTTGTGAAATTTTAACACAATTTTAGTGATTTTATGCCCTGAAAATTTGTTTTTTTTCTATTTATACTTCAATTTTGCTATAAAATATCATAATCATGAAAAAAAGAAGAGCAATTTTTTTCATAATTATTTTTCTTTCAGAAGTTCTCAGAGCACAGGTAGCCATTAATACAAACGGAGGTCAACCCGACAATTCGGCCATGTTGGATGTAAATTCCGATTCCCTCGGCATTCTTTTTCCAAGAATGACTTCTTTCCAACGTGAAGCGATAAACTCACCTGTTCCAGGGCTAATTGTTTTTGATACCGATGACAGCACCTTTTATTTTTATGGCAATAACGGCTGGAAAAAAATAGGCAGTTATTATTCCCTGTGGCACGAACAGGGAAATTATGTTTATACAAACGACAGTGCAGGTATAAAAACTGCTTCTCCTTCCGCTCCGTTAGAAGTTCACGGTTTGATTTCAGAAAAACAGACAGGACGATCTGTTTATTTGGGAGAAGGTGCCGGATATCATTCCAATCCTTCAACATCAAAAGATAATACAGCAATCGGTTATAAGGCAATGTACAACAACAGTTCCGGCAAAATGAATGTTGCAGCGGGAGATTCAGCCCTTTACAGCAACTCAAGTGGTAGTTATAATGTTGCCGTAGGTTCCAATGCACTGAAAAACAATAATGCCGGTTTTAATACCGCTGTCGGTTACAAAGCTTTATATAAAAATACCACAGGCACACACAACACGGCATTCGGAGCATTTGCAATCTATTCTAATACATCGGGAAACAACAATACCGCGATCGGCGACAGCGCCCTGTTTGCCGCCAATGCCAGCTACAACACCGCCCTCGGGGCATCTTCTTTGCGGTACAACACATCCGGAATTTATAATGTGGCTCTCGGATACCGGACACTTTGGAACAACACCACAGGAGATTACAACACTGCCATGGGCTATAAAACACTGAAAAAGAACACCTCGGGTAATGAAAACAGCGTTATGGGCGATTACAGTCTGGTATCCAATACAACGGGAAGCAACAATACAGCCCTGGGAAACTCGGTATTGATAACCATGGTTGTCGGTAACAACAATACCTGTCTCGGTAGTGGAATAGCACATTACCTGATAAATGGAAGCGGAAATGTATTTGTGGGAACCGAAGCGGGATATAATGAGTATGGAAGCAATAAACTGTATATTACGCCGTCATTTAACAATGATCCGTTAATCGGTGGTGATTTCTCAAAAAACGAGGTATATTTGAATGGCAGAGTGGGAATTTTTACCTCAGCACCTAATGAATTTCTTGAAGTTGCTGCTTCCAATACTTCGGGCAGCCATTCGGGAAGAATGATAGTGAGTGACGGAAAAGGTTCGCAGCGGCGGGCTTTACTTTTTGTTTCGCCCAATCACGACGACAGCGATACCAATGCCAGGATTGAAGCCTTTAATTACGGAAGCTGGACAGGATGCAACCTTGAATTTAACAGAGTCGGCCATGGAAGAACGTATATCAGAAGCGACATGAATGTCCGGGGTTTGGTAAAAGTATCCACAAGTTCAGCAGCAGACAATTCGCCTCAGGAAGGAATGATCAGATGGGACGATACCCGTAAAGTTTTTGAAGGTTACGACGGAAACCAATGGAAAATCCTCAACGGCAATTATAACGGGTGGGGTGTTTTGCCCGATATGCAGGAAGATACGGCTTTCATAGGTTCCGATATCAGCACGGGTGATTATTTCGGACAAAGCGTTTCCATTTCCAGCCAATATGTTTTTGCAGGAGCACCTCTTAAAGATGTTGGCAGCCATACGCAACAGGGAAAAGTTTACGTTTTTCACGACGGTGGGCTTTCATGGTCACAACAGGATATTTTAACCGCCTCGGGAGGAGCGGCGAACGACCACTTTGGAGTATCCGTATCGGTTTTTGAAGATAACACGGCAAATACGGGATATACATATGCCATTATCGGTGCCGATGGAGTTAACTCAAACGAAGGAAAAGCATATATTTTTAAACCTAATGCTTCGGGCTGGTATCAGGTTGTTGCTTTAACCCCGCCCGACGGTTCCGGTGGCGACCATTTCGGTTACAGCGTTTGTGCAGCCGACCAGTATGCCATTGTGGGAGCCTATGGAAAAAACAGCAATCAGGGTAAAGCATATGTTTATTATACAAACGACAAAGGCGACAGTTGGACACTCGCAGGGCAGCTTACCGCTTCCGACGGAGCAGCAAACGATAATTTCGGCAGCAGTGTTTCCATTTATGCTTATTATTCATATACCGAAAATGCACAGGTATATGATGTTCTGGTCGGAGCTGGTAAAAAAGTGATTAACGGAAACTATCAGCAGGGTGCCGCCTATATTTTTCACGGCGGGCAATATTCATCAAACGAGGTAAACATTCTGCATGCTTCCGACGGAACGGCAAACGACAGGTTTGGAAATTCGGTTTCCATCTCGGGTGATTATGCATTTATCGGCGCCGAAAATAAAGAAACGGGTGGAAATTACCATCAGGGGAAAGTGTATGTCTTTAAAAACAACGGCTCATCATGGTCGGAATATACAAGCCTCATTAATCCCGATGGGGCCGCTTACGACAATTTTGGTCACGCCGTCTGTGTAAATGATTTTTATACGGATTATTATGCTATTGTCGGGGCAAATTACAAATCTTTTGACGGATATTCCCACGCCGGAAAAGCTTATATCTACCATCTCGCCGATACAACATGGAAACTTAAAGCAAAAATAACTTCTTCCGATTTAGAAATCTCACAAACAGGATACAGTGTTTCCATATATAGCGATCAGGCCGTAACCGGCTGTAATGATGCAAAAGGAAAAGTATGTTTTATCGAAAGAAAATAACCTTTATGACAATGGGTATAAAAAAATACATATTGCTTTCCGCATTGTTCATAAATACCGTTTTGGCACCGGCACAGGTAGCCATTAATAATGACGGAAGCGCGGCTGCAAATTCGGCAATACTGGATGTAAAATCAACCTCCAAAGGCATGCTTATCCCCAGAATGTCAGCCGCACAACGGGATGCCATAAATAATCCCGCCGAGGGGTTAATGGTTTTTGTTACCGATGACAATCATTTTTACTATTTCAAACAAAACAGTTGGATAAAAGTGGGGAAGGGTGCCTCGGGCTGGATTGAAAACGGAAATTACGCTTATACCAACGACAGCGTGGCCATTGGTACCGATACGCCTCATGCTCCGCTTGAGGTTCACGGTCTTATTTCGCAAACCGGTTTGGGAATGTCGGTATTTCTTGGCGACAGTGCAGGTCTTGAAATTGATACCAGCACTAACACTTACAATACAGGAATAGGTTATCAATCGTTGCAACATACCACAACAGGCGAATACAATGTGGGACTGGGCAGCTATTCCCTGCGTTTAAACACAACAGGCGAACAGAACACCGCCATCGGAGTAACGGCCTTATCATTAAGTTCGGATGTAAGCAACAATACTGCTGTGGGCAGAATTGCACTGGGAATTGATATTTCCGGCAAGGAAAACACAGCCATGGGATTTTCTTCAATGGGATTGAATATATCGGGGAACTATAATACTGCATTGGGAGACAGCACGCTATACAACAACAATTATGATAACAATACGGCATTGGGAGCCGGTGCATTGTTGCACAACAACACCAACGGCAACAACAATGCAGCGGCAGGTTACCATGCATTATACAAAAATGATGACGATTACAATACGGCAATAGGTGCCAGATCCCTTGAAAACATATCTTCAGGCAAAGAAAACACTGCATTCGGCGACTGGTCACTGAAAAAACTTGAATCGGGAAGCGGAAATACCGCTGTGGGCAACGAAGCATTGATGAGCCTCCAAACAGGTGATAACAATACGGCTTTCGGTAATAAAGCAGGCCATCAGCTTTCAAACGGTAGCGGGAATGTATTTATCGGAAACAAAGCAGGATACTACGAAACAGGCAGCAACAAACTCTATATCGAAAATTCGGATACCGTCAAACCGTTGATTGGCGGCGACTTTTCTTCCGACCTTGTCTATTTTAACGGCAAAGTGGGCATAGGCACATCATCTCCCAACGAACTGCTTGAGGTGGCCGACACAAACTCGTCGGGAAGTTACGGAGCGCGTATGATTGTAAGCGACGGGCAGGGAAGCGGACGCAGAGCGCTTTTGTTTGTATCGCCCAGTGCCAACGGCAGTAATCCCAACGCCAGGATAGAAGCATTTAATTACGGTAGCTGGAGCGGTTGTAATCTTGAATTTAACAGGGTTGGTGCCGGAAAAACAATTTTTTACGGTGATACTTATATTGACGGCTTCTTAAAAACAGGGTCATATGCATACAGCCCTTCGGATCGGCAGCCGGAAGCGGGAATGATCCGCTGGAATAGTTTCCGGAAAGATTTTGAAGGTTATACCGGCTCGGAATGGGTTTCCTTAACCAAACAATCCGACGGATGGGGAAAAAACACAAATATACTGCCTGTTGACTATGCGATAGCTTCCGACGGTGATACCAACGATATGTTTGGGATTTCCGTTTCGGTAAGTAGCAACGGTTATGCTTTTGTCGGGGCAAAAAATAAAAAAGTATCCGGTTTACAGGAGGTAGGACAAGCCTATGTCTATTCCGAATACCACGATGAATGGCATGAGTCACAAATTATAGAAAATCCCCAGGGTTTTGAACACGAATTTTTTGGATTCAGCATTGACAACGATAATCAATATGCCGTCATTGGTGCTCCGTATGGACATTATGCAAGTTACAATCCGGGGTTGGCCTACCGCTATCATTTGGGAGCGGGTACGGGATGGCAGGAAACAGGTATGCTAAGGGCTCCGGACAACAGCGATGGAGACCATTTCGGTTGGTCGGTTTCCATCTCGGGAAGATATACAATAGTCGGAGCTCCGGATAATTCTTATAACGGTATTAACTATAGAGGAAAGGCTTACATATTTTTCGATAACGACTGTCAGGAAGTATTGGAAAACCCCGCTGCAATGGAAAATGATGAATTTGGACAAAGCGTATCCATATCAGGATTTTATGCCGTTGTATCGAGCAACCACAACAGCTATGTTTACAAAAGAACGGAAAGCAGCAGCGATACTTCATGGAATTTGCAAGACAGCCTGAACCGTTACGGAACAGTTGCCATAG
Source organism: Bacteroidales bacterium (assembly GCA_027022105.1). Lineage (GTDB taxonomy): Bacteria > Bacteroidota > Bacteroidia > Bacteroidales > F082 > Sulfidibacterium. The sequence continues at coordinate 10,326 of JALVZH010000211.1, read as the reverse complement.
ATGGCGATTATATTGCTGTCGGTTATAATGATACTGCATATATTTTCGAAAGAAGTGGTACATCCTGGTATCTGCATAGTACCTTGCTTCCTTCCGATTCATGTCAGGATGACGGTTTTGGCAGCGACATTGATATCTCAGGCGATTACATTATAGTGGGCGCCGAAGATAAAGACGTTCACGGCAATAGTTTTCAGGGGGGAGCTTATATTTTTCATCATTTGGGAAACAAATGGGTCGAAGAAAAGATTATCACTGCAAACGACGGTGAATCAAGCGATTATTTCGGAATGGCAACTGCCATTTCAAATAATTATGCAATAATAAGTGCACCGCGAAAAACAATTAATAACAAATATAGTCAGGGTAAAGTATATTTCTTAAAGTATTATTAAACATCTTTAATGTGTTGATATTCAAATAATGAAACAATTGTTATTGTAATAAAAAACCAAAATGGAATGAAAAAGCTACCGGGTATAACCGCAAAACAGTTGGTATTGGCAATATTAATGGCAATAACCGTAACCGGTTTTTCACAGGTATCTGTCAACACTACGGGTGAAAAAGCCGATTCATCTGCAATATTGGATGTAAACAGCAGCACCAAAGGTGTTTTAATCCCTAGGATGAACAGCAGTCAAATGGCAGATGTTTCAAATCCCGCCGACGGTTTGATGATTTATAATACCGATGATAACGCTTTTTACTTTTATGATGAAAATCAATGGAAAAAAATAGGTGAAGCGGCAAAGGTTTGGGATACAACCGGCAATTATATTTATACATACGACAGCGTGGGAATAGGAACGGCAAATCCGCAGGCACCGTTGACGGTAAAAGGGCGTATTTCGCAAACGGGAGTTGGAAAATCGGTATATCTCGGTAAAGGTGCGGGAATAAAAAACAATGCTTCATCCGGTTTGTACAATGTTGGTATCGGATATAATGCCTTAACCAATAATGTTTCAGGAAAAAACAATGTTGCTATTGGAGGTTATTCTATACAAAACAACGCAAATGGCAACGGCAATACACAGATCGGATATATTTTACCATTTATAGGTTCCGATTCTTATTACAATACTGCCACAGGGTATAATGCACTGTTTTTCAGCATAAGCGATAACGGAGATCATAATACTGCATTGGGAAGCCTGGCGCTTTCGCTTAATATAAATGGAAAATACAATACCGCTGCAGGGTATTATGCCCTGAACAAAAACACAACCGATAAAAACACCGGCTTCGGTTATAAAGCTTTACGCCTCACCACAAGCGGTTACAGTAATGCCGGTTTTGGCGATTTCGTACTGGAGAGCAATACCACCGGACATTCAAATAATGCTGCCGGCAGCCACTCGATGCTCAATAACGATGAGGGTTTTAACAATACCGCTTTGGGCGACTGGGCATTATACAGCAATACGTCGGGATACGGAAATGTAGCCGCAGGAAACGAAGCCCTGACCAATAACGTAACAGGAAATATAAATGTTGCTTTGGGCAACAAAGCCGGACACAGTAACATAAACGGTATAAAGAATATTTTTATCGGTTATCAGGCCGGATATAATGAAACCGGAAGTTATAAATTATATATTGATAACTCTTCCACTTCAAAACCTTTAATCGGCGGTGATTTTTATGAAAATGAGGTCTATTTGAACGGGAAAACGGGAATAGGCACCGAAAGTCCCAACGAAGCCCTTGAAGTAGCCAACCCGAATACCACCGGAAGCCATTCCGGCCGTATGATTGTAAGCGACGGAAAAGGCAGTGCCCGGCGTGCCCTCTTATTTGTTTCGCCAAACCACGACGACAGCGATACCAATGCCAGGATAGAAGCTTTTAATTACGGTAGCTGGAGCGGTTGTAATTTGGAAATAAATAATGTAGGTCATGGGAAAACCTTGTTTTACGGGGATGTTGATATCAATGCCGCAGTTAAAATCGGTTCGGGAAGCGGCCCGGCAGAGGCCGGCATGTTAAAATTGCATAGTTATTATAATTATGGCGATTTTGAAGGCTATGACGGTTCTCATTGGGTTTCGTTAACAAAAAAAATTACGGGTTGGGGAAATCCCCCGCTAAATTATCAAAATGCATCCTCCGTTAGTTCGGACGGTGAAGCCGACGACTATTTCGGGAACAGCGTAGATATTTTGGGAGATTATTCAATAGCAGGAGCTTATTTAAAAGATGTTTCGGGAAATTATCATCAGGGAAGTGCATATATTTTTCATCGAAACGGAGACAATTGGGAACAACAAGCTATTTTGGCTGGTTCCGATGTTGATGATCAGGACTGGTTTGGAAGCAGTGTTGCCATTGACGGTGATAAAGCGGTAGTTGGAGCCGGGAGAAAATCTGTCAACGGAAACAATTATCAGGGAAAAGCTTATGTTTTTTACAGAAACGGCAATACCTGGCCTGAACAGGGAGAACTTACCGCTTCCGACGGCAGTGCATTTGATAACTTTGGGAACAGCGTGGACATTGACGGAAATTACATTATTGTAGGAGCCTACGGAAAAGATGTCGGCGGCAATTCAAGTCAGGGGGAGGCTTACATCTATTATTTTAACGGGTCAACATGGACCGAACAGGCAAAATTAACCGCTTCCAACGGCTCTTCCAATGATGAATTCGGAGAAAGTGTTTCCATTTCGGGAGATTACGCAGCGGTTACGGGAGGAACTGAATTCTATGTCTTCCACCGAAGCGGTAGCTCCTGGACACAGCAGGCAGCTGTAAACCCGGATGGGTCACCATTTAGCATTTCGATAGACGGTAATTATTTAATCGTGGCATCCGGTGATAATGTGTTTGTATATCACCGTACTTCGGGCGGATGGAGCCAACAAATGCAACTGGAAGAGGTGGATAATTGCAGCGATGTTGCTATTTCGGGTGATTATGCCATCGTTGGAATGGAAAATGAGACAATAGGCGGCAATCAATCCCAGGGAAAAGCTGCCGTTTACCACAGAAACGGTTCGGTTTGGAGCAAAGTAACCGACATTTCCGCTTCCGACGGGGAGGAAAACGATCATTTCGGGACAAGTGTTGCAATCAATGGTAATTACATAATCACAGGTGCTGACGGTAAAACGGTTAACGGGGATCAAGACAGAGGAAAAGTCTATTATTTTAAAAACAATTAACCGTTAACGGCCCGTTTCTATCAACATTTTACCGAAAGTTACTGACTTAAAATCGTTTTTATTGATTTTTCATTACTTTTGACCTGTGAAAGTTGATCATTAGCATTAATTTTCATAATCTGTTTGTTTATACCAATACCAATTAATGAACACCATGATAAAAGCATAAAACCATAATGAAAAAGCTTATTTTAATATCCATTGCTCTAATGTTTGCAGCATGGAGCAATGCACAGCAAACCGGTAACCATCAATTGCAGCAGCAAACAGCAAACGCCTCTGGAAAAAATTTTTTTGAGATTAGAAAAGAATTTTACAATTACTGGGCACCGTATCACGTAAAAAACGGCTACTATTATGAAAAGGGGGAAAGAAAAAAAGCCCCCGGCTGGAAACAATTTAAAAGGTGGGAATGGTATTGGGAAAACCGTGTGGACCCGCAAACAGGCGCCTTCCCCGACACAACGCAGGATGCCGTTTTCAATCCTTCGGCACGATGTATCACATACGGCATTACGGCTTCCGGCGGCAACTGGATCTCTCTCGGCCCTTCCTCCACAACGGGAGGTTATGAAGGTTTGGGGCGCATCAATTGCGTTGCATTTCACCCTTCCGACAACAACACCTGGTGGGTCGGTTCGCCAAGCGGAGGTCTGTGGGTTACCACCGATAACGGTTCCACCTGGAACCCGTTAACAGACAACAACAGTGTTCTCGGCGTAAGCGACATTGCCATTTCACCCGACTATGCTACCTCGCACACCATTTACATAGGTACCGGCGACCGTGACGGAGGTTCACTACATACACTGGGAGGCGGTCAACACAACGACAACAATGGAATCGGAGTTCTGAAATCCACCGATGGCGGCTCTACCTGGTCGGCAACAGGACTTACATTTCATGCTTTCGAATACGTTACCGTTAACAGGGTTTTGATAAATCCCGAGAGGTATAACACCGTTTTTGCAGCAACGTCATACGGTATTTATGTTTCGTATGACGGAGGCGATACATGGTCGAATGCTTACTGGGAAAACTTTACGGACATGGAATACAAACCCGGTGACACTTCCGTACTCTATGCGGCCACAGAGTCTTACTGGGGGCAACCCGTTATTGAAAAATCCACCGACGGCGGCAGCACGTGGTCGGCCGTAAAAACATTTACCTCAAACGAAAGAAGGATTGAACTTGCCGTAACTGCCAATGACCCCGCCTATGTATATGCAGTGGTATGCAAAAACGACAACAGCCTCGAAGGTGTTTATAAATCCACCGATTCGGGAGCTTCATTCACCAAGGTTTATGACGGTACGGCAGCCAATCACAATCTTCTCGGTTGGAAAACCGATGGCAGTGATGCCGGAGGGCAGGGTTCCTATGATTTATCACTTGCCGTTTCACCGTCAGATAAAAACAAGGTTTTTCTCGGCGGGGTAAATATTCATAAATCAACCGACGGCGGTGCCACATGGACAGCCGTAACCTGCTGGACAAGTTCTGCAACTTATAATAAAAACGGCGCTCCCGTTGTTCATGCCGATCACCATACTTTGCATTTCAGAAGCAGCGACGGCATGCTTTTTAATGGTAACGACGGTGGTATTTATACCACTTCCGACGACGGCGGTTCATGGACGGATAAGACAAATGGCATCATCCCAAGCCAGATGTACCGCCTCGGCATTAACAAAACCACTTCCACCGAAATCATTACCGGCTTGCAGGATAATGGCAGTAAATTGTACAATTCGGGAACATGGTCGGATGTGGTAGGTGGCGACGGAACGGAATGTCTTATTGATTATTCGGACCACAACATCCAGTACGCATCAACACCGGAAGGCAATATCGAGCGGACAACAGACCATTGGAGCAATTCAACAAGAATAACCCAGGATTATGCCGGAAATCCCATTCACGGATTAACGGAAACCGGAAGCTGGGTAACCCCTTATGCCATTGACCCTTCCAATCACGAGACATTGTACATAGGACTTGAAAATGTTTGGAAATCAACTGACAAAGGGGATAGCTGGACAAAAATCTCATCCATGAATTATTCGAACAAATTGCGTTCGCTTGCAGTGGCACCATCCGACAACCAGACAATTTACGTCGCAGGAAAAGATTCCATTTGGAAAACAACCGACGGTGGAACCAACTGGAGCAATATTACCGGCTCTTTGCCCACAAATGCCGCAAACATTACCTATATCTCCGTAAGCAACAGCGATGCATCCAAATTGTGGGTATCCATGGGTGAATACGACAACAACGGTGTATTTTCTTCAACCGATGGCGGTACAACCTGGACAAATATCTCTACCGGCCTGCCTGCCGCACCGGTTATGTGCGTTGTCGAAAACAAACAAAACTCAACACAAACGGAACTCTATGCCGCAACCGATGTGGGTGTATATACAAAAATGGGTGAAGGAAACTGGTTTGAATTCAACTCGGGATTACCCAATGTGGTTGTTACCGAGTTGGAAATTTATTACGACGATGCCAACCATTCCAACAGCAGGTTAAGAGCAGCAACTTATGGACGCGGTTTATGGGAATCAGAACTCTTTTCTACACCCTCTTCTCCTCCCGTAACCGATTTTACTGCCAGCGATACAACACCCGAAATCAATGCCACCGTCTCTTTTACCGACCAATCGTCAAATGTTCCCCAATCGTGGTTATGGAATTTTTCTCCCAACAATGTCACCTATGTTGACGGTACCTCTTCAACCTCGGTAAACCCGAAAGTTCAATTTACTGCCATTGGCACCTATACGGTTACGCTGACAGCAACCAACAGTGCAGGAAGCGGCAGCGAAACAAAACAAAATTACATCAATGTGGGGTATTGCGATGCAGAAGGTTTTGCGGGCGACGCTTCTTATATTACCGATGTTGAACTTCAGAATATTCAGAATACAGGAACAGGATCGGACGGATATAAAAATTACACTATACTTTCAACGGTATTGCATTTGGGATATACTTACTTTATTACAGTTCATAACGGCAATACCGGAAATCAGGATGACGACCTCGGCGTATGGGTTGACTGGAATGAAGACGGGGATTTTACCGATGCAGGAGAGCAAATGGTTTGTGTTGTTAATAACTATGGAAAAATAGAAAACGGCAACTTCCAAGTCCCGACAGGAACTTCCTACGGTACAAAAAGAATGCGTGTCAGGATAAAAACCGCAGGTTCCAATTGCGGAAGCTCATGCGGAGATGCCTGGGAAGGAGAGGTGGAGGATTATACCATCAGTGTGGAACGCGAAACCAATACATGGCAGGGAACAAACAGTAACGATTGGTCGGATTCGAATAACTGGTCACTGGGAGTAACTCCAACCAACGATTATAATGTAAAAATACCCACTACACCTTCGGGCGGCGTTTTCCCCGAAATAAAAGCAGGTAGTACGGCACAGTGCCACAAACTTACACTTCAGTCGGGAGCTGTAATTACCATAAAAGGAACGCTAAAAGTGGAAATTGACAATTAAAAAAATTCTTATTTTTGTCTGATTATTATCTTCAATATCTGTTTTTTTACAAAAACATTTAAAAGACCAATATTATCACTGTAATGTGTTTTAATTGATTTCTTTTAAAACCGGATATTGAAGGTCTGAATTTTAAATTTTACATCATATGAAAAGCAATCTTCTGATTTTATTATCTCTGATAATATCATTCAATCTTTATGCTCAAAAAAGCAGCAGTGCATTACAAAAAGTTTCGAAAGAAAAAAAAGAAAAAGAAAAGTCGTTTTTTGACATTCAAAAAGAGTTTTATGATTACTGGGCACCTTATCACGTAAAAGACGGGTATTATTACGAAAACGGTAAAAGAATAAAAGCTGCAGGCTGGAAGCAATTCAAACGGCTTGAATATTACTGGGAACAAAGAGTAAATCCTGTTACAGGAAAATTTCCTGATATCACGGCTGCCGATATTCATCATCAAATAGAAGCAAGCAGGGGAACGACAAGTTCGGGCGGTAACTGGACGGTAATCGGTCCCAATTCGTCACCGGGAGGATATTACGGTATTGGGCGATTTAATTGTATTGATTTCCGTCCCGGAGACAACAATACCTATTATGCCGGATCCCCATCTGGCGGACTTTGGAAAACAACCGATGATGCCACAAGCTGGACGGCATTAACCGACAATAACGATGTTTTAGGTGTTAGTGCAGTTGCCGTATTGGCAGGAACAACCGCAGCATCCGATACCATTTACATCGGAACCGGCGACAGGGACGGCGGCAGTATGTGGTCGCTAGGCGGCGGACAAAGTAACGACAATAACGGAATAGGTGTATTAAAATCAACCGACGGAGGCAGCACCTGGTCGGCAACCGGATTAAGTTTTTCGGCAAGTGAGAGAATCGTGGTTACAGATATACTTGTTGACCCTGATGATCACCAAACCATATATGCCGCTACTTATTCATCCTCAGGAGGTTCATCAAATACCGGACTATTTAAAAGTACCGACGGCGGAATATCCTTTACACGTTTAACCGCCAATATGTATGTTGATTTGGAGTTTAAACCCGGCGATTCTCAAACCATTTATGCCGGCACCAAAGTAGGAATGATATATGTTTCAACGAATGGCGGAACCACATGGACAAAAACTTTTGACAATTACAATTCCGGGGGAAGACGAATAGTCCTTGCAGTAAGTGCAGCACAACCCAACTGGGTGTATGCCGTTGAGGCCAATTCGAGTAACAAACTTTACGGCGTTTATAAATCAACCAACAGCGGCACCTCATTTTCAATGGTATATGACGGCTCCGTTGCGAATCATAACCTTCTGGGGCTTGTTACCGACGGGTCGGGAACCACCGGACAAGGAAGTTATGACTTGGCTCTTGACGCAATGCCAACAGATGCCAACACACTGTACCTTGGAGGAATAAATACCTTTAAATCAACTGATGGGGGAAGTTCATGGACCGCTGTCAACTGCTGGACAGGTTCTCCAACATATAATAAAAACGGGGCTCCTGTTGTGCATGCCGACAAGCACATGCTTCGATTCAGAAGTAGCGACAACGCACTGTTTGAAACCAACGACGGAGGTATTTATCAGACTTCTGACGGAGGGAATTCATGGACTGATAAAACAAACGGAACCATTCCCAGTCAATTTTACCGCCTAAGCGTTGCCCAAACAACTTCTACCGAAATAATAGGCGGTTTGCAGGATAACGGAACCAAATATTATTCAGGAGGCAACTGGTCAAATGCCCTTGGAGGTGACGGCATGGAATGTATTATCGACTTTAGCGATGCCAATACCCAATACGGATGTTCGCAAAACGGATATGTTTATCGTACCACAAATCACTGGAATAGTTCAACATACATAACCAGAAATCCTTCTACCGGAAATGCCATTAACGGATTGAATGAAACGGGCTATTGGGTAACACCCTATGTTATGGATCCGAATAATAACCAAACACTGTACATAGGCATGAATAACGTATGGAAATCTACGGATCAAGGGGATAGCTGGACTAAAATATCTACAATGAACACAACATCAAAAATACGCAGCCTTGCAGTGGCGCCATCGAACAGTCAGGTTATTTATGCTGCCGATCCCGACCAAATCTGGGTAACTACCGATGGAGGTACAACATGGACCGAGAGAACAGGGACATTACCGGTAACCTCATCTTCAATAACATATATTGCCGTAAAAGATGATGATTCAAATACTGCATGGGTTACTTTCGGACAGTATAATGCCCATGGTGTATATGAAACAACCGACGGCGGAGCTACCTGGTCCAATATCTCTACCGGTTTACCTTCAATTCCGGTAATGTGCATCGTTCAAAATACTCAGGAAACATCAACTACGGAGCTATATGCAGGTACTGATGTGGGTGTTTATATAAAACGCGGCACTTCAAATTGGACAAGTTTCAGTACGGGACTTCCCAATGTGGTGGTTAGCGAACTTGAAATATATTACGACAACAACGCTAGCCAAAGCAAGTTGCGTGTAGCCACGTTTGGTCGCGGAATATGGGAATCGGACCTCTATTCTCCGCCAAACTCACCTCCGGTTACCGATTTTACAGCTGACAAAAGAATACCTTCAACCTCACAAACCGTCTATTTTACAGATTTATCTACCAACACACCAACATCATGGCAATGGAGTTTTTCACCTGTTACGGTAACATATAAAAACGGCACCAGTGCCAATTCTCAAAATCCACAGGTTCAATTTAATGCCTCAGGATATTATCAGGTGCAACTAACAGCTGCAAATGCCCATGGAAGTGATTCGGTAATAAAAACAGAATACATAAGGGTTTCCGATTATTGTTCGGCTTCAGGAGGCGGAACAACCTACATTGATGAGGTGAGTGTCGGCTCTATTGATAACTCGGGAACAGGTTCCGACGGATATACAGATTATGACTCTTTATCAACACAAATGAAAGTAGGATCATCTTATACTGTTACCGTTCATTTTGGAAGTGCATATTTACATGATACCCTTTCTTGCTGGATTGATTGGAACAGGGATGGTGATTTCGACGATGCGAACGAAGCCTGTTTTGCCGAGGATATTGCTTATTATACTGAACAAGGAACTGTTGTTGTTCCGAATGACGCCGTTATCGGTTTTACCCGTATGCGTATCCGGTTGGGATTTCAAAATAACTATCCTGCATGCGGACAGGTAAGCCATGGTGAAGTTGAAGACTATGCCATAGAGGTAATACCCGATGAAAATGTTTGGATTGGAACCACAAGCCAATGGAATACGGAATCGAACTGGTCGAAAGGAATAGTCCCAACCATGTCGTATAACGTAACGATTCCTGCATCACCATCGGGAGGGAACTTTCCGTCAATTCCCAATGGCGTTACGGCAAAATGCAATAAACTGATAGTCCAGGAAGGGGCAACCGTTACTGTTAACGGAACATTGGAAATTAATCAGTAGGTTCTTTATCTGATCGCTGTCTCCAATAAAAAAGCCTCCGTGGAATCCACGAAGGCTTATAAAAGTTCGGCGACGACCTACTTTCCCACCGTAATGGCAGTATCATCGGCGCTGGCAGGCTTAACTTCTCTGTTCGGAATGGGAAGAGGTGGAC
>JALVZH010000210.1 GCA_027022105.1 Bacteroidales bacterium | reverse complement strand
TGCATATAGGTCAGCGCCCAGGCATCCGCCTGAATCTGTTCATCAGTAAAAACTTTGACGGGAACTTTTTGTCCGTTTATCTCTACCGTTTTTTGTGGTGTGCTGCACGATACCGCACCAAGCAGCAGAACAGCGGCCAATACTTTCAAATACTTGTACATCTTCTCTTTTTTTACGAGGCGAAAGTAATAAAATTAGCAATGTAGATTCTTGTAGCAATCTTCTTTGGTTTGGTATTGTTTTTAATTTTCATTTTTCCCTTTTCATGGTCGGGCAAAAAATTTTGATTTCTCTATTTTTCTTTATTTTCGTTGCCGCTAAAAGAAATAAATATGAAAACAATTCCCGGTCTGTTTGAAGAGAGTGTTTCGAAATTCCCCGATAATCCCCTGATATGGGAGAAAAAAGAGGGAAAATACCAGCCCATGACTTACAAAGAGGTTCGTCAAAGAGTATATCATTTTGCTGCCGGATTGATTGATATGGGCATTGAAGCAGGAGACCATGTGGCCCTGCTTGCCGAAGGAAGAAGCGAGTGGCTCATTGCCGAATTGGCCGTTTTACATATAGGTGCTGCCGATGTCCCTTTGTCGGTAAAGCTGAACGAGCCGTCCGAAATAGCATTCCGGATAAAACATTCCGAATCGAAATGGATAATTACCAGCGACCGCCAGCTGAATAAAATAAGAAACCTGAAACAGGAACTGCCGCTGATAAAAAAAACGGTGGTTATGGGAGAAGTGGAAACAGAAGCGGACGAGGTTCCTTTCAGTGAAATCGAAAAAAGGGGCAAAGAGCTTTACGACGGTTTAAAAGAGGAGGTTGAAAAACGGCGAAGTGCCGTAAAAGGTGACGACCTTGCCAACATAAGTTACACTTCGGGCACCACTGCCGACCCAAAAGGAATTATGTTAACGCACCGCAATTACACTGCCAACACCGAACAGGCCGGAACTCTTGTGGATGTTCAATCGTGGTTTAGCACCCTGTTAATTCTGCCCTGGGATCACTCTTTTGCCCATACGGTAGGGCTTTATACTGTTATTGCCAACGGCGCCAGCCTTTCGGTTGTGGAACCGGGAAAAACCGTAATGGAAACATTGAGGAATATTCCGGTTAACATCAAGGAGACCAAACCTACGTTCCTGTTGAGTGTTCCCGCGCTGTCGAAAAATTTCAGGAAAAATATTGAAGCAGGAGTAAAAGCCAAAGGGCCAAAGGTGGAAAAACTGTTTCGTTCGGCACTGAAAACAGCCTACAGGTACAACGGCATTGGCTGGGACAGAGGAAAAGGGATGCGCGCTTTCCTCAAACCGCTGGTTATGCTGTACGATAAAATTCTGTTTAGCAAAATCAGGGAGAATTTCGGAGGCAGGCTGCAATATTTTATTGGCGGCGGGGCACTGCTCGATATCGAACTGCAACGCTTCTTTTATGCAATAGGTATTCCCGTTTATCAGGGTTACGGCTTATCGGAGGCCTCTCCGGTCATCTCTTCCAATGCACCCCAAAAACACAAGATGGGCTCTTCGGGTTTTCTGGTAAAGCCTTTGGAACTTAAAATTTGTGATGAGGACGGAAACGAACTCCCCACCGGACAAAAAGGCGAGATTGTGGTAAAAGGCGAAAACGTAATGAAAGGTTACTGGAAAAATGAAAAAGCCACTGCCGAAACCATTAAAGACGGGTGGCTCTTTACGGGCGATATGGGATACATGGATGAAGACGGATTTCTCTATGTACTGGGACGTTTCAAAAGTCTGCTTATAGGCAACGACGGCGAAAAATACAGTCCCGAAGGTATTGAAGAAGCATTAGTGGACAATTCCCCGTTTATTGAACAATGCATGCTTTACAACAACCAGAATCCCTATACCACAGGATTAATTTATCCTAACAAACAGGCTTTACTGGCACACATTAAAGCGCAACGACTTGAACCGGGTTCCGATGATGCCGCCGCTGCTACTTTGAAAAAGATTAAAGAGGAACTTGATGAATATTTTAAAGGTGGTAAATTTGAAGATATGTTTCCGCAACGCTGGTTGCCTGCCGCAGTAGCTATCCTTACCGAGGGCTTTACCGAGGAGAACAGAATGCTCAACTCTACAATGAAAATGGTCAGGGGAAAAGTTACTGAGGTTTATGCCGGTAAAATCGAATTTTTATATACTCCCGAAGCGAAAAATATCATTAACGAACAGAATTTGAAGGCGATAAAAACATTGCTTTGGTCATAAAATCAGCGGCAAAAAGACGGTTGGTTTAAATAAGAAACAAACTTTTAATTGTAAGTCTTGACTTATTTTTAATATTTTGTATTTTTGGCAGCAATTAAACGATTTTTTATTCACTAAATTAAAATGTTATGAAAAGAATTTTACTTTTTGTTTTGGTTATCGGACTGGGGTTGTCTGTTTATGCACAACAGGCTTACCAATTCCGTATTAATGGTAAAGAAAAAAAGGCTTTGAGTCGTATTTTACCGGGTGACCAGCCGCTGAATGCCGTACCCATGGTAAAAGCCGACAAACAAACCAAAAGAATTACGCCTCCTGCCGACAGAGACGTTAATATTGTTTCCATTGTTCCTATCGGAACTTCTGCCAATGCTTACGGTTATTATGGTAACCAACGTTCTTATGTATGGGTTGATCCTACATTGAACACCGTCAGCAATTTCCACCGTATGGGTGGTGCCCTCGATCCGGGTGGATATTCGGGAGATTACGGTTACGACCGTTCCATCGACGGCGGACAAAACTGGGTTAATGAGATTGAGGTTTACCGTGCTACCAACAATGCCGGTGGTACCTATTATCTTGATGCCGCCCGTTATCCCAACCACGGTATTTACAATCCCGAAGGAAATACCGATCCGGCCAATGCATATATTGTATTTTTCGGCCCGAACCTCGACGGTTCCAACGGTGGCAGCTGGGGTGGATACAGCTATGGCGTTGCTCAAATCGGCGACACTTCGGTTCATACAAAGAACCTGTTGTCATCACATGACGATTTCTATCATTTAATCCCCAGCGCTTATGATTTGACTTCACAGGGATTATCAATGGTAGTTGATATTAACTATGATATTTCCGGCAGCACTTATCTTGATGCTCTTAACCTTATCAGAGGTTACTGGGATGACGACGCACAGGATTTTGTTTATACCGAAGAGTTGATGGATGCTCCCATGCCGGGTAGTGGTGGAACCGCCGATGAAAAAGTTGCTTTCAGCCCTGACGGTCAAACAGGTTATATCTGTGTATTGGGTGACGACGGTTCGGCAGAACAACCGGGTGGATTTTCAGGATATTATCCTATTTACTGGAAATCGACAGATGCAGGTGAAACCTGGGACGGACCTTATTTTATTCAATTGGATGGTGCCAACGGTTTAGGCGGTATTGTTTACCATCACCTTTCCGATTCGGCCATTGCCAACCTGTTTGAGCCTCCGGTTCCTGCCCGTGAAGACATTAATTACACCACTGCTTTCGATTTTGACATTGCCGTTGATAACAACGGAAACATGCATATTGCAGTTGTAATCGGTCCCACAGGTAGTGATGCTTACAGTATTATTACCGCTAAAGGTTATATTGCTGCTTACGATATCTTTACCGACGACGGCGGTACAACCTGGTATGCCGAAGAAATGGGACGTCTTTTGAACTTCCGTGGTTCTTTCGGAGACATCAGTTGTGACAACCGTATCCAGATTACCGCTTCACAGGACTACAGCAAATTCTTCATTTCCTGGTTAGATACCGATATTGAAGATGCAGAAGAAAACAATCAACCCAATATTTTCATCCGTGGTTTTGACCCTGCTACTTATTTGAAAACACAAAGTGGTGATGCAGCCAATCCCGACGGACCTACCAATGTTACACTTTTCTCGGATGCCATGTGGCAGGCATATTTCTTCGCTGCTCCTAAAGTTGACTTTGAACCTGCCGCAGGTACATACAATATTCCGTTTGTATATGAAAATATGGATCCCAACGATCCTATTCAACCTGTACAGTTTGAATACATTCAGGACTTTTCGTTTAGCGATGCCGACTTTACCGTTCAGGGTATTGGCCAAAACAAAGTTGCAAGCGAATCGAATGTTGCCGTTTCGCAAAACTTCCCCAATCCTTTCAATGGTACTACTTACGTAAACGTATCGCTGAAATCGGGAAGCTCCGTAAGCATTGATGTATTTACTCTGACAGGACAAAAAGTTATGTCTAAAAATTACGGATACCTGAATGCAGGAACCCATAACCTTACCATTAGCAGCGATAACCTTTCAACAGGTGTTTATTTCTATACTGTTAATGCAGGTACAAACAAAGTTACCCGTAAGATGATTGTTGAATAATCACCGGGTTAATTATTAAAAAAGTCGTCCTGATACTACCGGGGCGACTTTTTTTTATTCCTTTTGGCAAGGTTATTGTGATTTTACCGTTTGAAATTTATAAAACGTAATACCATGAAAAAATTAATCGGAATCCCGGCATTGGCAGCACTGTTTGCGGTCGTGCTTGCTTTTTCTCCCAACCGTGTTCAGGCTCAGAAATATGCTTTTATTGACACGGAATATGTTTTGAGCAATATCCCTGAATATACCGATGCCCAGGATGAATTGGATGCTATGTCGAAAAAATGGCAGGACGAGATTGATGCCAGATACAAAGAGGTTAAAGAGCTTTATAAAAAGTATCAGGCCGAATCGGTTTTGCTTCCGGCAGATGTAAAAAAGAAACGTGAAGATGAGATAATAGCAAAGGAAAAAGAGGCCAAAGAATTACAAAAGAAATACTTCGGTCCCGAAGGAGATCTTTTTAAAAAGCGTCAGGAACTGGTGCAACCCATTCAGGAAAAAGTGTTTAATGCCATCGAGACGGTTGCCACCACCAGAAATATTGATATGGTGTTTGATAAAGCCGGCGGGCCCGTGCTTCTTTACGGTAATCCCAAATTAGATATCAGCGATGATGTGCTGGATGAAGTGGGTACGGTAATGCAAACGGTAAAACGCGATCAACGCCAAAGGAAAAATTAATCGCATTGTTTTTTTGATAGAGCCTTGTAACAATTTTGTTGCAAGGTTTTTTTATGCCTTTTTTATTCCTTCAAGAAATTGCATTGCTTTTTCAATGGTGTCAACCGACCGGAACAACACCACCGGTTTTCCCTCTTTTTCGCGTAACGAAACCGACCCGGGGTTGCTTTTAATGAATTCCAGTATTGCGCCGAATTGTTCCGACTGTACAAAATCAGCATTCTCCTCTCCGGGAAGATAACCCGACATACGTCCCCGTTTCAGCACCAGTTTCTCAAAACCGGCCTCTGCTGCCAGCCAGCGAAGCCGTACCGCATTGATAATAGAGAGAACAGGTTGCGGTATTTCTCCGAAGCGATCGCGCAGTTGCTCTTTAAAAGCAATAAGTTCCTCTTCGCTGCGTGCCGAATCCAACTCCTTATACAGTGACAGCCGCTCGGTAATATTCATCACATAATCTTCGGGTATCCTCACTTCGAGGTCGGTTTCCAGTTGACACTCTTTGGGTTTTAGCAGGCTTTTGTCGCCGGCAAACAGCTCTTTAAATTCCGACTGTTTCAGCTCCCTTACGGCATCGTCAAGAATGTTGTGATACATCTCCATACCTATTTCCGAAATAAAACCGCTTTGTTCGGCACCGAGAATATTGCCCGCTCCGCGGATATCCAGGTCGCGCATGGCAATGTTAAATCCGCTTCCCAAATCGGCAAAATCGGTTATGGCTTTTAAGCGCTTACGGGCATCCTGTGTTAACGAAGTAACGGGCGGTGTCAAAAGGTAGCAGAAAGCTTTTTTGTTGGAACGGCCTACCCTGCCCCGCAACTGGTGCAGGTCGCTCAATCCGTAGTTCTGCGCATCGTTAATGATGATGGTGTTGGCATTAGGAATATCCAGTCCCGACTCAATAATGGTGGTAGAAAGCAACACATCGTACATGCCGTTGATAAAATCAAGCATGGTTTTTTCCAGTTTTGCACCCTCCATCTGTCCGTGCCCCACGGCAATACGAACTCCCGGAACAAATTTCTCAATCATGGCATACACATCCATAATGTTTTTAATGCGGTTGTGTACAAAAAACACCTGTCCGCCCCGTGAAACTTCATACATTATGGCTTCGCGTATGGTATCGGGATTAAACGAGCGCACTTCGGTTTGAATGGGATAGCGGTTGGGCGGGGGCGTATTGATGATGGAAAGGTCGCGGGCACCCATCAATGAAAACTGCAGTGTACGCGGGATGGGGGTTGCCGTCAGGGTAAGGGTGTCCACTGTGGCTCGCAGTTGCCTCAGCTTTTCTTTGGCAGCCACACCGAATTTCTGCTCTTCGTCTATAATATACAATCCCAAGTCTTTAAATTTCACATCCTTGCTCAACAGCCTGTGTGTTCCTATCAGGATGTCAACCAGTCCCTTTTCGGCCTTTTGCAGAACCTCTTTTTGTTGTTTTGGACTCTTAAAGCGATTGATGTAATCAATGGTAACGGGAAAATCCTTCAATCTTTCGCTGAATGTTTTGAAATGTTGCAATGCCAAAATGGTTGTGGGAACAAGCACGGCCACCTGTTTTGAATCGCTTACGGCTTTAAAAGCAGCCCGGATAGCCACTTCCGTTTTTCCGAACCCCACATCGCCGCATACCAGTCGGTCCATGGGCCAAGGCTTCTCCATGTCGGCTTTTACATCGCGGGTGGCTTTGTTCTGGTCGGGGGTATCTTCGTAAATAAAAGATGCTTCCAACTCTGTTTGCAGATAAGAATCGGGTGAAAAGGCAAACCCTTTGGCACTTTTGCGCTTAGCATATAGTTTGATAAGGTCGCGGGCAATGTCTTTAACTCTGGATTTGGTTTTGTTTTTCATCCTGTTCCAGGCACCCGAACCCAGTTTGTTGAGTTTAGGCGGGGTGCCCTCTTTTCCCACATATTTGGAAATACGGTGCAACGAGTGAATGCTGACATATAAAATATCGCCGTTTTTGTAAATAATTCTCAGGGCTTCTTGTTTTTTACCGTTGTTATCTATTACCTGCAACCCGTCGAACCGTCCGATGCCGTGGTCAATGTGTGTGATGTAATCTCCCGGTTTCAAATCGTAAAGTTCGCGAATACTTAACGATTCTTTTCTGCCGAAACCCTCTTTTAATTTGAATTTGTAATACCGTTCAAACAGTTGATGGTCGGTAAAACAGACCCATTTCATGTGGTTGTCAACAAAACCGTGGCTCAAATCCAGCAACACCGGTTGAAACCGCAATGATTTTTTTTCGGCATCAATATCCCTGAAAATGGCTTCTAACCGCTCTATCTGTTTTTTGTTTGCCGAGAAAATAAAATTTCTGTATCCCTCACTACTTTTACCCGACAGGTATTCCGTTAAAAAATCGAACCGTTTGTTAAACGAAGGCTGCTCCGTTTGATGAAATTCAACCACACCGGCATTGCGGAAGTATGCTGCTTGTCCCGTTTCGATGGTTTTAAAACGTTGCAGGCTCTCTTCAAACCGGTTTCCGGTAATAAACAGGTTTGCAGGATTTACAGCGCTGCCGTCTTCCACTTTGTTGAATATTTCCCGTGCCCGTTTAAACTCTTCGTCAATGCGCAATTTGATAATGGGTACTTCCTTTAACCACAGAAAGGTGGACGAGGGAACGGTATCAAGAAACGGAATCCTTTTTTCTTCTATGGTTCTGTCCTGAATGTCAGGCAGAATGGTGATACGGTTGTATTTCTCCACCGACAATTGCGATGTTACGTCAAAAGAACGGATGGATTCGATTGTGTCTCCGAAAAATTCGATGCGATAAGGATGCTCGTTGGAAAAAGAGAAGATATCAATAATGCTTCCCCTGATGGCATATTGTCCAGGTTCGGCCACAAAATCAACATACTCAAAACGATACTCATCCAAAACATCAATGAGGAACTCTTGTGAAACGGTTTCGCCCTTTACAATTTTTATAAGGTTTTTTTTAAGGTAAGTCTTGGTAATTACCATTTCGGCAAGCGCTTCCGGGTAGGTAACCACAATGGTTTTGCGGTCGTCGTTCATAAACCTTTTGAGCACTTCGGTACGCGAAAGCTGATAGGCCTTGTCCGGCTTTTCCGGCTCGTAAGGACGTTTGTACGTGGTAGGATAAAACAGCACTCTTTTGCTGCTGTAGTCCTTTTCCCTGTCATCCAAAAGGTTTTCAAGATCATTATAAAAATAAACCGCCTCTTCTTTATCGGGAATAACAACAAGGTGCTGCTGTTTGCCGGGTTGTTCAAATAGCGCTGCGAGGAATATTGCAGGTGAAGAGCCTGAAACTCCTTTTAATAAAATTCTTTGATTTTCAGAAATTTTACGGGCAAAATGTATGAAAATTTCATTTTTCCCTGTCTCTTTTAAAAAAGCTTTTCCGTCCACGTCAGCGCTTTATGTTTCTGCAAAAGTATTATATCCCGGGGGATTTTGGATGTGATTTTTTGGATGAATTATGTTTTATGTAATATTTTTTATGTTAAAAGGTTAGAAGGTTCAGAAGTTCAAAGGTGCCGGTTCATTGCTTTGGAATAAATTTACTGACTTAACACTTTTTCCTGTAATTCATAGGGCGCTGAGCGGAATAACCTTTTGGGGCGCGGCAAGCCATGTGGCCTGAGACCTGACCTTTTGGGTCGCGGCAAGCCATGCGGGCTGAAATCTGACCTTTTGGGTCGCGGTAAGCCTTGTGGGCTGAAATCTGACCTTTTGGGTCGCGGTAAGCCTTGTGGGCTGAGACCCGAAAGTTATACCGTTAAAATCCAAGAAAAAATGCAAAAAAATTTTATATTTTTGCAACAGGTGCTGTTTTGATGATCCCGTTCTCAGTAAGAG
>JALVZH010000209.1 GCA_027022105.1 Bacteroidales bacterium | reverse complement strand
TTGTATTAGCTTTTGCAAAGTGCCCTTTCATCGGTTTGTTGGTGTGTTTTTCCGACTTGTCGTCGAAAGCCAGCTGAATGGCCGAATAACCGTCCTTTTCTATTGTGCGTACCTGGGTAACCACACACGGGCCGGCCTGGATGACGGTACAGGGAATGTTTTTCCCGTTTTCGTCATATATGCTGGTCATACCGATTTTTTTTCCTATTAATCCTGACATCGCTTTTTTCCTTTAAGCTTAGATTATTAAACTTTTATCTCTACTTCAATACCACTGGGCAATTCCAGTTTCATTAGTGCGTCAATGGTTTTGGAAGAGGAATTATATACATCCATCAACCTTTTAAAGGTGCTCAACTCAAACTGCTCGCGTGATTTTTTGTTCACAAAAGTGGAACGGTTTACAGTGAACACTTTTTTGTGTGTCGGCAAAGGAATGGGCCCGCTGACTACGGCACCGGTGGCCTTTACCGCCTTTACGATCGTTTCGGCTGATTTATCAATCAGATTGTGATCGTACGACTTTAGTTTTATTCTGATTCTCTGACTCACTTTTATAATAGTTTATTAACTGATAATTCCTTTTACTTTATTTATAACCTCTTCGGCAATGGAAGCGGGAGCCTGTGCATAGCTGTGAAACTCCATGCTCGATGTGGCTCTTCCCGATGTTAAGGTACGCAACGAAGTTACATAACCGAACATTTCGGACAACGGAACTTTGGCACGTACCACCTGGAATCCCACTTTTGCCGTAATATCTTCCAATATAGCCCTTCTCTTGTTCAAATCGCCGGTTACATCGCCGAGATATTCATCGGGGGTAACCACCTCGACCTTCATAATGGGTTCGAGCAATACGGGATTTGCTTTTCGGGCAGCCTCTTTGAATCCGATTTTGGCAGCCATTTCAAACGACAACTGATCTGAATCCACCGGATGGAAACCACCGTCGAACAGTCTGACTTTCATGCTTTCGACAGGGAAACCGGCCAAAACGCCATTTTGCATGGCCATTTTAAATCCTTTCTCCACCGAAGGAATGAACTCTTTGGGAATAATTCCGCCTTTAATCTCATCAATAAACTGAAGTCCTTCCGTACCTTCGTCGGCAGGCATCAGTTCAAATTTGATATCGGCATACTTACCACGGCCACCGGTTTGTTTTTTATAAACGTAACGGTGCTCAACGGGAGTGGTCAATGCCTCTTTATAGGCAACCTGAGGCTGACCTACGGTGCATTCAACCTTAAATTCACGTTTTAACCTGTCGATAAGAATGTCGAGGTGAAGCTCACCCATTCCCGAAATAATGGTTTGTCCCGAATCTTCATCGGTACGAACCCTGAATGTGGGGTCTTCTTCGGCCAGTTTTGCCAAAGCATTACCCATTTTATCTATGTCGCCCTGTGTTTTGGGTTCAATGGCCACGCTGATCACAGGATCGGGGAAGGTCATCGATTCCAATAACAGGGGATGTTTTTCGTCGGTAAGGGTATCGCCGGTGCGGATTGTTTTGAAACCAACGGCAGCGCCGATATCTCCGGCTTCAATCTTATCAAGAGGATTCTGCTTGTTGGCATGCATCTGCATGATGCGGCTGATACGCTCTTTTTTACCCGTAGAAACGTTATACACGTAAGAACCGGCACTCAGTGTTCCCGAATAAACTCTGAAGAAACACAATCGTCCTACGTAAGGATCGGTAGCAATTTTGAATGCCAGTGCACAAAATGGTGCCTTGGGATCAACCTCGCGAATCTCTTCCTTTCCGGTTTTCGGATTGACACCTTTTACAGCTTCAATATCCAACGGACTGGGAAGGAACTCGATGATGGCATTCAACAGCATCTGAACCCCTTTGTTTTTAAAAGCAGACCCACACATTACAGGTGTAATGCGCATTTCAAGTGTTGCTTTGCGAATGGTAGCGATCATTTCCTCCTCGGTAATCGAGTCGGGGTCTTCCATGAACTTTTCCAACAGTTCGTCGCTCTCTTCGGCAACACCTTCAATCAGTTTCATACGGTAATCGTGTGCCGTCTCAACCAAATCTTCGGGTACGGGAATTTCAACAATTTTGGTTCCCTGAGTTGTATCGTCCCATACATAAGCTTTGCCGGTTACCAAATCCACAACGCCTCTAAAATCTTCTTCGGCACCAATGGGAATTTGAATGGGAACGGGATTTGCACCGAGACGATCTTTGATTTGTTCAACAACGCCAAAGAAATCGGCACCCGAACGGTCCATTTTGTTGACAAAACTCAGACGGGGTACTTTATATTTATCGGCCTGACGCCAAACTGTTTCCGATTGGGGCTCCACACCGCCTACGGCACAAAACAGGGCAACAGCACCGTCGAGCACACGCAACGACCTTTCCACCTCTACGGTAAAGTCAACGTGACCGGGAGTATCAATAATGTTTATTTTATGTTTTTTACCGAAAAGTTCCCAGTAAACGGTAGTGGCGGCAGAGGTAATGGTAATTCCACGTTCCTGCTCCTGAACCATCCAATCCATTGTGGCAGCGCCTTCGTGTACTTCACCTATCTTATAGTTCTTTCCGGTATAAAAGAGTATGCGCTCGGTAGTAGTAGTTTTACCGGCGTCGATATGAGCCATAATCCCGATGTTTCGGGTGTATTGCAGTTTGCTATTTTTTTCAGGCGTTGCCATTGTTCTTTATCTCTAAACTTTTTGTTTTGTTAAAACCTGAAATGTGAGAATGCCTTGTTCGCTTCTGCCATGCGGTGCGTATCTTCTTTCCGTTTAAAAGCAGCACCTTCTTCTTTGTAAGCAGCCATAATTTCACCGGCCAGTTTCTGACCCATGGTTTTTTCGTGGCGTTTACGTGCAAATCCTATCAGGTTTTTCATACCGATAGATTGTTTTCTTCCGGCAGGAATTTCCGAGGGGATTTGAAAGGTGGCACCACCGATACGGCGGCTTCTTACCTCAACGGCAGGAGTAACGTTAGCCAAGGCTTTTTTCCAAACTTCCAAAGGATCTTCACCTTCCATTTTTTGGGCAACAATGTCCATGGCTTCGTAAAAGATCTTAAAAGCAATACTTTTCTTCCCGCGCAACATGATGTTGTTAACAAATTTTGTTACCAACACGTCGTTGAAACGCGGATCGGGAAGAATAATTCGTTTTTTCGGTTTTGCTTTTCTCATTTTATATAGTCCTTATATATATTAGCTTCTTAAAATGTTATTTTTTCTTGGGACGTTTGGTTCCGTATTTGGAGCGACGCTGGGTACGGCCTTCAACACCCGAAGTATCGAGTGCACCACGGATAACGTGGTAACGAACACCGGGAAGGTCTTTAACACGACCCCCGCGAATCATAACGATTGAGTGCTCCTGCAGGTTGTGTCCTTCACCGGGAATGTAGGCATTCACCTCTTTTCCGTTGGTCAAACGAACCCTTGCAACCTTACGCATGGCTGAATTAGGTTTCTTGGGTGTGGTAGTATATACCCTCACGCAAACACCTCTGCGTTGCGGACAAGAATCAAGTGCGGGCGATTTACTTTTATCCACCAGCTTCTTGCGTCCTTTTCTTACTAACTGTTGTATAGTCGGCATATCTGTTTTGTTATTAACTTACCTTCAAATTTTGGAGGCGCAAAAGTACAAAAACTTTTTACTGCTCTTCCTGTTTTTCAATATTTTTTTAAGAAAATGATAAGGCGGGATAAAGAAAACCACATAAAACCCTTTTTTACCCGGTTTTATGTCGAAACCTATATCGTTTTACCTTATCAGGTTTCTTAACTAACTTATACTGTTTCAGTAAGTTTGTCTATTTTCCTTACTAAAACGGGCTGCAAAGGTAGAAATTATTTTAATATTCCAAAGATTTATAAAGAAAAAAATTATTTTTTGAGCTAATCAGGGGCTGATTCCTATTTTGATTTTTTCAAAACAGTATCTGTTGCCCCTGTTTCATGTAAAAAATTTTTATTTTTGAAGCCAAACCATTAATTTAATTTTATGTACCGATTTTTTTTATTTACCCTTGCTTTTGCCTTGAGCGGCATGCTCTATGCACAAAAAGCACCTATTAAATATGGAAAGCCTTCCATGGAAGATATGACCAAAACGGTTTATGAAATCGACACTTCGGCACCTGCCGTTATATTGTGCAATTATGGTTATTTCGACAGCGATCAGTTTCTTTTTACGCACATTATTCGTGTTAAAATCCTAAAGAAAGAGGGATACAAATGGGCCGACTGGATCTTTAATACGGGAAATACAACCACGGTACGCGGAAAAACATTTAATCTTGTTGACGGAAAAATCGTTTCGGAAAAACTGAGCTCAAAATCCGTATTCAGACAGGAAGTTATTAAAAACTACTATTACATAACAAAAGTTGCCATGCCCAATGTTAAAGCAGGCTCGGTTATCGATATTGAATTAACTTATTCGTACATCCCGCTTACCTGGTACTTTCAGGAAACCATACCCGTATTGCATTCGGAACTGGTTTTTGAAAAAACCAATTATGTCACATTCAGCAAAAATTACTTCGGTTATGTTGCTTTCGACGTTAACAAATCTTACCGCTGGGTAACAACCAACGTACCTGCATTTCAAACCGAACCTTTTATGGCTCCCATTCAGAATTATCTGGCACATTTTGAATTTGATATTTCCAGCATTAATATTCCCGGAAGTATGGTTGTCGATTTTGCAACATCATGGAACAGTGTAGCTGAAAAATTGTATCAATGGAGTAATTTTGGCGGTGCCCTTCAAACAGGAGGTTCTTTTTTTAAATCAATGGCAAAAGAGATTAACTCAAAATACAACACCGAGACCGATAAAGTAAAAGCCGCCATGGATTTTATCCACAAAGTTCGCTGGAACGGAAGTTACAGGCTGTTTTTACCTTCAAGTGCGGGATTGAGATATTATTATCAACAGGGAGAAGGTTCGAGCGCAGTGGTTAATCTGAGTCTGATAAGGCTGCTGCAAAAGATCGGCATTCAGGTTTATCCTGTAGTTCTCCGCACAAGAGACAAGGGCCGGATATCAGACTACACACCCACCCTCATAAACCTGAATTATGTAATGGCCTATGCTAAAATAGACGGCAAAGGGTATCTGCTGGACGGCACCGATCCGTATGCGCCGTTTTATGTGATACCCGAATACACAATGAACTATAAAGGGAGAATTATCGGAAAAGACACCAACAACTGGATACAATTAACCAATAATATCGCATTCAAAAAAAGATCATTTTACATGCTTACCTTAGACGGTGACGACCTTAGTCTGAAAGGAAATATGTCGAACCTGTACGCCGGTTATGCTGCATACAAGCTCCGAAAAGAAGAAGCGGAAAATAAAAACAGCGACAACCATTATCAAAACTTAAAGAAAGAAATAGAAGGGCTTGAAATTGAACAAGATACTTTAATGAACTTGAAAGATGTATATAAACCGGTAAAAGAGAAAGCAACAATCAGCATCGAAAACCAGTGTTTTGAAATGGATTCGCTTGTTTACCTTTCGGTTCTCCCCGACAGGCTTCCCGAAAATCCTTTTAAACAGGAAAAAAGAAGGTATCCGGTTGATTTTATCTATCCGCAAGAATATAAAACCACTGTAATCATTACTTTACCCGATAATTATAAAGTTGTTTCGTTGCCTGCTCCCGTAAGATTGAAACTGCCCGGAAACAAGGCAACATACAGCTATGTAATTCAACAGCAGGGAAACAAAATAATGCTGAACCAACAATTTAAAGTAAGCGAAACGTTCTTTGTACAAAAGGATTATGAGCTTTTAAAGAGGCTGTACCAACAGGTTGTTGAAAAGGAGAACGAACAGGTTGTTTTAAAATCGTTGTAATATGAAATTTCGGAGTTTTATTCTGTTAGCCGTTTGTATTTTATTTTCCTTATCCAATGTAACGGCAAAGGATAGATTTAAGTATCATGCTTCATACATTCCTGCATCGTTGCTCAACCATTCCAATGCCGTGTTGCGCAATTATACAAGCACTCTTGAAAGAACCGGTTTGAAATCGGCAACGCTAAAAGTAAAATATGCCATTACAATATTAAATAAAGCGGGTGAAAAAGAGGGATACCTTATTCTTCCGTATCAAAAATCTTTTTCCGGTATAACCAACATTTCAGCCACTATCTACGATGCTGGGGGGAAAAAGATAAAGTCCGTTAAAAAGGATGAGATATTGGATGTTGCGGCTGATGTTTATTACTCACTCTATTCCGATACACGGCTAATCTATTTTTTTCCCAAAAATGCAACTTATCCTTACACCGTTGAGTATTCATACACCGAATACTTTAAAGAAACCATGTATCTGCCTTCCTGGAATATTTATCCCGGATACAATGTGTCCGTGGAAAAAGCCGACTTTTTCTTAACGGTTGCAGACAATCCGCTTCACAAAATTAATTTCTATGTTTCCGACACTTCGCTACACATCAAAAAATCAAAAGATAAAGGTAAGATTCAATATTCTTTGTCGGTAAAAAACCTGCTGGCCATCCAAAAAGAGGAATACGTTCCAAATAAAATGCTGGAAACCTCTGTCGTTTTGTTATCTCCCGAGTTTTTTAAAATCGGCGGTTTTGAGGGTTCGTATAAAAACTGGAACGCATACGGAAATTTTATTGCCCGGCTGAACCGCGGACGGGATGAACTTAACGAGGATACCCGGAACAAGATTAAAGAATTGATTAACGACAAAAGCAGTGATGAAGAAATCATCAGAACACTTTACCAATACATGCAAAACAAAGTAAGGTATGTGAGCGAGCAAAAAGGTATTGGAGGCTGGCAACCCTATAAGGCCGAAAAAGTGGATGAATTGTCGTACGGCGATTGCAAAGCATTGACCAACTATATGAAAAGCCTCCTGAAAGTGGCCGGTATAACCTCATATTATACGTTGGTACATGCCGGAAAAGATGCTGACGATATACTTACCGATTTTCCGTCCAATCAATTTAACCATGCCATTTTGTGTGTTCCCGTAAAAAAAGATACAATGTGGCTCGAATGCACGGACATGAGTATCCCGTGCGGGTATATCGGTAGTTTTACCGACGACAGGAATGTATTGCTCGTCAATGAAGATTCCGGTGGATTTCTTGTTCGTACACCGGCTTACAGTAAAGATATTAATAAGCGTGTGCGTAAAACGGAAGTGCGGTTTACCGCAATCGATGCCGACATTAACATCCATACACGTTACAGCGGAATTTATTACGATAAAATGAAATCGTTATACCGTGACACCTATGAGCATCAAAAGCAAAAAATTCTGTCACGGCTTCATCTGCCCACAATTATGCTCAAAGATTTTCATTTTGACGAACAGAAAAGCACCTTTCCCCAAATAACCGGAAATATTCATTTAAGTGCAAAAGGGATCTTCACCAAAGCCGGCAACCGGCTGGTTTTTACTCCGTTTCTTTTCGCCAAAGAGGATGAATACAATTTCAGGCAGGGAAAACGGAAAAACGATATTTACATAAAAAGGGAAACAGAACAGGTGGACACCATATTTTTTGAGTTATCCGACCATTTCAAAGCATCTTCAAAACCGAAAGAGTATGCTTTCCAAACAAAATACGGAACCTACCGTTTGCAATTGATTCCTGAAAAAGACAGGTTAATCTGCGTTCGCCGGCTGGTGGTTAACAAAGGACGTTACCCGTCGTCAGAGTGGGAAGATTTCAAAAGTTTCTTTAAAAAAGTGGATGCATACGATGCCAAGAAAACGGTGATTATGAAGGTGATGTGATTTTGGATGTATTATTTTTTATGTATTATTTTTGATGTTCAAAGGTTTGAAGGTTCAGAGATTGATTGAGATTGGGTGAATTTGTGAAGCGTTGAAATGACGATGGGACAAAGGGATGATGGGAGTAAAGACGATTGGAGTATTGAAGTAATGGAGTGAAAGGATGTTTGATGTAATATGTGATATTTTTAATGATTTATGGAGTCAAGACGATTGAAATAATGGGGTATTGGTTTGTAATACGTTTATTTTTTTCCTGTAATACAGAGGGCGCTGAATAGAATTACCTTTCCGGTCGCAGTGGTGGATGTGGCATAGACCTTTCCGGTCGCCGCGGGGTATGCGGGTGGAGACCTGAAAGGTCGAAAACAAAGTCTAAAAAACTGATATTTAATAAATAGCGAGTAATAAAGGATAATGAATAATGAACACCGATTAACGATTAACGAATGTTGATTTATTGAAGAATTAAGAAATTGTGGATTTAGGAATAAAATGAAAATAAACAAGTGGGTGGATAAACCAATATACACTACACCCCATAATTCAGAGGGTTCCGCCTGAGGCGGATTGGAACATGACAAAACCGGTGAAAATGTTGTGTTAATTTTTTTCAGAATTTTTTCAACCTGACGGAGTCTATCCCGCAAAACCTGCGTTCAATCCGTCAGGTTTACAAGCGCGCCCAATGAATCTCCGAATGTTATCCTTTACGTGACTTCAATTGGAGAAGAAGCACGGGGGGAGATTCAATATGCGTCTAAGGTGGATAGGAACAGAGACGCGAGAGAGGGATTATTTTCGACCTGACGGAGGCCTAACCTGAAATCCAGCATTCAATCCGTCAGGTCACTGATCATAAGAACTGTTGAAATTTATCGATAAATCCCCATAGAAAAAATATCTTGTATGCTGCCGCTACCGCAGGCTGAGTGCAACACTTCGTCCCGATCACTCAAGCCCTGCTTGAAGTTATTGGGACTTATTTGTTAGGTGCTGGCTTTTTTTTAATTTCTAGTTTCTGTAAGCACCTATGTACCCATTGTCCATTTTGACTTTCACTATATGGCATTATCCTTATCATATAAAAAGTAGTGTCATTTTTCCAGATCATTCCTTCAGTTCCCCAAATAT
>JALVZH010000208.1 GCA_027022105.1 Bacteroidales bacterium | reverse complement strand
CATCTAATTAATTAACTATTTATGATTATTAACGAGTTGTTAACAATTTACCAATAAACCTTCAGGTCGAACGACGGCATGCGGGGAGAGACCTGAAGGGTTGAGAAAAGAGGTTGATGTACATTTTTCAACCTGTCAGGAACGAGACTACCTGACAGGCTTTCAAGATGTTAACCCGTCAGGTCGAACGGGGACATACGGATGGCGACCTGGCGGGTTGAAAAATGAAAAATTGATGAACATTTTTTTTTAACTTTTCAGCAATAAGGCTGTGTAAAAGGTTTTCAAGTAGATTTCTCAACCTGTCAGGTACAAGGCTACCTGACAGGTTTACAATAAGTTAACCCGTCAGGTCGAACGGGGACATACGGGTGGCGACCTGGCGGGTTGAAAAATGAAAAATTGATGAACATTTTTTTTAACTTTTCAGGAATAAGGCTTTGTGAAAAGGTTTTCGTATAAATTTCTCAACCTGTCAGGTACAAGGCTACCTGACAGGTTTAACTGCAGGTTTGACTGAAAGGTTTATTTCATATCAGCCATTCCATTTTGATCAATGGCTTGTTCCTGGTATTTATTGAGCGAAAAGCTCAATCTGGTCCAGGCGGTTCCTTTTATATCTTTCAGTTTAATTCCGTTATCGGTTTTGGCTATGGTAAACAGAAAATGAGCAAGGTTCGTATCCTTGTTTGAAGAAACCTTATCCAACTCAGCCATACCGTTTTGGTCAACCGGTTGTGCATAGTCTCCATGAAGATTAAACGACAGGTGCGTCCAGGCACATCCTTTGAGGCATTTCATTGCAACGCCATTTTCTGTTTTTTTGATAACAATCTTAAAACCGCTCAAATCGTTGGATTTCTTTTCCTGGGCAATCAATCCAAAGTTTATTGTTAAAAAAACGATTGCGGTTAATAACTTCAGGATTGTTTTGTTAAAACTTAACTTTGTTTTCATGACATTTGTTTTTAATTAATGATTATTAGCATGTTATGATTTTCATTCTCTTTTTTAAGCATCATTATATATAATTACTTATTCAATTCATGTTCAAGCAATGCCAATTCTTTTTGGTATTTCAATTTTACGGTTTCAAATGCGGCTTTTCCCTGTAATTCGGTAACATCAAGTTTTGTTTTGATATTCAGCGTTAACGAATCAAACCGTTGTTTGTAGTCCGATTCAAGTTGGGCATATTCGATTTCATACCTGTTCTTCATATCCTGAAACTTTCTCTCATAATGCTTTTTAAACAATGTTTGTCTGATTGGGCTTCTTTCAACTTTTGACGCCAATTCATTTAAATCCCGGTCAGCATTAATTTGCAATCTGTTGAAATCATTATTTGCTTTAAGTTCCAACTGGTCAATTAACTGTTGCCCTTTTAACCGGATTTTACTTATCTCACTTTCATAAAGCAATCTGACGGAATCTAGTTCCAATTCCGTTTGAAATCTTAATTTGTTTATTTCCTGCCGGATTTCATCATTACTCATTTTGGTTTGACCCATTGCCAAACCGGAAATCAATATTAAGGTTACGATTATAAAAATTTCCGGTTTTTGTCTTTTCATAATTATTGTCATCATATTAATATTAAAGAGTTTGGGTGCTAAATTAAATAATTTTCAAGATTTTTTCAAATAAAATTAAAATTTTACATTCCTTTCTACAATAATATTAGCTAATATACTATTAATCTGAAAACTAACAGACATTTTTCAACCTGTCAGGAACAAGGCTTCCTGACAGGTTTTCAAGATAACCCTTCAGGTCGAACGGGGATATGCGGAGAGAGACCTGAAGGGTTGAGAAAGGGAAATGGATAAAAATTTTTCAACCTGTCAGGTACAAGGCTACCTGACAGGTTAATCTGACGGGTTAATTTTAAAGAATCAATGCAAATTAAACCTGCTTTTATATCTTTGTAAAAATTTTTAAGCAAAGTAAAAAAATGAAAGATACTGTAGCAATATTATGCGGAGGGGGACCGGCTCCGGGAATCAATTCGGTTATCAGTTCGGTATCGTTGGTATTTTTAAAAGCAGGATACCGGGTTCTGGGTATTCATGACGGTTATCAGGGCCTTTTTTCAAAAAAGAGAAAGACGGTGGATATAGATTTTCATTTTGCCGACGACATCCACAAGCGCGGAGGTTCGGCGCTGCGCATGAGTCGCCATAAACCGACGGAAGAGGAGTTCAGTACCGACTTCTTTGTTGAAAACAACATCAAACTGCTTGTAACCATCGGAGGTGACGATACGGCTTCCACAGCCAACCGTATATCCAAATTCTTAAGAAACAACGATGTACCTATTCAAAATATCCACGTTCCCAAAACAATTGACAACGACCTGCCGCTACCGGAAGATACGCCCACCTTCGGATATCAGTCGGCCAAGCAGGAAGGAGTACGTATTGCACAAACCATTTATGAAGATGCACGCACAAGCGGCAATTGGTTTGTAGTAGCAGCCATGGGACGCGAAGCCGGCCACCTCGCTTTCGGTATAGGTGCGGCTAGTCATTTTCCAATGATCGTTATTCCCGAAATGTTCAACAAAACAGAGGTGACATTTGACAAAATCATAAAACTGATTATTTCGGCAATCATCAAACGTAAAATTCTTGGCATCAACTACGGAGTTGCCATTGTAAGCGAAGGTGTTTTCCATTTTATGTCGGATGAAGAGATTGAAAACTCAGGAATTAACTTTACCTATGACGACCATGGCCACCCCGAGCTGGGTAATGTCAGCAAAGCACATATTTTTAATGTCTTACTGCAAAACAGGTTGAAAGAACTTGGTATAAAAGTAAAAAGCCGTCCTGTGGAACTGGGTTACGAACTGCGCTGTGTTCAACCCACGGCTTTTGATTTGATGTATTGCGGACTGCTGGGATATGGTGTGAAAAAACTGTTTGATGAAGGCAGAACGGGATGTATGGTAACTGCCAGCCCATCCGGAAAAATATCCCCGCTCTACCTTGACGATGTTGCGGACGAATCGGGCAAAGTAAAACCCAGACTTGTCAACATTGAAGGTGACAAACCCAAATTGATATTAAAAGACGGATTGCAACATCTTGAGCCCGGCGACCTGGAAGAAGCAAAAAAATATCTGCCCAATCCGGAAGAGTATGAATTCAGAAACATTTTGAATTGGTAATACACACTGATAATTGTTTCTTCCTTCTAAAATAAAATTTTCAGGAAAGCATTAACTTTGCAAAAAAATAAATCTTGAGAAATGGAATTAAAAAAAATATTATCTATTGCAGGAAAGCCCGGATTGTTTAAATTGATTGGTGAAGCAAAGAACAACATCATTGTTGAGTCGTTGATCGACGGTAAAAAACAGCCCGCTTTTGCCCATGAACGTATCAGCTCATTGCAGGAAATTAGTATTTATACTGAAAGCGGTGATACACCGTTGGAAGATGTTTTAAAAAAACTTTACGAAGTGCAGGGAGGCAACAAAGTAGAAAGCGTTAAAAAGATGAGCGGCGAGCAGTTAAAAAGCCTCTTTGAGAAAGTAGTCCCCGATTACGACAGAGATGCAGTGTATGTATCCGACATAAAAAAGGTCTTCAATTGGTATAATATTCTTGTTGAAAAAGACCTTCTTGATTTTTCGGAAGCTGAAAAGGAAGCCGGTGAGGATACAGATGCAGGTGCTGCTGAAAAAGAGGAAGAAGCCGGTAAAAGTTAATGCTTTATAAACACCTCATAAAACCACTGTTTTTCCGGTTCGATCCGGAGAATGTTCACCATTTTGTTACTTCAACTTTAAAAACCGCTTTTAAGATACCGGGGGTAAGAAATTTTGTAAAAAGTTATTGTACTGTTAAATCACCCGTACTCCAAAAAGAGGTTTTCGGCTTGCATTTTAACAATCCGGTAGGTTTGGCGGCAGGGTTTGATAAGAATGCCGACTTTGTTGATGAAATGGGGGCCTTTGGTTTCGGATTCATCGAAACGGGAGCTGTTACTCCCCTGCCCCAGCCCGGAAATCCGAAGCCGCGGCTGTTCAGATTACCCAAAGACAAAGCCCTGATTAACCGGATGGGGTTTAATAACAAAGGAGTTGATTATCATGCCAGGCAACTAATAAAGCGTCCGAAAGATTTAATTATCGGGGTAAATTTGGGCAAAAATACGGAAACTCCCAACGAAAAAGCGGCAGATGATTATTTACTGCTTTTTGAACGGCTTTTCGATTATGCCGACTAGTTTGTTATCAATGTAAGCTGCCCCAATATAACCGATTTGCATGAATTGCAGGACAAGGATTTTTTGCTGGAAATTATCGGCAAAATACAAAACGAAAACAGACGGAAACCGAAGCCCAAACCGGTACTTTTAAAAATATCACCCGATCTTAACAACCACCAGTTGGATGAAGTAATTGAAATTGTAAAAGAATCGAAACTGAGCGGTGTAATTGCAATTAATACTACTGTGAGTCGCGATGGTTTACAAACCGGTAATGATAAGGTAAAGAAAATCGGACGCGGTGGATTAAGCGGTTTGCCGTTGAAACAAAGGGCTCTGAAAACAATACGTTATCTTTCCGAAAAATCGGGCCAAGCCTTTCCCATAATCGGCGTGGGAGGAATTTTTACACCCGGCGATGCTAAAGCCATGCTCGAAGCCGGCGCCGACCTGATACAGATTTATACCGGTTTTATTTACGAAGGACCTTTGGTTGTTAAAAAGATTAACAAATACCTGGAAAAAACTTACAAATCCGCCTGAACATTAAATTGTGTTAAAAAACTCCTTCTTCTAAAAGGGTATTTCTTAATACTGCTTACTTTTGCATCAATAATAACTTTAAAACTATAGCAATATGGAACAAAGCGGAGTATTAGTAATGAAACAGATGCCCGAATTTAAAATGGAAGCATATGATGCAGCAACCGGGCACTACATTGAAGTAAGCGACGAAAACTACAAAGGGAAATGGACTGTAATTTGTTTTTATCCTGCCGACTTTACATTTGTTTGCCCCACCGAGATAGCAGCCATGAACGCTCATCTCGACACCATTAAAGGAAAACTGGGTTGCGAGGTATTGGCAATATCCACAGATACCAAATTCAGCCACAAAAGATTTCACGAAACCGAACCGCTTCTAAAAGACCTGAAGCTCACCATTGGCGCCGATCCCACAGGAGAGGTATCTCGGAAATTCGGCGTATTGATTGAAGATGCCGGAATTGCCCTGCGCGGAAGATTCTTGATTAACCCCGACGGTATGGTTGTAGCCCAGGAAGTTCAGGCACCCCCGGTAGGCAGAAGCGTAAAAGAATTTATCCGCCAGATAGAAGCTCACCAACATGCACACAAAACAGGAGAAGTTTGTCCGGCAGGATGGCGTCCCGGTAAAAAAACACTACCGGTTAACACTGACGCCGAAAAACTTACAGGTCGTGTTGGCGATTATATTACCATTGAAGAGATTCTATCGTAAGGTAATTTTTATAAAATCATTTTGCAGAAAGTGTTTTCGGAGTAATATCCGGAGACACTTTTTTTTTATTGACAGTTTGTAAAAAGCAATTTTGTGGGATAAATTTGTTTAAAGTCTAAACATTAGATGAATTATAAAATGTTGAAAACCAAAAAGTGAATATCTTTTTTTATAAACCCACCCCTTCCCCTCCTTGGAGAGGAATAATGGAATTCATATCCTGGCATTCAATATTATATACTCATTATCATCATGTTAACTTTAAACAACTTTATATATATCATAAATATTTTGAGCTAATTATTGCGAGTAGTTAAAAAATAAAAGAAAATAAGACCTCTTTATCCCTTTTAATAAAAAATTATTATTTTTGCACCCGAAAAAATGACAAAAATGATTGTAACAAAAGATACAAAGATTTCAAAAATCATCAAACACGACAAAGGTGTTGTTGATGTTATTGCAGGAATTAACAAGCATTTCAGAAAATTAAAAAATCCTATTCTTTGCAAAATGCTTGCTTCACGTGTTACCGTTGAAGATGCTGCAAGAATAGGGAAAGTGAGCATTAACGATTTTCTCAAGCGGCTTGAAGATTACGGCATTGAGGTTCAATATCCCGAAAAGGAGATTTCTCAGGTGGAAAACAATACAGAAACAAATAAATCGACAGAAATAATGAATAAAGAAAATCTTGTAACATTGGATGCACGACCCATATTGGAAGGTGGTGTTGATCCGTTCGAAGAAATTATGAAAACGCTCAAAACCATGAATGATAATCAAACTTTATTGGTTATCAACACATTTGAGCCCATTCCATTACTCAATCTGTTAAAAAAGAAAGGTTACGATTTTAAAGTGGAACGTCCAGAACCCGGTGTTGTGTATTCATATCTTTTTAAAAGTAATGAAAAAGAGGAAAAAGACACACAAACCGTTGATACCACCGGAGAAGAACAGACTGATTTTGAAACGGTAGAAAAACAGTGGGCAGGAAAAATGAAAGAGGTTGACGTACACGAAATGGAAATGCCCATGCCTATGGTAACTATTTTGGAAGAGCTTGAAAAATTACAGCCGGGTGAAGCCCTGTATGTACATCACAAGCAGTTGCCACAATATCTTTTGCCCGAACTGGAAAGCCGTGGTTTTAAGCATGTGGAAAAAAAGATAGATGACGAGAATCTTAAAATGATAATCTATAAATAATGCAAGCAGGATTAAGCACACAAAATGCCCCCTCCCCTTCCGTAGTGTTACCGCACTTCGTTTTCGGGGCGCTCTCATTTCTCACAGCCTCGGTTGTTATGCTGTTGTATGCCGACAGCCTGATACTGCCGTTCCATTTGAATTCCAAACTACTAACCCTGACACATATATCCATTTTGGGGTTTCTTACCATGCTCATATTCGGAGCTCTTTATCAGCTTATTCCGGTGGTAATGGAAGTAAAATTGTATAGTGAGAAACTTGCCAAGACCACCTTTTACCTTTTTGGAACCGGCGTAATTATCCTCGTTATCAATTTTTGGGAGGCCACCTTCGACGCTTCACAAAACTGGCTGTGGTTTGAGATTTCGGGAACTATTATTTTGATTGCCGTTATTTTATTTGTTTTCAACACATTGAAAAGTGCGGCCAAATCCACAGTAAAAACCCGCGGAAACATATTTGTTAAAACTGCCATTGTCTATCTGTTGATAACCATTTTACTGGCTATTACCATGATAATCAATTTTGCCAGACCCTTTTTACCGGTTTCGGTTATCGATTTACTGAAGATGCATATGCACCTCGGACTGGCAGGCTGGTTTTTGTTTTTGGTAATCGGAGTTTCCAGCAAACTAATGCCCATGTTTCTTATAATTCATAAATTGCCTGAGAAACTGCTCGATTACTCTTATTATCTGCTCAATGCAGGTCTTATTTTGCTTGTGGTGGTTCTTTCTGTTTATCCCACGCAGGCAGCCATTGTTGTTTCAGGTATATTGATGCTGGCGGGAGTGCTGGTTTACCTCAAATATATTCATTACACTTACAAACATCGCTTTCGCAAGAACCTTGACACAGGGATGAAATACTCGGCAGTGGCGTTTATAGTAGTAAGTATTGTTTTAGTTGCGGGGGTAATTTCACTTCTGTTTCCCGGAGCATGGGGAACTTTGTCTATACGTATTGACATTGTGTACGGAATGAGTTTTGTGCTCGGTTTTTTAACCGCTTTGGTACTCAGTCAGACATATAAAACATTACCCTTTATCATCTGGCTGCAAAAATATCAGTCGAAAGTGGGAAAAGAAAAAACACCCATGCCTCATGAGCTCTATTCCGACAGGATAGCCAAGATCCACATGCAGACCTACCTTGTGGGATTTGCATTTCTTATTACCGGTGAAATTGCCGGCCTGGTATGGTTGATACAAAGTGCCGGAGCCATGTTTCTTATTACCGCACTTCTTTATAATTACAATGTTTTCAAAATCGTTTTACACAAACAAAAAAGCATAAAAAAATGAGTGACATAAAACATTTGACACCAAAAGAACAGGAAATAGCCCAATTGTTGAAAACAGTGGTTGATCCTGAAGTAAACGTAAACATATGGGATTTGGGTCTTGTTTACGAAATTTCGCTGGATGAAGAGAAAAAAACCATAAAAATTGTAATGACCCTTTCCACAAGAGGATGTCCCCTGGGCGATGTAATCCTTCAGAACGTAAAGGTAGTGCTTGAGGCCAACTACCCGGGATATGACGTTGACGTAGAACTTGTTTGGGAGCCCATGTGGTCGCCCGAAATGATTACCGAAGAAGGAAAAAAAGCTATTGAGGGCGGGTTTTAGAGAACTTTACTATAATTTCCGAACAAAAAAAATAGAGCTATGATTTTTTCCAGATCCACCGAATACGCCATAAGGGTACTGGTTTACCTTGTAATGAACTCATCGGAGAGCAACAAAATTGATGTTCAACGTCTTGCTGCCAATCTCGGTTTTCCTGAGCCCTATCTGAGAAAAGTATTACAAACGCTGGCCAAAAACCGTTTTATCGGATCGGCAAAAGGGCCAAACGGCGGTTTTTATGCAACAAAAAAAACACTTAAGGTTACCCTGCTTTCCATTATCGACCTTTTTGACGGTTTGGATTTTTTCAATACCTGCGGATTGGGATTGCACGAATGCAATGAGGATAAACCCTGCCCCATTCACAATCAATATCAGATTATAAAAGGAAATCTGTACAAATTGCTTTCCGAGAAAACCGTTGAAATGATGAAAGACGATATGGAAGCGGGCATTGCATTCATGCGTTTTCAGATGAATATGGCATAATTTGCCATAACCGTTTAAAGTTTATTAAAGTACTACCCATTTGTCAGACCAAAAGTATGCTATTCTTAGTTGAATTTTTATTATTATTTGTGTTGTTAAAACTGTTCATTTCGGGAAAAAACCCTGCAGGGTTTTTT
>JALVZH010000207.1 GCA_027022105.1 Bacteroidales bacterium | reverse complement strand
TTCACGGACGCTTTATCAGGAAAGGTTCACCATTGGTGCTGAAAGTGGGCTGTTCCTTTTTTGACAAGATGAGCGAGTACAACAAAGTATTTAAAACGAGGGTTCCGAAACAGGTGGAAGCAAGAACATTATTTGAAGATATACCTCAGGCCTTTGTGGTTATTATCGGTGAATCGTGCAGCCGAAAACATATGTCGCTGTACGGTTACAAACGTAAAACAACCCCGCGTCTCGACAGGCGTAACGATATTTTTGTTTTTGACAATGTTGTGGCTGCCTGGTCGAATACCATAAGCAGTGTTTTGTCAATACTTTCGGAAGCCAATCTGGAAAACGGGAAAGATTTCGCAACATCCGTCGATGTTATTGATGTTTTTCATTCGGCCGGATTTAAAACTTATTGGATTTCCAATCAAACACCGTTCGGGGCCTGGGATAACCTGATTACCGAATTTGCCAAAAAATCGGATTTTACAAAGTTTGTAAATGTGTCGGCTAATTCCTCATTTGAAGCAACCCTTACCTCTTCGTACGACGAACAGTTGTTTGCGCCGTTATCCAAAGTATTGAAAGATACCGCAAAACGCAAATTTATCGTGGTTCACCTGATGGGCAGCCATTCTACCTACACACACAGGTATCCCGAAAAATTTGATGTTTTCCACGGATCAGGCAAAAAAGAGAGAACCATAGCCCGATACGATAATTCCGTTTTATACAACGATTTGGTTGTTGACAGTATGCTGAATATGGTAAAATTCTATGCACAGGACAGTTGTTTGTCAACCGTAATATATCTTTCCGACCATGCCGAGAATGTTTATGACGAAATGAATAAGGTGGGACACGATTATTCGGGATATTTGCCTAAGTCCAATGTGGAAATTCCTTTTATTGTCTGGCTGTCCGATTATTACAGAGATACCCATCCCGAAAAGGTTAAAATAATTTTATCCAACACTCATAAACCTTTTGTTTCCGACGATCTTTTTTATTCCATTATTGATTTGGATTTCATCAAAACACCTTATGCAGTGCCCTCAAGAAGTATTTTCAGTAAACAATTTTACGGTAAGCGTAAAAGAATACTGGAAGACCATATGGATTATGATGAAAAATAACCGGCGGCTGCACGGCGGGATATAAACACTTGATTTTAAAACTCTTTTGTGTCTTTCGGTGGATAACTGTAAGGAAATTGCATCCGGTACGTCTATTGAAATAACTAATGAAAATAATAATCGTAAAAAACAAAAGCTATGAAATGTAAAATGTTAACCGTTTGCAACGCACTTAATAACAAACTGTCACCGGTAAAAGACCTGCCTCTGCTTTTTATGCGGCTGGTTTTGGCTTACGGATTTTGGGGGCCTGCTATGATGAAATGGAACAACATGAGTGCCATTGTTGACTGGTTCGACAGCATGGGGATTCCGTTTCCGACGGTTAATGCCTACCTGTCAGCCACAACAGAGGTAGCGGGTTCGATTTTGCTGCTGCTCGGTTTTGCAACACGCATTATTTCCATCCCCCTGATGATTGTTATGTTGGTGGCTATATTCAGCGTGCACCTGACCAACGGTTTTGAAGCCGGAAACAATGGTTTTGAAATCCCGCTTTATTATTTAATTATGCTGTTTACATTAATGGTTTACGGTCCGGGAAGATTTTCGCTGGAAGGCTTGTTGCGCCGTGCAACCGGCGAGGACAAAAAATAGTCCGGTAATAGTAAGACTTCTTTTTATAATAAAAAAAGGATAGTTAGTTATTTAATTGGGTACAAAAGAAGTGACCATTCCGGTCACTTCTTTTGTTTTTTATCCCGAACAATTTCTTAAAAACAATGGCATTAAACCAGCGGTCGGCTCATCACCTCGAAGACCTCTCGCAATACACCGATGAAGAGATAGCGCAACGATACAACGAGATAAAAACCCGTACGGCACTGTTGTTGATGAAAAATATTTTCAACGAGCACTTGCTTCGCAATAAAGTTCATATTGAAGTTGTTTAAAGTTAACGTGATGACAATGAGTATAAAATATTGAAAACCAGAAAATGAATTCCATTATTCCCCTCCTTGGAGGGGTAGGGGTGGGTTTATTAAAAAAAGACATTCACTTTTCTGGTTTTCAATATTTTATAATTAATCTAATAATGAGACTTTAAACAAGTTTATTATCTTTGTGGAAGGAAACAAGATAGTTAATGAGAAAACGGGAGAACAATTTTTTACGGCAACTTTTTACTATTTGTTCAGTAACATTGAAAAAGGATACCAAGAGATAACCAAAGAAATAGAAACCATAACCGAAAAAGGAGGAGACATAGCCATGACCATAGCAATGCAACTACGAGAAGAAGGAATTAAAAAAGGAAGATACGAAACCCAGAAAGAGACAGTCGTAAAACTATTTACCAAAGCAGAATTTACAATTGCTCAGATTTCGGATTATTTGGATTTGGAAAAAGACTTCGTTGAGAAAATTTTAAAAGAAACGAATCTTATTAAAGAATAATACTCCGGCCAAATACAAGCGTTAGTATTTCTGAATAATATCCAAATATTATCCGTACCTAATCATTAATATGAAAAGAGGTACGAGCATAACCCATATTGCAGTTGTAGTCTCGTAACTTCTTAGTTTTAAGAAGAGTCATTTTTAAAAATTTCTACAGGTACCACTACGGATTTTTTCCTGTTAAAAGGGACGGATTTATAATTCAATAAATCA
>JALVZH010000206.1 GCA_027022105.1 Bacteroidales bacterium | reverse complement strand
CTATACCGAGGTTACCGATCAGAAAAATTACCGCAAAACACGCCCGTTTGAATACATGAAGTTCAAAAACGAGGTGCTTGTTTTCGATTTGTCGCAGTTGAACCTGAACCGTACCGATGAAGCACTGTTCAGAAATCATTACAGTATGCTCAACATAAAGCAGTTGAACAAAACCATCGACTCGCTTACCAGACAAAAAGTAAAACGGGGAGAACTGTACCGGAAGAATTTGCTAAAAAGATATAAGCCCTTAATTAAGCTCGATAGTGTGGAGACGGACAAAACGCTGCTTGCAGAGGTAGTTGATACAAATGCCGTTAAAACCATCCGCTATCCGTTGCTTGCCAATATGCCGGTTGACGGTAAGTTGCGTGCACTGGAGACCGCCATCAGCACGGCACGAAACAGGAAGGATAATGTGCTTTTTACCAAAAAGGAGATGGATAGCAAAACCCAACTGATTACCAAACACGAGATTGTGTGGCACCGGAAATTCAGGCTTTCGGTAGCTTGTCTTATCTTCTTTTTTATCGGAGCTCCGTTGGGAGCCATAATCCGAAAAGGCGGCCTCGGTTTTCCGGTTGTTATATCGGTGGTTTTTTTCGTTTTTTATCATGTTATTACCATGATAGGAGAAAAAGCTGCCAAAACCGGCGAATGGAGTGTTTTCTGGGGTATGTGGACTTCCACTCTGATCATACTGCCCATAGGGTTGTTCTTAACGTACAAAGCAACCACCGATGCCCCCCTGCTCGATTCCGAAAGCTGGAAACGTTTTTTCGAGCGGCTGGGCTTTATAAATAAGCTTCTGAAAAAGATGAAAATAGAACTTAAGTGGTAAAGAAAAAATACAACATACTGTTTATTTGCAACAAGTCGCCCTGGCCGCCCAAAGAGGGAGGCCCCATTGCCATGAACAACCTTATAGAGGGAATGGCCAATGCCGGTCACTACGTAAAAGTGCTGGCAATAAACACAAATAAATACAGCGTTGACCTAAATGATATTCCTGAATCGTACCGCAAGAAAACAAACATTGAACTGGGGTTTATCGACCTTTCCGTAAAACCGGTGCCTGCTTTTCTGAACCTGTTCACCAATGAATCTTATCATGTAAAGCGCTTTAAATCGGACGAATTTGCAGGTCTGCTAAAATCGACTCTCGAAAAAGAGCAGTTCGATATCATTCAAATGGAGACACTCTTTATGTCGCCTTATATCAATCTGATAAGGAAATATTCGGATGCCAAAATCGTCCTGAGAGCACACAACATCGAACATTTGATTTGGAAAAGATTGTGGCAAACTGCCGGAAACCCGTTGAAAAAGTTTTACCTGAAACACCTTTTTACCACTTTGGAAAAGTATGAAAAAGAGATTATAAACTCTTTTGACGGAATAGTACCCATAACGCAGAAAGATGCACGGTTTTTCAGACAGCATACCTCCGTGCCGGTTTTGGCCGTTCCGTTCGGTATCGATTTGAAAAAATTACATCAGTATAAAAAGGAACCTGAAAAACATGCTCTTTTTCATATAGGTGCCATGAACTGGATACCCAATCAGGAGGGGATAAAATGGTTTTTGAATGGTGTATGGCCCCGGCTGCACGAAGAAAATCCCGGTTTGGAGGTGTTTCTTGCGGGAAGGGAAATGCCCGATTGGTTGAAAAATATTAATGAAGAGGGGGTTCATGTTGCAGGGGAGGTGCCCGATGCTTACGAATTTATGGGTAAATACACCATATCGCTGGCACCGTTGTTGTCGGGCAGCGGAATCCGTATAAAGATTATTGAAAGTATGGCCCTGGGGAAAGCGGTGGTGGCTACAACGGTGGGCGCCGAAGGTATTGCATGCGGTCACGGAAAAGAGATAATGCTGGCCGACACGCCGCAGGCATTTGCCGGTGCCGTTGAGAAACTGTGGAAAGATCCGGAATATTGCAAAGAGGTGGGTAAAAATGCCGCAGCACTAATTGCACGCGACCATGATAACGAAAAAATAATTGAAAGACTGACGGCT
This sequence comes from Bacteroidales bacterium, assembly GCA_027022105.1. Taxonomy (GTDB): domain Bacteria; phylum Bacteroidota; class Bacteroidia; order Bacteroidales; family F082; genus Sulfidibacterium. Next base: position 6,944 of record JALVZH010000206.1, on the reverse strand, counting down.
TTTTATGATGAAATTTTATGATTTTTGTCCCGATAACCGGATGGAAAAAAGAAAAGGCGGTTTATGAGAATTTTTGTGTTGGTTTCAAGGGTTCCCTATCCATTGGAAAAGGGAGATAAACTGAGGGCATATCATCAGATACGTGAACTGTCGGAAAAACACGAGATAATTTTATGTGCACTAAATCCCATAAAAGGAGTTGACAAGCAAAAAGCCTTTGATGCAGTTCAACCCTTTTGCCGTTCGGTTAATTTTATCGATCTTCCTTTCCTTGTGCGGATGTTCAATATCGTGCTTGCATTTTTCAGGGGACTGCCGTTGCAGGTGGGCTATTTTTACAGCCGCCGGGCGCAGAAAAAAATCAACCGGCTCGTTGCCGAATACAAACCCGGCCACATCTATTGCCAACTGGTGCGCACCGCCGAATATGTACGAAAAAGCAATATCCCGAAAACCATTGATTATCAGGATGTTTTTTCGTATGGAATGAAACGCCGGGAGCAGAGGGCACCTTTTTGGCTGAAACCGTTGTTACACCTCGAATACAAACGGCTGGTACGCTATGAAAACATGGTTTTTGAGGATTTTGACAATAAAACCATTATTTCGGAACCCGATAGAAATTTGTTGGCACATCCCCGGAAAGAGGAAATAGTAATAGTTAGAAACGGGGTGGACTTTACCTTTTTCAAACCGGTGGATATGGAAAAGAGATATGATGTGGTGTTTACCGGAAACATGCATTATCCGCCCAATGTGGATGCGGCAAAATTTCTAATAAAGGAAATTATGCCACAGGTTTGGAAAGAACGTTCCGGAACCACCGTTTTGCTTGCAGGAGCCAATCCCGACCCGGCAGTAAAGGCATTGGCCGGCGATAAGGTGTTTGTAAGCGGCTGGATGGATGATATACGCGAAGCCTATGCGTCGTCGGTGTTGTTTATTGCTCCCATGCGTATCGGTACGGGTTTGCAAAATAAATTGCTGGAGGCCATGTCGATGAAAATCCCTGCAATAACAACTCCTTTGGCAAATGAAGCCCTTAATGCCTCTCCGGATAAAGAGATACTTGTGGGTTCAACTGCCGGTGAACTGGCCGGTTCAATCCTGAAACTACTTAATAATAATGATTTTAGAGAGGAGCTTGCCGAAAACGGACACCGTTTTGTTACAACCGGCTTTTCGTGGAAAGGAGCAACCGCACCGTTGCTAAAGATAATTGAAGAATGAGAATCCCCCCTGTAATCCCCCTTTTTTCTTTTCTCTTTTCTCTTTTTTCTTGTTTCTTTAATCTTTTATCTCCCATTTATACGTTTTTATAACTCACCTCATCCGCCAAAGGCTGTGCAACGTATTCCATGCTGTTTACTTCAAGGGCAAGCAGGTTTCCGTAACCGGCCTTTCGGGCCATATATACCCCGTTATCCAAATCAATAAACTTATAACTGTTGTTTTTTAACGAAAGGTCGATAAATTCAAGATTAACCGGTACATGCCCGTGGATTACCCGTTTGTTTTTTATTTTTTCGGGAACCACAGTGTAATCGCGAACCCAAAGCATGGAGCGTTTGTCTTCAAAGGGATTCTCTTTTTTAAAATTAAACCCTGCATGAACCACAAAGAAGTTTTCCAGTTCAACCCAGTAGTCTAAGTTTCGCATCCAGTTGATGTATTTTTCAGGTATTTCGGCCGGACGGAAAGCATCAAAGCTCTCTAATGTTTGAACACCACCGAAAACCTCCCACTCTTTTTGGATTTTACTTTTAAAATGCAACCCGAGAAACCCTTTTTTGTTTTTGTCCTCATCCCAGGCTTTAACGGCGTAATCTTCATGATTACCCATAAGAGCGGTAATCTTGTATTCGTTATTTTGAAGATTCATAATCTGCTTTATTACCCCTTTGCTGTCGGGGCCACGGTCGATATAATCGCCCAGAAAGATCAGATGGTCATTTTTGTTGGGCCGGATAAATTGTTCAAGTAGCAACGCAAGGGTTTGCGAGCAGCCGTGAATATCGGGAATAATCCAGGTTTTGGCCATGTTCAGGAGGTTTTCGGTGATTAGATATTATTTTGCTTTTGCTTGGTTTGCAACCTGTTCCATTAGTTTTTTCACCTCTTCGGGGTCGCCCAGAAAGTAATCTTTTACAAAATTCATATCATCGTCAAATTCAAAAACGTAAGGAACGCCGGTGGGGATATTGAATTTCAATATCTCCTCTTTGCTCATATTTTTCAGGTGCATCACCAAAGCACGTAAACTGTTGCCGTGGGCTGCTATCAAAAGGTCGTTGTGTTCCTGAAGCGACGGTTTGATATCATTTTCCCAGTAAGGAAGCAGGCGTTCGATTACCTCTTTGAGCGATTCGGTAAGCGGAATATCCCTGGGCGAAAGGTCTGCATAGCGAGGGTCGAATTTGGGGTTTCTTTCATCGTCGGAATCCAAAGGTTGCGGGGGAACATCGAAACTGCGGCGCCAAAGCTGCACCATATCGGCACCGTATTTTTTTGCCGTCTCCACCTTGTTGAGTCCCTGCAACATTCCGTAATGCTTTTCGTTCAACCGCCAGCTTTTGCGTTCTTCAATCCACATCAAATCCATCTCTTCCAGAATCAGCCACAATGTTTTAATGGCACGGGTTAAATAGGATGTGTAAGCGAGGCGAAATTTGTATCCCTCTTTTTTAAGGGTTTTCCCTGCTTTTTTGGCCTCTTCGATGCCCTGTTCCGACAGGGGGACATCCGTCCAGCCCGTAAAGCGGTTCTCTTTATTCCAAACGCTCTGTCCGTGGCGTACTAAAACCAGTCTTTTCATTTTTCAAGATTTTAAAAGTTTGTCAATATGTTAATTTTTAAGCATATCTTTGCTTTCATGAAGATGCAAACCCCGTCGGCATTACGGTTACTTTTCCCTTCGTTGCTTTGGGAAGTAGAAACTTCCCGAAAGGAAATTTTCCTCACCTTCGACGACGGGCCTCATCCCGAAATTACGCCAAAAGTATTGAATATTCTTGCTCAATTCAAGGCAAAAGCCTCTTTTTTTTGTGTAGGGGAAAATATTGCAAAGTATCCTTCTATTTACCAACGATTGAAGTCGGAACACCATGCAACCGGAAACCATTCTTACAATCATCTGAACGGATGGAAAACAAAGAACAGCGACTATTTTGAAAATGTTGAGAAATGCGAAAAGTTGACGAACAGTTCTTTGTTCAGACCTCCTTACGGAAAAATAAAACCGTCTCAAATTGCTTTTTTGAAAAAAGATTACCGGATTGTTATGTGGTCGGCATTAAGCTATGATTTTGACAAAACCGTTAAGCCGCAGCAATGCCTCCGAACGGCAATAAAAAATACACACCGGGGAACAATAATGGTATTTCACGACAGTGAAAAAGCCGCAGAAAATATGCTCTATGCGCTTCCGCGTTATCTTGAGCATTTTTCTAATCTGGGATATTTATTTAAGAAATTAGAGGCCGGCATGTAGTTTTTTGAAAATCTTTCGCTTTAGTTTTTACACCGAGGATAATATTGATAGATAAAATAATGCGTTTGCTCTGGCACTACGCCAAAATGTCATACCCTGCATCATGAAATAGTATATTTTTGCACCGGAAAATTTTTGGCATTCAAATTGACAAAGGAAACAACTCAAAACAAAAAACAATTTCATATGGAACACACAAAATGTTTGATTATAGGTTCGGGCCCTGCCGGATACACAGCAGCCATTTATGCTGCCCGTGCCGATTTAAAACCCATTGTATATCAGGGCATGGAACCGGGCGGCCAGCTCACCACAACTACCGAAGTAGATAACTTTCCGGGCTATCCCGAAGGCGTGGAAGGCCCCAAAATGATGGAAGATTTTCAGAAACAGGCCGAACGGTTTGATGCCGACATCCGCTGGGGTGTGGTAACCGACGTGGACGTGTCGGAACGCCCGTTTAAAGTAAAGGTGGACGACGGAACCGAACTGGAAGCCGAAACCATTATCATTGCCACCGGTGCCACTGCCAAATACCTCGGACTGGAATCGGAAGAGCGCTTTAAAGGAGGCGGCGTTTCGGCTTGTGCTACCTGCGACGGTTTCTTTTACAAAGGAAAGGACGTTGCCGTAGTGGGTGGCGGCGATACCGCTGCCGAAGAGGCTACCTATCTGGCCAACCTCTGCCGCAAAGTATATCTGATTCACCGTCGCGACCAACTGCGTGCTTCCAAAGCCATGCAAAAGAAGGTTTTTGATACACCTAACATCGAAATTTTGTGGAACCACGAGGTGAAAGAGATTGTGGGTGTGGAGCAGGGATTTACCAAAGCGCTCAACGGTGCCATTTTGGTAAACAACAAAACCGGCGAAGAGAAAAAAATCGACATCGAAGGGTTCTTTGTAGCCATTGGCCATAAACCCAATACCGATATTTTCAAAGGAAAGTTAGATATGGATGATACGGGATATCTGATTACCAAACCCGATTCCACGGCCACCAATGTTCCGGGAATATTTGCCGCCGGCGATGTTCAGGACAAGCATTTCCGTCAGGCCATTACCGCTGCCGGAACCGGCGCCATGGCCGCCATCGAAGCCGAACGTTTCCTGGGATAAACGGTAAAAACCGGTTTAAACATAATCCATTGCCCATTGCAATCCGGACAAACAACTTCCGGTTGCAACGGGCATTTTTATTTGTAAAATGTCACGGATGCTTTATCCGAAAATAATCATACCGCTTTACCGTTGAAAAACAATATCTTTGCATTTCCAATTAAAGGCTGTTATGGCATTAGGCAAACGTGAAAAGAAAATAATAGCGGTTTCGAGGGTTGCGGTAATTGTCAACGGACTCTTGTCATTACTGAAAATCACCGTTGGGATTATAGCCGGAAGTATGGCCACCGTTGCCGACGGCATTGATTCGGCTTCCGACGTGCTTACCTCACTCATAACGCTCTTTACCGCCCACATTATTGGCCGCCCGCCCGATTTGCGTTATCCCTACGGCTATTCCCGCGCCGACACCATGGCCACAAAAATCCTGGCATTTATCATCTTTTTTGCCGGAGCACAACTGGCTATTTCGTCCGCCGGACACCTGATAAATCCCGAACCGAGGAACATTCCCAAAACCATTGCCGTTTTCATTATCATCATCTCTATTATTTTCAAACAGTTGCTCGCCGTTTATCTTAAAAAAACAGGCAAAGCGGTACAAAGCAATATGTTGATAGCCAATGCCAAAAACATGCAGAGCGATGTGGTTATTTCGCTTTCGGTTCTGGTGGGGTTGCTTTTTACCTTCTATTTAAAAATGCCGGTACTCGACGTAATTACCGCTTTTGTGGTCAGCGTATGGATTATGGTGGTAGCGGTAAAAATATTTTTTGAAACAAATCGCGAACTGATGGACGGCGTGGACGACCCCGATATTTACAACAAAATTGTAGAAGCGGTAAAAGCGGTACCCGGAGTCAGCCGCCCGCACCGGATACGTGTCAGGAAAATGGCAAATCGGTATGTCATAGCGCTTGATATTGAGGTAGATGGCGCCATGACGCTGTTGGAAGCCCACGAAAAAAGCATCCGGGTGGAGAAAATGATCAGGGAAAAAATAGAAAATGTCTTTGATATTCTGGTACATGTAGAACCTGCCGGTATGCACGAACCCGATGAGGTTGATGGAATTTCGGAAAAAGACATTAAATGATTTTGTTAAGGAAATTTTATTTAAGGTACCCCTTTTAATTTAAAGACTGAGTAATAATCCTGATGTTCCTTTTGCTGTTGATGTTCTTTTTCGAGACGGCAATCTCTTCTTCGAGTCGTGAATGGCTGTGGCACGAGCCGCTGGCACAGGAGAGGTTTTTTCCGGTTTTCGGGTTTTTAATGGAGCTGGAGCACTGCTTTTTAAAATATCCGCCTTTAATCACGAACATTTTTATGGCAATGCCTGCAAAAGCCAGCCCTACCAACACCACCGACATAAGAAAAACCTTTAAAAACATATCATCTTCGTTTGTAAGGCAAAAGTAACTGTTTTTAGCGCAGCAAATATGCTTTTTAATATTTCGTTAACAATTTTGTTGAAATTATTTTACGTTAATCTGATATCAAAAAAGATAAAATATTGGAAACCGGAAAAGTGAATATCTTTTTTAATAACAAACCCACCCCTACACCTCCCGACGTAAAGTCGGGACAAGCTCTCCGAGGAGGGGAAATAAGGAATTCATTTTCCGGTTTCCAATATTTTATAATACAACTAATTAATGAAAATTTGAAATACAATATGAAATAAAAAAAGAGCCTCCCATGGGACTCGAACCCACGACCTGCTCATTACGAGTGAGCTGCTCTACCGGCTGAGCTAAGGAGGCTTTTAAGCGGCTGCAAAGATAGAAGATTCTTTTAAAACTTGTAAAAGGCATCAGGTAATTTTAAAAATCCTTCATCCGAATTAAATTTTAACTATTTTTGTCCCGTATTTCAAATCCCTCCTCATACAGCGAGGTTTTTGATTTATAAAGAAGGGCGGAGAGATTAGGCTCTGTGAAACCCTGGCAACCTAATCCAACGGGAGGAAGGTGCCAATACCTGCCATTTTCTGGAATAATAAAATCAATTTATTGTGAAAAACTTTTGCACCTCCGAGCCATTTGTGCTCGAATCAGGGGAGGTATTGCCTACCCTTACCATTTCTTATTCTACTTTTGGTCAGCTTAATAGCGATCGCTCTAATGTTGTATGGATATTCCATGCACTGACCGGCAATTCCGACCCAACCAATTGGTGGGCAGGATTGGTTGGACAAGGAAAAGTTATTGATCCGGATAAGGATTTCATCGTATGTGCTGATACGTTGGGCGCTCCCCACGGCACGACCAGTCCGGTCTCCATCAACCCTAAAACCGGTCAGGCTTATGGTCAAGACTTCCCTTTGATT
>JALVZH010000205.1 GCA_027022105.1 Bacteroidales bacterium | reverse complement strand
GGGGCAGTAACACCCATACCCAAATCTTTTACAGGCAACGGCATATTTACCAGGCTTGATGTATAACCTATGGAACTGCCACGCAGCGGTGCTCCCGCTAACTTTTCTTTTAACGAATTAACCGTAAGCAATCCCAAAGGTACGGAATACCTGCCGCACCATGTCCATTTGTAACGATGATAATCGTAATCATCCACAGTATATTGGGTAAACTTTTTAACTTTATCTTTGGTAATGGGGCCGGCAATGGTGTGCAAAATCTCTATTTCATGCTCCTTTGCATCTTTGTAACTTGTACAGGATGTTCCGTAATAGGCAAAATCTTTTCCTCCCCAGTCTTCATCGCCGTAATGAACCGCATCGCTGCTGAAAACAAATGCTACATCTTTACCAAGCTTCAGGTTGTGTCGTTTCATTACATCGGCCAGCACACCCGAAAGCGTATCGGATATTTCCACCATCCGGCTGTATGGCATGTAGGGAACCAAAACGGAAACAATCCGTACTTTTTTATTGAAATATTGTAAAAACGGAACAATCGCTTCAACGGAATGTTCCAGTGCCTGCATCGAATCGTGTACGATTATCATATCCCGGGGCATCTCTTCCATGATTTCCTCCCGCAGAGGCGACACGGGAACATTACCGTAGGGACCGTGCCAGTATCCGTACGAATCGAACACCAGTTTGTTTTCCAACCCGTAACGCTTTGCTTTGTGGGCCACTCCGAAAATTATTACCGTATTGGCTTTAATATTCTGAACGGTAGCCGGATAAAGTTCGCCCACGTAGGCATAATCGTCGTGCGGACAAAGAACAGCGAGGGCAGGCCCCCTGTCTTTAAATTTCAGGTGATCACTATACTCTTTCCCCTGAATCCTTCGGATACGCGCCATAACACTGTCCATCTGCCGTGCTGTGTGGGCATAGCCTATGGTGTCGGTCAGTCCTCTGACCGTATTGTTTCTTTTCTTTAATGAATTGCACCCTGCAAATGCAAGTGCAAGCACCATAAAAATGATAATTATGTTTTTCACTTTCAAAACTTTAAATCAACCTGTTATCCCAAAAATAATCTTCCAATCTGATTAACCTAACTTTATTATTAAAGTCGGGATGCATTGTATTAATGATAAAATTGTATTCATACGGAACAATGGCCGACGGCACTTTTAGAACAAACAAATGTTTATTTTTGATTTGCTTTTTCGATGTTCGAAGAACCCCCTTTAGTCATATATTATCACCATATTCCATTGCCGTCAACCTGCTTTCAACAAACTTAATTCCATCAACCGTATTCAGATAGGAAACCGGTGCTTTGCCATCAAAATAAAAATTCTCTTCATTTAACCATTTATTAAAAGCATCACTCGACCCTAAAATCTCACTACCGTGTTTAAACAGCGACAACAACAACTGTTGTTTTTTTACATTATCTTTATTTACAAATAATTTACCCACTGCTTTTTTTGTTTCTATGCAAAGAAAAACAATAATATTATATATAAAGTACTAATATTTTAACCACTTCCACAACTCCGCATAATTCACCTTTTTGCCGTACATCAAAATACCCACGCGGTAAATTTTTGCTGCCAGCCAGGTGGTAAACAAAAATCCCAACACCAGCAAGCCCATGGAAAGCCACAACTGCCAGTAAGGAACCCCGAAAGGAATGCGCATCATCATTACCACGGGTGAAGTAAAAGGAATTACGGAGAGCCAGAACGACAAAGCACTGTCGGGCTGATTGACCACAACGCTCGACATGGCTACCGAAAAGATTAAAGGAATAGAAACCGGCAACATAAACTGCTGGGTATCGGTATCATGATCCACCGCACCGCCAATGGCTGCAAACAGTGATGCATAAAGAAGGTAACCACCGATAAAGTAAAACAGAAAACTGAGTATCATGGTTTGGAAATTGATGCTGCCGAGGATTTCATTCAACTGGGCCAGTGCCATGGATGTATCCTGGCCGTCACCCTGTGTTGCTTGTAATGCCGCAGACTGATGTCCCTGCTGAATGAGTGACGCCACATCACCCCCGGAAAACCCGGCCTGGAAAACACCGATGAAAAATGCCGTGAGAATTATCCATAGCAGAAATTGCGTAAGCCCCACCATGGCCACCCCCACTATTTTTCCCATCATCAGTTGAAAAGGTTTGGCGGACGAGATAATTACTTCCACAATACGGTTCGATTTCTCTTCCATCACCCCTTTGAGCACCTGTGCACCGAACACAAAAATAAAGAAATAAATAAGAATGCCCGCAAAAATAGCCAACCCGACCTCCACCTCGGTATAGCTCTCCTTTTCACCACCCTCTTCATCCACCTTAATGGTTTTCAGGTTAATGTTTACTTTGGCTGATTTTATCACTTCCGGGTCAATGCCCGATGCAAGCAGTTTTTTGTTCTCCACCACCCGTTTCATCACCGTTTTTATATAAGTGCGTACCGAAAGTCCCGGCTCTTTTATGGAATACAATTCGGCATTTACCGGAATGTTAAGTTGCGGACGCAGTATGTAAAGCAACATTTCATCGTTGAGCAATGCTTTTGATTTGGCACTGTTAAAATCTTCCTGCGTATAGCTGAAAATTATCTTGTCCTGATTTTTAAATTTTTGATAAAACCATCCCGTTTCGTCCAGTACCACTACTTTTTTCGTTGTGGTTTCGGTAATCTCGGCAAGATAAGCCGGCAACAAAACCATTGCGGCCATCAATACGGGTCCCAGAAT
>JALVZH010000204.1 GCA_027022105.1 Bacteroidales bacterium | reverse complement strand
TCAAAAAGTTCTAAGCTCAATTGATTTTGTGATGTATAATTGATCATATCTGCATGATTTTTTCTATAAAATTAAGAAAAACCGTGCATTTTTTTAAGATTTTTATGTTAAAGTTACTAACATAATGCAGTGAATATCAAATGTTAATGGGGGTTTTTAGGGAAAATCAGCAGACTCTAAGTAATGTTTTTTGGGCCAAATTTCATTACTATAGTAAAAAAATTTGGCCATATGTGCCGTAGAAAAATAACTGCACTTATTGAGCGGGAGTTAGAACAACCCAAGATTATTTTTTTGTTCGGTGACAGTAGGAGGTGTAAGTCAACAATTTAAATATATTGAAAAAGGTGGAATACGAACAGCAGTTTTCAAACCTCTGTTTTTGGAGGACTTACAATGGTGCCGAAATAAATTTGAATCTCAGGAAAACGTGTGTGCAATGCGGTTCCGTCTATGTTTCCTTAAACGGCTCTTAATAGTTTATGCGACTGAAGCGTGTCGGTAACTTCTTCTGTTCCCATATCACCCGCATGCCATATTTCATCGCATTTATAAAAGAATGACTAAACCGGGGGTGAAAATACCCATGGGTATCCGAAAGAAGTCCTATTTCAACCAAATTTCAGAATGTTTAAAAGTTATATGCCAACCCAAGCATCAATAGCTGTTTGAACTGTGTACGCGGGCCGGTATTCCCGTTTTTGTCGGTAATCATTACGTCATTATCGTATCTCAATTGCGTATCAATACTTACGTTGAGCCATTTGTTAACTTTCATGCCGATCGCAACCTGCCAGTCAATATCAATGTTTTGCGGATTATCAAGGTAATCGGAAAAAAGTTCCAGTTTGCTACTTAAATCAACATTTTTCATAATCTCATATTTAACCACCATGGTTAATTTGCTACCGAACATGGTTTTTACCATGGAAGCATGGTTTATGATGTTTCCTGATGAGTCGCGTTCTGCCGGTTTTAATCCGAAAGAGCCGTTATCGGCAAGTTCCTGGTCACTAACAATAATCCATCTTCCCGTAAAAGGTGAGTAGTTAACAAGAAAATGTTCGTTGGGTTTATACTGAATACCGATTCCCAAATCGGTATATGCAGGCGCCATAAATTTGGAAATATATGTGGATGAATCGGTTGCGTAATCGTATCCTTTTGCACTTTGTGATTTAAAACTTCCAACCAGAGAGTAATTCCATTTTTCGTTAATAACTCTGTTCAGGTTGGTGATAAATTCTATTTTGTCATCTGTTTTTACAGGATTGCTTTCACCGATGACAGAATATCCCAGTGCCAGATCAAGCCAGTTTGTCCAGGTATATTTGTCTTTTTTATAATCTGCATTCATGGTGAATTTTCCTACTAAACCATAGGCACTTTGGCCTCCTTCCGACCAGTTTGAGAAGTAGTTCTGATTCACATTTAATGATGTTTTACCTTTAAAAGTCCAATATTTAACTGTATCTGACTGTGCCTGAACCATTACTACCGAAAGGAGCAATGCAATTGATAAGTAGATTCGTTTCATTTTTAAAGTTTTATTTAATTGGTTTTGATAAAAATTGCGGCAAAAATATAAATTCTTGTTATACGGTACGATATTACCCGTTTATTTTCTTTCTGTAATAATCGGCTTTCTTTTTGTCGTCAAGGCGAAAATAGATGTTGGCAAGCCTGCGTGCATATTTGTTTTCGGGACTAAGTTTATAGAGCTTTTTATAATAGCCCAGCGACTTTTTATAATTTGCAGTAACAATTTCAAGTTGTTTTAATAAATGCGCATACTGCTTCCGTGTTTTGTGATTTTCGTAAGCTTTCATCTCTTTTTTGTACATGTTTTCCGCCAAATCGTAATATTTTTCGGCTTTCCATTCCAGCGCCTGCATACTGTTTTCATTTTGTTTCAACAGCACTGATGTGAGCGAATCGCAAACAGCAGCATTGTTCTGTCGTTTGTTTACCGTAAAATATTCCGAAATTATTTCAGGATCCGCTTTCTGTTCAGTATTTAATTCAGTCCATAATTTCATGGCTTTGTCATTATTTTCGCTTTCTACATATACCAGGAAGAGCTCTTTGTTAATGTCTGCTATATTTTTTCCGTCCGGATATTTTTTCTTGTACGTCTGTAATGCATCCATCTCTTTCGACAAATTATCGATATGTTTGTAGCACAGTGCCAATCCGTACCACATTTTCTCGTTTTCCGAAGCAGTATATTTGGCTTTTTCCAGATATTGAAGGGCTTTTGCAGTATCCTTCAGTTGCATTGCTGCAAAGGCGGCTTTGGTATAAACCGGACATTCCTTATTCTTTCCTGCTTTCTCGTAACCTGAAATGCTTTCTTCATAAGCTTCCATAGCCGATTTTGTATTACCCGACATGAGAGCATCATCACCTTTTTGGTTCAAAGCGGTAAGTTGTGTTCCCGTGTTGCATGCAGTTACCACCAAAAGGATTACTAAAACTCCAAACAGCAATCCGTTTTTTTTCTTTCTCATATTTGTATTGATTTGAAATAATAATTGAGACGCAAAAATAAAGAATAAAGTTCACGAAAAAATTTTATAGCTAAATCCTACGTGTAAAACGAATAAAATGTTTTTTTTATTACATGGACGGCCGGGCTTGTACTTGAATGTGTTCAGGCTTCGCAAACTATCGCATCCTTCCTTGTTGAAGCTGGCTTGACGTACTAAATGCTGATTTGCGGGTCGGCTTCTGTCAGATCGAAAAAAATCCTATTTAAAAAAATAATAAACCCTGCCGGTTTTGTTAATTGGTATTACCTTTGTAAAATACTAATTCTGCAAAATACGATTGTATTAAGTTAAAAGATGTGTTTATGAAAAAGATATCCCTGCTATTTATTTTTATTTTTCTTTCAGGTGGTATTTGGGCTCAGGATAACAACCAAAGGCCAAAAACTTTTATTGATACTTTAGACGGAGCGCTGGATGTGAGTCATTATTTGTATAATCTGCATGGATTTTTACCTGTTCCGTCGCTCGTTACCGAACCTGCTGTCGGTTATGGAGGTATATTGGCAGGCGCTTTTTTTATTCCCAAAAAAAATGAGAAGCGAAAAGGTTTTCGTATTCCCGATATAGCAGCACTTGGTGGCGGATATACCCAAAACGGAACCTGGTTTGCCGGAGCAGGTTACTTCGGGTTTTGGAAAGACGACCATATACGTTACAGAGGAGTTGCCGGTTATGCTGATGTAAATCTAAAGTATTATGGAAGGGGCGAGGGATTTCTCGAAGAGAATCCTGCAAAATTTAACATTAAAGCTTTTGGGTTCGTTCAACAGGTTATTTTCAGGGTAAAAGATTCGCATTGGTATCTCGGCGGTAAATACATGTTTACAAACACTAAGGTAACATTGTTTGAAGAGAGTGATCTTCCCTGGTTTGATCCGGTAGATTTCTCTCTGAAAAACAGTGGTATCGGTCTGATTGCAGAATATGAGCATTTTAATAACATATTTTCACCCGAAAAAGGGCTTCGAGTCAACGTTACCTACAATCAATATCTTGAATTACTTGGTAGTGACCGCGATTACGGTTTGTTAAAAGCTTTTTTCCTTTATTATTTGCCGGTAATAAAATATAAATGGATATCGGGTTTCAGACTGGAAGGACAAACGGCCTTGGGTGAACCGCCGTTTTATGCATATCCTTTTATTATATTAAGAGGGGTTCCGGTAATGCGTTATCAGGGCAGATATACCGGCCTTGCCGAAACGGAGCAATCCTGGCTATTTTCACGGCGTTGGAGTTTAGTGGGTTTTGCCGGATACGGCCAAACATTCAACGATCGAATCGAAGGAAAAAAAGTGTGGAATGCAGGCTTAGGATTTCGTTATTTACTGGCTCGTGTTTTCGGAATCAAAATGGGTATCGATATAGCCCGCGGGCCCGAAACATGGGCATTTTATGTTGTGTTCGGAAATAGTTGGTTAAGGTAATAAATACTGATGCTTTTTTATTTTAACAATGGTTCAATTTCTCTGTAAGCTCTTTCCAATACCTCATCAACATCCGGATTATTTTCATCAATCACCTGTAAAATATCGGGCTGGTGTCCGTTATCCCAATGGCCTCCTTTATAATCTATAAATTCGCTGACAGATAAATCCCACAGCCATCCGTTGGAAAGAATTCCGCTTGCCACGGAGCCTGCACCTCCACCTGTTTTGTATCCGAGATATTTTACGTTTGACAAGGGATATACAGAATACATAAAAGTAGTTGTAGCGCTGAAACACCATATATCCGTTAAAACAAATACGGGTTTGTTTAAAAATTTGTAGTTGCTGGCCGCAGGTTTTAAGAATAATTGTGATACCGAAGTGTCTCCTTCGGCAGGGCCGGTTTTAAAACGCTCATATCCTATATTTACTTCTTTATCAGTCAGGTATTTTGCAAATTTAGTAGCAAGTACAGGATCGCCGCCTCCATTATCCCTTAAATCAATGATCAATCCTTTATATGTACTTATTTTTTTAAACAGATTATCAATTCCTTCATCGGTAATATCCAAAATCCATGATGGAAGGCGTATATATGCTACTTCGGGATTTAACGAAAGATGACCCACATAATAATCGGGTCTGCCTTGAGCATCTTTGTATTCGGCAACATAACCGTTATCAATCGCCGGATTAAGATAATTGTTGAAGAGCATATCATAATCATAAGCTTTGGGATGTCCTACGGTAAAATCATAGTAAAACATCGTGTCACCTGTTAAAGTTGAATGTCCGTCTTTCAGGCTCTTGGTAATAAAGGCAAGTTTTGAAAATAACTCTCCTTCAGTTATTGATTCGGTAATGGTGGCACCTATTGAATCCCTAAGGTGGTCGATATCAACTTTTTTCAATTTGAGCATAGCAAATTTTTCTTTTACGAGTTTAGCGTACTCTTCAAAAACCGCTTTATTGGTCTTATCGGGTCCGGGTCTCATAAAAACTTTCTCACAAGAGGAAAAAACCAGTTGTATCAATATAATAAATGCTATTTTTTTCATTTTATTAAAATTTAAATTCTTATTTATTCCAGTTGGCAATATTAAATCTTACTTTGATTGCATGAACACCAATGGTGGTAGGGTAGTCAGCTACCGAACTGTATCTTCTCACCTGCCATGAATAAGAGAAAACAAATCTTTTTTTGTATTTTAAATTAACATCAATAAAAAAACGAAAATTATTCCAAATTCCATGAAACGAATTGCCCGAGTATGCAGGTAACATGGAATCGTGACTGTCGAAGCTTACCTTACCGTTTGTAACAAGGTTGTTGCTGTACGCTACACCAAAAGAAGGTACTTCATCCTGCAGGCTAAATATGGATAAATCGGAATTCACATATAATGTCCAATTCTCATTTATGATGTCTCTGTTAGTATATCTTGCTGACAGGTATAAATGATTCGACATAATTGATGCAAGATTATTATTACCCATATTAGGATTGGTTCTCATATTGATGCCGATTACCTCGGCTTTGGCTCCCAAAAGAAAAATATTCCTGATATCCCACAAATATTTATAAGAAAAATCATAATTCAAAACATTGGTTTTAGATACCGCCAAACCATTTGCTTTTTCTTTTGAGTATTCAAAAGAAAAACAGGCATTTTGATAATGTTTTCCTTTTTTATCATTATCAAAACCAAATTCTACAACTCCTCCCAATCCCGAGTACCGCAAATCGGAAAACTTTGTATCCTGAAAATCGGAATATATTCCACCGACGGTAATATAAAAACTATTTAATCTTGAATAATTTTTCTCAGAATTCGCCGGGTTACTTTGCCCAAAGGAATTATGTGCCGTAAATAAACTAAAAAGTAAAAAGTAAAAGATTTTTTTTTCATAATAGATTAAAAAATAATGGATTTATGTTACAAAAGTAAATATATTTTTTTATTCTGCAATCAACTGAATCTGGTTTCGTATCCTTCTTTTACCGGATAATCCGGAATCGGAGACTGTAACGGATCTTATCTGAATGAACGGTCAGGATGTATATGCCTGAAGGAAAATCTTTAACGGACAGGGTGGTCTTTGGTGTGCTAATCATTTGGCGAAAACATATGTTTCCATAAATATTTCTTATGGTTATCCGTCCTTTTAAACCTGTTGTTTCAATGGTAATTTTGTCTTTTGCAGGATTGGGATAAACATTTATTTTTCCGTTGTTTTTCTCAGGCAATCCCACCGGTATCTCAATTATTTGCGACAGTGTATCCCAGCTTAAAAGGTTGTTTGAAACAAACTGGATAACCCTGTATTGTCCGGCTGCGGCATACTGATGAACCGGTGACGGTACCGAATCGAAGCCGCCGTCGCCAAAATCCCAATACCGGTTTGTGGCACCTTGTGAACTGTCGGTAAAACTGACGGTGTATCCCGAACTGCTCCACCCGAAACCTGCATGCGGCTTATGGATGGAATAAACAAACGAAACCGTTTTGTTAAAAACCGTATCCCAATATTCGTTGGGTGCAGGATCCCACATACCGTTGGTAGTTCCGTAAAACTCATGGTCTGCTCCCGCAACAAAATAGGTTTCTGCGTCATGGCCAAAATTATTCAAACGTTGAGAAACGGGCAGGCTGCCGTAAGTAGCAGGAAAATAAGGGTTTCCGAAAGCACTGCCTACCCCAAACGGTACGGTGCCGTCGGCGGTTCCGTGGGCCAGAAACAGCGGTATGGTATCATCCTGCACAATATATCCGGTATCGCTCAGGGCTCCCCAAAACGACAGTGCGCCGTTTGTTTTTCCTCCGTGCAGGTAGGTGTTGCCCGAACAATCGAGACAACCCAAATCGGGCGGGTCATACGACTCGGGCGGCCGTTCCGCTTCCGTATCAAGATACAGGTTGCTTAATGCCATAAAACCTCCGGCACTGCTTCCCAGCAGGTAAATATTGTTTGTGTCAATTCCGTATTGCGTTGCAAACTCTTTTAAATACCTGACAGCCGCCCGTGCATCCAGATGGGCACGATATACCGCACGTATGGAGCTGGATGCACTGAAAATATTCATTCCGAGCCGGTAATCGATGCTTGCCGCTAAATAACCGCGATGCGCCAGCGAATCGCAAAAGGCAACCATATCGTCGGCTTCTCTGGTACCGGTAAGAAAAGCCCCTGCATGGGCACAGATTACGGCGGGACGTGCTTCAAGCGTATCTCCAACCGGTTGATAGATGTCCATTATCAGGTCTTGCGGAAAGGTATTGTTCTCGTTGAGATAAGGAGGTGATAGCGCAGGTGCATTTCCATAAACAACCGAATCTTTTTGAATGGTGGTAAAAATAGCTGTTTGGTATCTGCTGTTGTAAGGAATTTGTGTTAAACCCGGTTTGGAAAAAACCGGCAAAAGCAAGAATGCAATAGCGGAAACCGGAAGAAGCTTTTTCATAGTTTACCGTGCGTAATAAAGTTGTATCCGCAAATATAAATGAAAAAAGCCGACGTAGCGCCGGCTTTGTAAACATAATCGGTTATTATGTCTATTTTAAAATGCTTTTTCCGATTACCAGCCGTTGAATCTGGTTGGTGCCTTCGTAAATCTGACACAGTTTGGCATCGCGCATCATCTTTTCTACCAGGTAGTCGGTGGAATATCCTTCGCCCGCCATTACCTGTACGGCATCGGTGGTTACTTTCATGGCTACATCCGAGGCATACAGCTTGGCCATGGCCGAAAGCATATTTTTGGTTTTCTGTCCGTTGTCGTACGACCATGCAGCATACCAGGTTACCAGTCGTGCGGCTTCAATTTCGGTAGCCATATCGGCCAGCATAAAGCTTACTCCCTGATTGGCAGCAACGGGTTTACCGAACTGAATCCTTTTTTTACTCCACTCCAGTGCATTTTCGTAAGCGGCACGGGCATTACCCACACTCAAAGCAGCCACACCGGTACGGGTTCTTTCAAAAGTTTTCATAGCCAAAACAAATCCCTGACCTTCGCCGCCGATAAGGTTTTCTTTGGGAACCTCAACATCTTCAAAAATAAATTCCGTTTGCATGGAGGCACGTTGTCCCATTTTTTTCAGGTTTGAAACAATTTTCACACCCGGAGCATTGGTAGGAACCACAAATGCCGAAAGGCTGCGTGCACCTCTTTCGGGGTCGGCCAGTGCAAATACGGTGATAAACTCCGAAACACCGCCGTTGGTGATAAATCTCTTGTGTCCGTTAAGGATATATTTGTCTCCTTTTAATATTGCGGTGGATTTGATACCGGCAACATCGGAACCCGCATTGGGCTCGGTGAGTGCATAAGCCGCCACACCTTTCGATTCGACAATCTGTCCGAAAAAGCGTTTCTTTTGCTCATCGCTGGCTCCGAGCAGCAGGGGGGTAAGTGCCAATGTATTGGCATCCATACAGATTCCGATACCCACACATCCGGCTCCCAACTCTTCTGATGCCAGTGCGCTCTCGAAAATATTGTGGCCCTGACCACCGTATTTCTTTTCTACGGGCCCGTTCATCAGGCCTTCGTCATACGCTTTTTTTACTATGTCCCAGGGAAACTCCGCACTCTCGTCATATTTACGTGCATTGGGAATCATCTCTCTTTGTGCAAAATCGCGAACCTTTTCCTGCAACTCCTGTTGCTCTTTTGTTAATGAAAAATCAACCATTTTTTAATATTTTTTATTTAAAATACAGATTTATAATTAGTTAAAATAATACTTCATGTTTCAGCGCTAACAAAATTAAACTTTCCTGTGGAAAAACAATGTTTTTAGCCAAAAAGAAGTGTAAATTGCAACGTTTTTTAAGAATTAAGCTTTATGAGGAAATGAACTTTAACGGTTTTCGGTATATGGCAGAAGAAAAATGAGCCCCACTAATTGGAAAAAAGATGTTTAAAATAAAAAAAATTCATATCGGAGAAGAAAGTTCCCCTCCAAGGAGGGGAAATGGGTACCGTTAACCAAAACATAACCGTCAGGTGGAAAAAGAAATG
>JALVZH010000203.1:1517-2769 GCA_027022105.1 Bacteroidales bacterium | reverse complement strand
ATTTCGGTTTCTTTTTGTTTTTCGCCATACAGCCCTTCGGTAAAAAGTTTTTGCATCAGTGCTTTTTTGAGCTCGGTGGTGGTTTTTATGAGCTTGTCTTGCTGCTCAATGGCTTTTTGTATTGTGCTTAATACATAAGCAATTTTACGTTGTTCGGGGAGTGGGATATCGGGAATATCCACTGATTCAAGTTGAGATTTATTTATTGCTTTAAAAGTACTTCCAGTACCTAAACTCGCAATATTGTTCTCCTGTGAAATTAAATTAAAATATAAGAATTTTTGATCAAAATTATTTGCTCTAATTGCAGCAAGACCTCTTCCAATACAACATTTCTTATTGGCAATGTTAACAGGTCCAACAGGAGCACGGACAGATATTAGTATGTCTCCTTCTTCAGCAACTTTAGAAGGTGATGTGCAGTATTTTCTAGGTTTTGGGTTAATAAATCCAAAATCTGTTTTACCTTGATAAAATGGTAATCCCTTTCCGTCATCATTATATGTTGATGATGGTGGCGATTGTCCCATAATCAGCTTTGCTATTTCAACTAGTTTACTCATATCCCCAACTTTTTAAAAATCACCAAAGAATCCTTATCCATTTTTGAAAACGCAAACCATTTCTTACCCAAATCCTTTAATGATGCGCCAATATGGTAAACATCGGTTTTATCAATTAACAAAAAACGGTCGTGAGAAGCATTGAATTTATGAAGCGTAAGTTCTCTATATTGTGCATTAAATTTTTTGGCGTCTTCACTTAAAGCCCGGCTGATATTTTTTGTGTAAATATCCACGCTAACGCCTTTTTTCTTTTTGGCAAAAAGCGATAGCACAGATTCGTCCACATAGTTGTCTATGAGCGTTAAATTGGTTTTGGCTTTTTTAACCAGACCGCTGATAAATTGCCATGCATCAAACACTTGCCCGTTAAAGAAAATACCTTGTTTAGGTTTCAGTTCTTTATTTTCCATTGCATTCAGTAAGCCTTGCACTTTTTCATCTGTGGCAATTTGCTTTTTTTCAATTGCGCTGATACGTTTAAGCAATTCGGCATTTTCCAAAAGGAAATGTCGCATTTTAACAAATGCATCCATAATCATAACACTGGTACGAACTGCAGTTTCGGTTTTAAGCACAGCGGAAAGCATAGCCACGCCTTGTTCAGTAAAAGCATAAGGCAGATATTTTCGATGTTGTCCTCTTCCGGTTTTTAAGGTGCCATTTTGTAACCTTAGAGAACTATCCGG
>JALVZH010000203.1:0-1507 GCA_027022105.1 Bacteroidales bacterium | reverse complement strand
AATTCTCGTCAATCATAACTTGTTTGCCACGAATGGTAAAGATTAAATTCAGAATATTTTGATGATATTTTTGAACGGATTTATCCATTATACGCCCAACTTTTTAAGAATATTTTTCACTTCGTTGTCTATCTCAACTGCTTCTTCTTCCAGCATATTCAATTCTTTCACAATTTCGCCAATAGGGCGGTAAGTTTCAGCATCGTTAATTTGTATGTAACGGCTGGGGCTTATGTTGTAGTCGTTTTTTACAATTTTTTCCTTGTCAACCAAGCGTGCAAATTTTTCAACATTTTTAAACTGTTTAAAGGTTTCCGTAATGCGCTCTATTCCTTCTGGCGTTATATAGTTTTTGGGGTCTCCTTTTTCAAATTCTTTACCGGCATGGAGCAGGTAAATTTTATCTTTCCGTTCTTTGGGTTTTTGTTTGTTAAAAAAAAGAATTATTCCCGGAGCGGAAGTATTGTAAAAAAGGTTTTCAGGCAGATAAATTACGCCTTCAATCAGGTCTTGCTCAATAAACCATTTGCGAACATTTTTTTCTTTGTTGTTGCTTTGGTTTCCGCTGCCACGGCTTGCCGCACCGGTATCAAGAACTACGGCTGCTTTACCGGATTCGTTCATACTGCTGTAAATATGCTGCACCCAGCCCCAGTCAATTTTCCCGCCGGGACTTCCGGCAGGAAAGCGTTCCAGTTCGTCATTGATAAAATAGTCGTCGTTAATGTAAGGCAGGCTGTCTCTGCCTTGGTTCCACATGGGATTTGCAACTACTCTATCGAACTTTTGCAGCGAATTGCCTTTTTTGAATTTCGGATTTTTTAAAGTATCGCCAATTTCTATTTCGCCTTCCATATCGTGAATGACCATATTCATTTTGCTCATTGCCCATGTTGAAGGCATGAACTCTTGTCCGTATAGTTTCAGTGGTGGATACTTCTTCCGTGCAGGCATTTTATTTTCCATTTCCAACTCACATTTGATAAGCAATCCGCCGCTACCACAACAAGGGTCGTAAATTTTCATCCCCGGCTCGGCGTCCATAATTTTTGCCATAATTAATCCTACTTCGGCAGGCGTGTAAAACTCTCCGGCGCTTTGTCCGCTGCCTTCGGCAAATTTGCGAATAAGATATTCGTAACTTCGTCCGATAATGTCAGGTTCAACATCTTTTAATCCAAGCGGTTTTTCGGCAATTTTTTCAATCAACTTGCTCAAACGGTCATCATCAATATCTCTTTGACCGTGCGTTGTAGCGTTGAAATCAATGCGGTCAATAATACCTTGTAAATCTTTATTTTCTTTGGCTATTTCTCTTAAAATATCCGTTAGTTTTTGACCTATTTTATCGGAGAGTGTACGGATAACATCCCATGTCCTTTCTGTTTCCGGGTCTTTGGGTTTTAGCGGCAAATAAAAACGAACCAGAGTTCTATCCCGTTCAACCAATTGCAAGGCTTTGGTACGAGATTTTCTCTTTTCTGCAATACGGTCAATTTCGTCGTCA
>JALVZH010000202.1 GCA_027022105.1 Bacteroidales bacterium | reverse complement strand
TGCGGTACGGCAGCGAGGTGGATTACACCGTCGAATTGCTCTTTCTCAAAGAGTTTTGTCATTCCTTCGCCATCCTTAATATCGCCGAGGATAAATCTGTAATTGGGTTTTTTGTCCACATCTTTCAGGTTTTCCAGATTTCCCGCATAGGTTAGTTTATCAAGGTTGTAAATCATGTAATCGGGATATTTATTCACAAACAGACGCACCACATGCGACCCGATAAATCCTGCTCCTCCTGTTATTAATATTTTTTTCATATGAGTAATAATTTTTATATTTTCATTTTAACAAATTTTTGAAAATAAGATTTTTTGTATTTTCATTTTAGCCGCTTTTTGAAAATATAGACTATTTTATTTTCGATTTAAACGACTTCTAAAAATATGCTAATCCTTATTTTTACTTCTCAACGCTTTCTCCCAGTTCCAGGCCGAAAGAACCATCTCGTCAATTCCTTTTTCGGCTTTCCAGCCCAGCTCTTGGTTAGAGAAGGTGGGATCGGCCCAAACCTCAATTACATCACCCGGACGACGTTCCACTATTTTATAATTCAATTTCTGTCCGGTGGTTTTTTCAAAAGCATTAATCACTTCCAGAACCGAATACCCCTTGCCGGTTCCAAGGTTAAACACCTCAAAATCCTTTTTCATTTTGCCCTCAATCATCCTGTTCACCGCAATTACGTGCGCTTTTGCCAGGTCAACCACGTGGATGTAATCGCGAATGGGCGTGCCGTCGGGTGTGGGATAGTCATCGCCAAACACTTTCAATTGATCGCGAATACCGATGGCGGTTTGTGTTATAAAAGGTACCAGATTGTTGGGAACACCCAAAGGCAACTCTCCTATCAATGCGCTTTCGTGGGCACCGATGGGATTAAAATACCTCAGGGCAATCCCTTTAACGTCGTATGCTTTAACGCTGTCCTGAATGATTTCTTCCGAAATCTGCTTTGTGTTTCCGTAAGGCGATTCCGCTTTTTTTATAGGCGCCTTTTCCGATACGGGCAACTCGTCAGGTTGACCGTAAACCGTGCAGGATGAAGAGAATACAAGGTTCTCAACTTTGTTTGCAATCATACTCTCAAGGATGTTCATCAGCGAAACCAGATTGTTGCGGTAGTACATCAGCGGTTTTTCCACCGACTCGCCCACAGCCTTGTAAGCAGCAAAATGAATCACCCCTTTTATGTCGTTATGACGGGTAAAAAAGTCCATTGTCTTGTCAAAGTCCGTTAAATCAAAGACCTCAAGCAACGGTCTTACACCGGTTATTTTTTCGATATTATCAACAATGTCGGCGCTGGAATTGGAAAGGTTATCAACGATAACTACCTCAAAACCTTTATTTTGCAATTCAACTACGGTATGCGAACCGATGTATCCGGTTCCACCGGTAACAAGTATTTTCATTTGATTCTGTTTTTGTTTTGTTTCGGTTTTAAAAATAATAAAATATGCTTTTGTTTGTTTACGTCAGAAATCTTTAAAAGTTCGGTAAATATCCGGTTTTTTATAATTTTTTCAGAGGCAAACCGTTTACTGATTAAATTGTTTACCGTATTTTCGCACAAATTTTATTACTATGTCGGATGCGTTAGTCATCATACCCACGTATAACGAAAAAGAGAATATCGAAAACATCATTCGTGCTGTTTTTGATTTGGAGAAAGAGTTTGACATTTTGGTCGTTGAAGACAGCAGCCCCGATGGCACGGGAGCTATTGTTAAACGCTTGATGACAGAATTTCCTGAAAGGCTTAACATTTTGGAAAGGGAAGGAAAAAACGGTCTTGGTACAGCTTACATAGCAGGTTTTAAATGGGCTCTTGAGCGCGATTATCAATACATTACCGAAATGGACGCCGATTTTTCGCATAATCCGAACGATTTGTTGCGTTTGTATGATGCCACTGCAAACGAAGGGTACGATGTGGCCGTGGGTTCACGCTACATTACCGGTGTTAATGTGGTAAACTGGCCTATGGGAAGGGTATTGATGTCTTATTATGCTTCTGCATACGTACGCCTCATTACCGGGCTTACCATTCGCGATACTACCGCCGGTTTTGTATGCTGGACAAGAAAAGTGCTTGAAACTATCGACCTGGATAAAATCCGTTTTGTGGGATACGCCTTTCAGATAGAGATGAAATATACAGCCGTGAAACTGGGATTCAGGGTCAAAGAGGTTCCCATCATCTTTACCGACCGTACAAAAGGCGAATCGAAAATGAACAAAAGTATCTTTAAAGAAGCCATTTTCGGTGTTATCGAGCTGAGAAAAAGGGGCATTATGGGGCAAATCAAGCCCGGAAAATAAGAATCCCATGAATTCAACCGCATACATCATCCACAATCCGGTTATTATAAATGAAGGCAAACGGTTTGCCGGTGATGTTTGGATAAAAAACGGCGTTATTGAAAAAATAACCGCACCTGCTGCCGGTTCAGAAAACTTTCCGGAAAATTATACCGTAATTGATGCAACCGGCAAATATCTGCTGCCCGGAGTTATCGACGACCAGGTGCATTTTCGCCAACCCGGCCTTGAGTACAAAGCCGACATAGCATCGGAAAGCAGGGCAGCCGTTGCAGGCGGAGTTACAGGCTTTATGGATATGCCCAACACCGACCCCCCGGCTGTTACAATTGATGTGCTTGAAGAAAAATACAAACTGGCGGCACAAACTTCGTTGGTAAATTATTCCTTTTACATGGGTACAACCAACGATAATATTGACGAGATATTAAAAATTGACCCTCGGAAAGTCTGCGGTATTAAGGTTTTTATGGGATCTTCCACAGGGAATCTGCTGGTGGACGATGATAAAGCTTTAAATGCGTTGTTTGAAAAAGCCCCCACACTTATTGCGACCCATTGCGAAGACGACTCAATCATTGAAAAAAACACACGGTTTTATCTGAAAAAATACGGTATGGAAGCCGTTGCCAAAGTCCATCCCGGAATACGGTCGGCGGAGGCATGCTACCGCTCTTCGGCCAAAGCCGTGGCTCTGGCAAAAAAATTCAATACGAGGTTGCACGTTTTGCATTTGAGTACTGCCGGTGAGATGGAACTGTTCCGTTCGGATATTCCTCTGAAAGAAAAAAAGATAACCGCCGAGGTGTGCGTTCATCACCTTTGGTTTTCGGAGGAGGATTATGAGGAAAAGGGGAACTTTATCAAATGGAACCCGGCAATAAAAAGCCGGAAGGACAGGGATGTGCTGCGCAATGCACTGAAACAGGGAAAACTGGATGTGGTGGCCACCGATCATGCACCGCATACGCTTGAAGAAAAAAACCGCCCCTATTTCCGGGCACCGTCGGGCGCCCCAATGGTTCAACATTCGTTAACCGCCATGCTCGAACTGGCACACTGGGGAGAATGGAATATCGAAACGGTTGTGGAGAAGATGTGCCACAATCCGGCAATTCTTTTTAATGTAAGAAAAAGAGGGTTTATCAGGGAAGGCTGGTACGCCGATTTGGTTTTGGTTGATATGAATCGCCCCTGGATAGTAGCTAAAGAAAACATATTATATAAATGCGGTTGGTCGCCGCTGGAGGGAATGCAATTCCATTCAAAAATTTTAAAGACCTTTGTAAACGGAAATCTGGTGTTCGACGAAGGCACTATTAACGATAAAATAAAAGGAAAAAGATTATTGTTTGACAGATAAAAAGGATGAAAATGAAAAAGATTTTAATGATTTTTGTAATGATCGGGTTAATTGCCGCTTGTAATAACAATACGGAAAAAAAAGAGCAGGCAACGAAGGCAGTGCCTGAAAAGGGGCAGGTAATTGTTAAAGAGGGTGATGTTACCATTGAAAAATATGCCAATGGTATCAACAGGAAAGTACGTACTTATAAAAAAGTGAATGACAAACTTGTTCCTGTTTATGAGAAACTTTATTACGACGACGGAAAGTTGAGCCAGGAAGGCCCACTGAAAGACGGCAAACGACACGGCCATTGGAAATCGTATTACCGCGACGGAACACTCTGGAGCGAAGGCGATTTTGTTGACGGAGTAGCACAGGGAGTAACCATAACCTATTATCCCAACGGAAACAAGCGTTACGAAGGTGAATTTAAAGACGGTCAGAAATACGGCAACTGGAAATTCTGGAACGAAAACGGTGAGTTTGTAAAAAATGTAACTTTTGTACCCAAAGGGAAAAAATTTAAAACCGAAATCCCGGTAACAAACGGCGAAAAAGGAAAATAAAATTGTTTTATTTTACAAAGGTGCAATTAAGTAAGTTAAACTTGTCTAAAGTCTCAACATTAGATGAATTATAAAATATTGAAAACCAGAAAAGTGAATATCTTATTTAATAAACCCACCCCTACACCCCTCCAAGGAGGGGAACAATGGAATTCATTTTCTGGTTTTCAATATTTTATACTCATTGTCATCACGTTAACTTTAAACAACTTCGTTTAATAAAAAATTATGAACCATTCAATCCGCAAAATTACAATTCTGTTACTTATTGTAACGCTCTCGCTGCCAGTGTTTGCCCAATTCTCAAGATATTTTTACAATAAATCGTTACGTTTGGGATATTACCACAGCGGAAACGATACTTCCGAATACTTTACCTTTGACGAACTTATCGAAGAACCTTACTGGGGCGGGTCGCACATCAATCTTGTTGATACATTTAATTACGGTAATTTCTACGTAAAGGTATTCAATGTTAAAAACGATTCATTGCTTTATTCACGCGGATTTTCATCGCTGTTTCGTGAATGGCAAACCACTGATGAGGCCAAAAAGATAAGCCGCACTTTTTCCGAAGCGGTTGTAATTCCCTATCCAAAACAAAATGTCCGCATTGAGTTGTACAGCAGAAATTGGGACGGGGTTCTTGAAAAAAAGTTTCAATACACCTTTGATACTGCCGACTATTTTGTGAAGCGCGACCACCGGTTGCAATACCCTGCTTTTGATGTTTCCGTTACCGGCGACCCGGCGGAAAGGGTGGATATAGTTATTTTGCCCGAAGGATATACCCGGGAGCAAATGGGCCTGTTTATCAGCGATTGCAAAAAGTTTGTTTCCGATTTTTTTACTTTTGAACCCTATGCCGGTATGCGCAATAAGTTTAATTTCAGAGGCATATTGGCTCCTTCTCCCGAACAGGGAACCGATATTCCCAAAGATACGGTTTGGAGAAATACCATTTTACACACATCGTATTATACTTTAAACAGCGAACGCTATTTGATGACATTTGATTACAAAAGCGTTTGCGATTTGGCAGCCAACGCCCCGCACGATCAGATTTATATTTTGGTAAACAGCAAAAAATACGGGGGTGGCGCCATTTACAACTACTACAATGTTGGCGTTAACAGCAACGTACAATCGGCCAAAATACTGATACATGAATTCGGACACGGTTTTGCCGGTCTTGCCGACGAATACTACAACGACGAAACCACGTACGGCAAATTTTACAACCTGAACATAGAACCTTGGGAGCCTAACATAACCACACTAAAGCATTTTGAAAAGAAGTGGAAACATCTGGTGAAAAAACGGACGCCCGTTCCCACCCCGGCAACACGCAAATACAAAAAACGTGTGGGGGCATTTGAAGGCGGCGGCTATGAACCCAAAGGGATGTACCGCCCCATGCAGGATTGCCTTATGAAAACTTTCAACGGCGACAAGTTTTGCCCGGCATGTACCGAAGCTATTATTAAAATGATTGATTTTTATACGGCGGGAGAGAAAAAATAGTAAATACGAAAAACAAAAAAGCCTGCAAATTGCAGGCTTTTTTTATGCTTCAATAATTTAATGCCGGATTATTAGCTTAAGCCGTTGGCATATTTGGTAATCTTTGCTTTCAGGTTACCGGCTTTATTCTTGTGAATGATGTTACGTTTTGCCAGTTTGTCGATCATTGCGTAAAGTTTGGGAAGTTGTTCCACAGCCTCTTTTTTGTCAGTCAGCTTTTTAAACTTACGTACCGCATTGCGTACGGTTTTTCCATAATAACGATTACGCAGCCTTCTCTCCTGGCTTTGCCTTATTCTCTTCAGTGCTGATTTGTGATTAGCCATAATTTTAAATTATAATTTTTTACCATCATTTTGGGCGTGCAAAATTAAATAAACTTTTCATATAAAAAAGGTTCATGCAATTTATTTTGAAAAATATTTATAAAACAGCGTAATGGTCTCAATTCCTTTATAAAAATGATCCAGCGGATAGTTCTCGTTGGGTGAGTGGATGGCATCCGATTCAAGCCCGAACCCCATCAATATGGATTTTATTCCCAGAATGGATTCAAAAGTTGAAATAATGGGAATACTGCCGCCGCTGCGGGTAGGCACGGGGCGCTTTCCGTAAACGGTTTCATAAGCTTTTTCGGCAGCCCGGTATGCAGGCAGGTCAATCGGACAAACATAACCCTGCCCGCCGTGTAACGATTCCACTTTTACCTTAACCGACCTGGGTGCAATACTCACAAAATACTCTTCAAACAGTTTGGCAATCTTTTCATGATCCTGGTTGGGCACCAGACGAGCCGAAATCTTTGCATAGGCTTTCGACGGCAACACCGTTTTCGCCCCTTCACCGGTATATCCGCCCCAAATGCCGCACACATCAAACGACGGCCTGATGCCGGTCCGTTCAATGGTCGTATAGCCCTTTTCACCGCTCAACTCCTCAACATCTATAGCCTTTTTATATTCTTCTTCATCAAAAGGTGCAGCATTCAACAGTGCCCGCTCCTCCGGCGAAACATCCAGCACATCATCATAAAATCCGGGTATGGTAATCCGGTTATCTTCATCGGTCATCGAGGCAATCATCTTCGACAATACATTGATGGGGTTAGCCACTGCACCGCCAAACAATCCCGAGTGCAAATCACGGTTTGGCCCTGTTACTTCCACCTGCCAGTAAGCAAGCCCGCGCAGACCGGTGGTTATGGAAGGAATATCCGAAGCAATCATCCCCGTATCCGAAACCAGAATTACATCGGCTTTCAGCATCTCTTTGTGCTGCTCACAAAACTCACCGAGACTCACCGAACCTATCTCTTCTTCACCTTCCAGCATAAATTTCACGTTTGCCGTCAGGTTACCCGTTTTTACCAGCGCTTCAAAAGCCTTTACATGCATGTATCCCTGCCCTTTGTCGTCGTCGGCACCACGCGCATAAATCTTTCCGTCCCTTATTTCGGGCTCAAAAGGCGGCGATTCCCACAGGTCAATGGGGTCAACAGGCATCACATCGTAGTGGGCGTAAACCAGCACCGTAGGCAGCGACGGATCAATTATTTTCTCGCCGTAAACCACCGGATTCCCTTTGGCAGGCATCACCTCCGCTTTATCGGCACCTGCCTCCAGAAGTCTCATTTTATAATATTCCGCAGCACGTACCATATCCTCCTTGTGCTCCGACAGCGAACTAATAGACGGAATACGAATCAATTCAAAAAGCTCGTCCAAAAAACGTTGTTTGTTCTCTTCGATATACGATTTTACTTTATCCATAATTCAAAATATTTTTCGGTAAAAATAGACCTTTTTTCATAACCCGATAAAGTTGAAAATAGCAGATATTTTTTTTAAAAAAATAGTACTATGTATTGCATAGTATTAAAATTAATATATATCTTTGCGGCATGAACGGTGATAAGAAAAACATACAGATGCGGAAAGGGGTAATTGAGTTGTGTATTCTTTCTATGTTGTCGAAAGGGGAGTTGTATTCGTCCGACCTGATGTCGCAACTTAAAGAGGCCGAGCTGATTGTGGTGGAGGGAACCATATACCCTTTGCTTACGCGACTGAAAAACGAAGGTTTTTTAAAATACAGATGGGAGGAATCGACGGGTGGTCCGCCGCGAAAATATTATTCGCTGACAAATGCGGGGAAAGAGAGGCTCAATAATCTTAAAACACAATGGAACGAACTGGTACAATCGGTAAACAAAATAATAGAACAATGAAAAAAACATTAACAGTAAACATCGGTGGTATTGTATTTTATATTGACGACGACGCTTTCGGGATATTGAACGATTATCTAGAAGAGATAGGTAAGTTTCTGAAACACAGCCCAAACCGGGATGAAATAGTAGCGGACATAGAAAACAGAATAGCGGAAATACTGCGCGACAGGAAACGTAACGAAAATGAGGCGGTAAACAAAGATGATGTGGGATATGTGATAGAGCTTCTCGGACAGCCCGGTGAATTCGGGGAAGAGAACGAAAAGCGGGATTATAGCTACCAAAGACCTGCCGGAAACAAAAAAAGACTCTATCGCGATGTGGACGAAAAAATGATTGGAGGTGTATGTTCCGGCCTGGGAAAATATTTCCACATAGATCCTGTGATAGTGCGCATTATTTTTGTTGTTGCCATTCTTCTGTCGGGGGCTTCCTTTCTTGCCTATCTTATTTTGTGGATAGTGGTGCCGCCGGCAATTACCCCGGAAGAGAAAAAAGAGATGTACGGCGATCCTGTTGATTTTTCAGAGATTGAAGAATCGGTTAAAAAAGAGATGAAAGAGGTTGGGAAAAAATTGGAGGATTTGGCCAATCAGTTCAGAAATAGTTTTATGAAGAAGTGAGGCTTTGTAACCCGTAGATGCTTTGCGGCAATATTAAAAACCGGTAATTTTGCCGGTTGACCGTAAAAATTACCGGTAATTTTTACGGTCAACCAAAAATATTATTACTTTTGCTAAAAAAAGCATTATGTTTATTCCGCGACTTATTACCGACAGGTTGTTGAACGACTTGCTTCATTCGGGAAAAGTGATTGTACTTTACGGTCCGAGGCAATCGGGAAAAACAACTTTGTCGGGAAAAATAATGGAACTGGCAAATCTGAAAACCTTACGTGTCAACGCCGACCAGGCAAAGTATATTGATGTTTTGTCGAGCAAAGATTTGTTAAAACTCCGGCAGTTGATACACGGTAGTCAAATGTTGTTTGTTGACGACGCCCAGCGGGTACCTGAAATAGGGATTCATCTGAAAATTATTCATGACGAAATACCGGA
>JALVZH010000201.1:21644-27654 GCA_027022105.1 Bacteroidales bacterium | reverse complement strand
AAATAAAACACCTCTTCATCGTTTATGTTATAGATAATCTGCCCCATCAGGTCGGCATTACGTCGATGCATTGAAAACTTGTGCAGCGTTTCCATATCGTTTTTTATCGGTGAAGTCCGTTTCTCTTCATCCTCGCTGTTCTCATCCCTTTCGTAGCGTTCTACCTGTGCTTCCAGAATTTCAAAGGTAGCCCGGGCATCGGCTTCCGCCGAGTGGGCATTTTCCAGGGTTTTGCCGAGATAAAAACGGTAGGCGGCTTTGAGGGTGCGGGGCTCCATTTTCATAAAGATATTCTGTACATCGATAATTTTCCTGTTGGAGACGTCAAAGTCCACATCCGCCCGCATAAACTCTTCCACCAGCATGGGCACATCAAATTTTATGGCATTGTATCCGGCCAAATCGCAATTTTGCAGAAACCGCTCCACATCTCTGGCCACCTGCTTAAACGACGGTTTTTCCGCCACATCTTCCTGACTGATGCCGTGTATGCTTTCGGCCTCTTCCGATATTTTGTGTTCCGGATTGATACGCCAGGTTTTTGTTTCAACCTCACCGTTGGGATGCACTTTTACGATGCTCAACTCAATAATCCTGTCTTTTGCCACGTGCAAACCGGTGCTCTCTATGTCGATTACCGCCAGCGGGCGTTTTAAGTTTAATTTCATGTTTTTTGTTTATTCAATGGTGCGAAATTAGAACATTTTGGGGTATTAACAGAAATTTTCCGGTTTATTCAATTTTTTATAAATCTGTTTTTTGGGCGGTCGGGCAGGCTTATTGTTGCATGCTGCCAGGCATCGCAAGCTACCGCTCCCATCCCTGCCGCAGTTCCTGTTCTGATATCTAATATCTTACATCTGATTTCTTACATAACAACACCTATCAAAAGGATATAATTCGGAAAACAAGAAAAAAAAGTATGGGCAAACCCATACCACCAACTCCTCACAATTCAGACCCGCCTTAGGCGGGGAAGAATCTCCCCTCGTGCTTCTTTTCCAATTCACATACAGTACGGACATCATTTCGGGGATTCATCGGGCTCGCCTGTAAACCTGACGGATTGAACGCCGGTTTGCGGGATGGACTCCGTCAGGTTGAAAAAAATCCCACTTCCCGCGTCTCATTTCCGATCTGTTTTAGGCGAAAAAGATTTCTTAAATCTTACACGTGTCCGCCTCTTGCTGATTGCTCATTTCCAATTCAATCCTCATTTCTTATTTCTCCAATAAATCTGCAATCGATATTCGTTCAGCCAGAGGCAGACAGGTAATCGGAGTTCATTATTCAATTTTCCTTCCCTCATTTTCCCTTCCCCGGGCGCCACCTTTCGGGTCTCCACCCGCAAGGCTCACTGCGACCCAAAAGGTTTTGTCTCAACCCCCACGGCTTGCCGCGACCTGAAAGGTAATCTCCCTTAGCCACCCTGAATTACCGTGGAGAAATTGAACCACAGGACAAACCGCTCATACTGCTGATTTTTGTACAGGCAATATTTAATTCATTTATCTTTGCACAAAACAGTAACGGATGAAAGAAAATCAACTGGACAAATTAATTGTGGTGGGCGACAGGGTGTTAATAAAACCCAAGTCGGAAGACAGCAAAACCCGGAGCGGACTTTTTCTGCCGCCGGGATATAAAGAAAAAGAGGAGATTCAGAGCGGATATGTGGTGAAAGCGGGCCCCGGCTATCCCATTCCCCTGCCAACGGACGAATTTGACGAGCCATGGAAAAAGAAAGAAGACCAGGTTAATTACATTCCGCTTCAGGCCAGGCGCGGCGATCTGGCCATATTCCTGAAAAAAGGCGCAGTGGAAATACGCTACCACGACGAAAAATATTATATCGTGCCGCAGCACTCCATATTATTGCTCGAACGTGATGAAGACCTGCTCTAAACCGTACCGTTTGTCCGGCATGGTACGTATTGTTGCTTTTGCCGTTTTTCTTTTACAAGGCCTGATTTTGCATGCGCAATCCGGTTCCCCGGCGGTTAAATATGCAAAAGGATTCGAAATCAGGAAAGAAAACGGAAAAACAATTGTCACCGTTAAAAACCCGTGGAAAGAAGGGGCGGTTATGGCCTCTTACACCCTTGTACAGGGCAAAGCCTGTGAAAACGAGATAAGTATCCCCATGGATAATATCGCGGTATTATCGGCAACCCAACTCAACGGAATAGAAAAACTCAACAAATTAGAGGCGGTAACCGGAATTTCGGAAGCCGGATACATCCAAAACGAAAAGGTAAAAGAGTTGTTGCTATCGGGCAAGATTATCGAACTTGCTGCCGGAGGCGCCTATTTCACCGAGAAAATACTAAAAATCAATCCTTCGGCAATTTTTTATTCGCCTTACGAAAGCAGCCGTCCGGTACCGGCAGCATTACACACCATTCCGTTTATTCCATATCCCGACTACATGGAACCCGACCCGCTGGGACGCGCTGAATGGATTAAATTTACGGCTGCTTTTCTCGGAAAAGAAAAAGAGGCCGATTCCATTTTCAAATTTATCGAACGGGAATACCTGAAACTGAAAAAACTGGCCGCAACCGTTAAGGAACGACCTTCCGTTTTTTCCGGTAAATATTTTAACGGGCAATGGTTTGTTGCCGGAGGCAAAAGCTATATTGCCAGGCTTTTTGAAGATGCCGGAGCCGGTTATGTGTTTCGTTATATCAACAAAGAAGCCGGTATTCCGCTTGATTTTGAGACGGTTTGGACAAAAGCCCGCAATGCCGGTTTTTGGAGAATAACCGGAGGTTTCGGAGCCAATCCGTCCTATAAAACCATTGAAGCGGAAAATTACAGATACGCACTTTTCAAAGCTTTTAAAACACACCACATTCTATATTGCGACCCCCAAACAACGGCCTATTTCGAAAAAAGCCCGCTCACTCCGCACCTGATACTTGCAGATTTTATCAAAGCGTTTCATCCCCGACTGCTCCCCGGTTATAAACCAGTATATTATAAACTGCTCAAACGGTAATTATTAAAACTAAATATTATATTTGCCCGTTTTTTAAAAAAACAAAAGCAAGGCAAAATATTGTACATATCTGATTAATAAATATTTAAAAACATTAACATGAAAAGTTCTACGGTATCGGAAAAAAGCAATTACACAATACCTATTATTATTATCGGGGTATTGTTTTTTATTTTCGGATTTGTAACATGGCTCAATGCCACACTCATCCCTTACCTGAAAACAGCGTGTGAGCTAACAACTTTTGAGTCGTATCTTGTAACTTTTGCTTTTTATATTTCCTACTTTGTCATGGCCATACCCTCCTCTTTCGTGCTGAAAAAAACGGGATTTAAAAACGGTATGGCCTGGGGCCTGCTTGTAATGGCAGCAGGTGCCCTTGTTTTTGTTCCGGCAGCTTTAACACGTACTTACTACTGGTTTCTTACCGGACTTTTTATTCAGGGAACAGGACTTGCGCTGTTACAAACGGCATCCAATCCTTACGTTACCATTCTCGGGCCCATAGAGAGTGCCGCCAAGCGCATCAGCATTATGGGGGTAGCCAACAAATTTGCAGGGATTTTGAGCCCCATTATTCTGGGTTCCATCGTACTAACCGGCCTTACCGACTTGGAAAAACAACTCCCCTCGATGGATAATGTAGCAAGAACCGCCGCTTTGGATCAACTGGCTTCCAAAGTAATAATGCCTTATGTTGTAATGGCCGTGGTGCTGGTTTTAATGGCACTTGCCGTTAAATTTACACAACTCCCCGAAGTGGAAGCCGAAGACGAAGACGAAGGCAACGAAACCGGACAGCACAAAACCCTGTTCTCGTTTCCCTATTTTTGGATGGGCGTCATTACCATCTTTTTCTACCTTGGAGCCGAAGTAATTGCCGTTGACACATTGATTAACTACGGCAAATCTCTGGGATTTAACATCGATCAGGCCAAATATTTCTCATCATTTACACTCATAGCCATGATAGCCGGATATTTGTTCGGTATTGTTACCATTCCCAAATATATTTCACAGCAAAAAGCGTTGAAATACTTTGCACTACTTGGAATTTTATTTACCGCTGTTGCCGTTTTCACAACCGGATACACTTCGGTATTGTTTATTGCTTTACTGGGATTTGCAAATTCCATTATGTGGCCTGCCATCTGGCCCCTGTCCATTGACGGGCTGGGCAAATTCACCAAAACCGGATCGGCCATTATGATTATGGCCATTGCAGGCGGCGCAACCATTCCGTTGTTGTACGGTTATTTAGCCGGTTTGCCTCAGGTAGGGCCTACCAAAGTATATTCTATCCTTATTTTCTGTTATCTTGTAATTTTCTATTTTGCATCAAAAGGATACAAATTGGGCAGAAAACATGCCGGCTAAACCGGTTTACCGATAATATCTTCTATTTTAAACGGCTCTGTTCCAAACAGATCGCTACGCATGTTGCTGTATGATATGTTGGTTGAGAGCGCCCACATTGCCGACTCAAGGTTTCCGGTCAAACGGAGCGTTTTAATAAACTTTTTGGTAACAACTTTCTTTCCGTATAAAATCTCCCAGGTTGTTTTCATCTCCTCGTAAAGATTTTCGGAAGTGATACTCCCGGGCTCAAAGGTAACATCTTCCACACTGTAATATTTCCAGTCTTCGGGATAATTATTTTTGAAAATTCTGCCTTCGGAAGTATATTTTTCAAAGGTTTTAGTTCCCGGCATGGGAGTCAGAATACCCAGTTGATAAGCATCGATGTCGCTGTTTAAAACATATTCCCTGCGCCGGATAATATCTTCCCGTGTATCTGTTTCGAGCCCGAATATAAACGACCCGAGGACGGCTATTCCGGCTTTATGAATCTTATCGAAAGCCTCCTTGTATTTATCGGAACCTATTTTTTTGTTTAACCGCTTATTAATGCTTTGCAGTGCATCGGCTTTTTCCGACTCAATTCCAATGAATATCAGGCGGCATCCGCTTTCGGCGGCAAGTTGCAACAGTTCTTCATCATCGGCAAAGTTAAGGGAGGCCTGGCTCCACCACGATTTTTTTATTCCCCGGTCAATCATTCCTTTGAAAATGGCCTTTGCATGCTCTTTTGAACTTTTACTGTATCCGATGATGTTATCGTCAATAAAAAACAGTTTATCCTGTTTGATTCGTTCCAATTCGTCAAGCACATGCTCAACGGGACGCATCCTGTACTTGTTGCCGTTAAACGCCGACACGGTACAAAAGTCGCAGTTAAAGGGACATCCTCTGGTAGTCAATACCGAGCCCATGGTATAGTTTTCATGGAACAAATCGTGACGTGCTATCGGAATCCGGTCCAACGGCAAACGCCGTCCGGTATAAAATTTTTTCAACCTGTTATTATCAAAATCGGCAAGCAACCCGGGCCATACACTTTCGGCTTCACCCACCACCACACTATCCACATACCGGCCCGCTTCGCCGGGCAACATGGAAGCGTGAATACCTCCCATTACAACCGGTATCTTCTTTTTGCGGTATTCGGCAGCTATTTTATAGGCACGGTAAGCCGAACCCGTATAAGCGGTAATCCCCACCAAATCAGCCTCTTTAAAACGGAAGTCATCATAATTTTCATCAATAATCTCGATATCCCAGTTATCGGGAGTCAGGGCTGCAAGAATACCATAAGCCAGCGGGACATACTTTGTGGTTTCGGTACGTAAAAATCCTTTACGGAATTTCGAAACCGGATTGATAAAAACAAGCTTTTTCATAGTGCCTGATTACTACTGGTCAAAGACACCGCCTGCAGGTACAACGTTGGCAATTTTATCCGGATCGAAAAAGTAATCGGTTCCTTCAAAAATAGTATTGGCATAATTGGCATTGGTATATAGCGACCACATAGCCGTCCGGGCATCTTTGGTCTCTTTCAGGGTCATCATAAATTTTCGCATAAGCGTTTTCGGGTCGAACACCCGTCTCCAGGCACTGTTCAACTCTTCGGTAAGCTCCTCGTGCGACATTTTTGCGGGTTTAATC
>JALVZH010000201.1:0-21634 GCA_027022105.1 Bacteroidales bacterium | reverse complement strand
GGTTTAATCACATTTTCAAAAAACCTGAACCGCTGCCAGTCTTCAGGGAAATTCTTATGATAAATCCTGTCTTCTTTCAAAAACTTATAATAGGTCCCTGTTCCGGGAAAAGGTGTCAGAACGGTTGTCTGAAATGCATCCACATTGGAGTTGATAATGAAATCGGCCCGGTTTTGTATGTCCTGTTTGCTGTCGGTATCCAGACCGAAAATAAAGGTTCCCAGTACGGCAATCCCGTAATCGTGAATTTTCCTGAAAATGTCGTTATAATTCATCACCCCGACTTTTTGATTCAGGTCTTTTTTGGTCTCTTCAAGGCCTTCAATCTTTTCCGATTCCACGCCTATCAGCACCATTTTACAACCTGTTTCATGAGCCAGTTCAAGAATTTCATCATTTTCCGAAAAATTGATGGAAGCCTGGGTAAACCACTCCTTTTTAAAACCCCGCTCTTTCATTCCTTTCAGCAACTCAATGGTTCGTTGCATGGAACGTTTGCTGTAGCCTATCAGGTTATCATCCACAAAAAAGAGACGTTTTTTGGTTGTTTTTTCAATTTCATCCAGAATATCTTCCACCGGACGTTGCCTGTACGCCGTACCGTTAAAAGCATGAACGGTGCAAAAATCGCAACGCCAGGGACATCCGCGTGTTGTTTGAATGGTATCGAAAGTATATTTTGGATGAAACAGATCGTGACGGGCATGTACCAGTTGCTCCGCCTTTAACCGAACTCCGTCGTATCTCCTTTTTAAACGGTTGTTCTCAAAATCCTTTAAAACAGTGGGCCAAATACTTTCGGCTTCGCCAACCACAACCGTATCCACATAGTTTTGCGTCTCTTCCGGAATCATTGATGCATGAATTCCGCCCATTACCACAGGCACTTTGTTTTTACGGTATTCCGCGGCAATTTCATAGGCACGGTAAGCATTGCCGGTAAAGGCTGTCAATCCTACAAAATCGGCATCTTTATATTCAAAATCATCAAAATTCTCATCAAATATCTCTACCTCCCAGTCGTCAGGAGTCAATGTGGCCAATATACCAAGACCTAATGGCGGAAAATTGGAAAACTCATAACTCAGCAGCCCGGTTTTCAGGTAGTTTCTCGGATTAATAAGCAATAATTTTTTCATAAGTAAAAGTAAATGTGTTATTTAAGTAAATTTTTTCACCCTTTATAAACACCGTTTTATTTAAAATGTTTCTTAATATCGGCTCAAAAATAAGAAAAGAAATGAACATACAATTCATCGGACGGAAACACTAAATAAAAATAGCTTAGTTTTGCACCTAAAATTTTTAGCATGAACATACAGGAATTTATAAAAAAAATAGAGAATGAATTTCCGGATTTGAAAAAAGGAGTTTTAAAACCGGAAACAAAATTTCGGGACGAGGTAGATTGGGATTCCATTAATGCTTTGGTGGTTATTGCCATGATAAATATTGAATATGATGTACTTATTACAGCCGAAGAACTGATTAATGCAGAGACCGTACAAGACGTTTATAACATTGTAGAACAAAAGGTATTGGCAACAAAAGAAAACTAAAACAGCTAACCGCCAAAGGCCGGAGGCCTAACACCGGAACCCGGTCAAGCTTTAAATAAACAATATAAAAAGGACAATGTTCGATTATTCAGTAGTAATACCGGTATTTAACAGCGAGCTGACGTTAGATGAGATTTACCGTCGCACTGCTGCCGTATTCAAAGAGCTGAATAAAAGCGTCCAGTTTGTATTTGTGGACGACGGAAGCCTTGATACCAGTTGGGAGGTACTTTTAAAACTGAAAGAGGAACACAGCGACCATGTAAGCATCATCAGGCTGAATAAAAACTACGGCCAGCACAACGCCACTTTCTGCGGCATGCAACACGCCAAAGGCAAAGAAATCATTACCCTTGACGACGACCTGCAACACCCGCCCGAGGAAATCCCAAAGCTGATACAACGCATGAAAGAGCGAAACAGCAGCCTTGTTTACGGATTTTTCAACAAAAGAAAACACTCATTATACAGAAACCTCGGCAGTCGTCTGGTACGGAAAACCGCCGAACGTTTTCTCGACCGCCCCGAGCAGGTATCCTCTTTCAGACTGGTGAAACGCCCGGTAA
Source organism: Bacteroidales bacterium (assembly GCA_027022105.1). Taxonomy (GTDB): domain Bacteria; phylum Bacteroidota; class Bacteroidia; order Bacteroidales; family F082; genus Sulfidibacterium. The sequence goes on along the minus strand of JALVZH010000201.1, from coordinate 19,509 downwards.
TGGAGAAGATATTTCAGCACCACCGAAATTTTATCTTTATTGACGAACTGCTGTGGTGGTACACCGATGATATTGATTTTGTTTATGTTGAACATCACAAACGGAAATTTAAAAAATCGGGATACAGCTATGGGACACTTTGGAAGTTCTTTACCAACATGATGATTTATTATACCAATTTCCCTTTACGGCTAATGGTTTATACCGGATTCCTCTTTTCCGTCATCTTTTTTGCCGTTACCATTTACTACCTTCTTGCCAAAGCCTTTTACGATGTGCCTCTGGGATACACCTCTATCATTGTGGGGATTCTTTTCTCTACCAGCCTTATTATGTTCAGCCTCGGTGTAATTGGCGAATACATCAGCAGGCTTTATACTTTCCAAAATCACAAACCGCCGTTTATTATTAAGGATTACAAAGAATGATTGTAGAAAACAACACACTGAAGATAGAGCGATTGCAGGAAAAAGACATTGAACTCGTCAGGCAGTGGCGCAATTCGGACGACATACGCAACCGGATGATTTACAAAGAGATTATTACACCCGAAATGCAAAAAAAGTGGTTCGAAAACATTAATAATTTCAATAATTTTTATTTCATCGTTCATTATAAAAACAAAAAAGTCGCATTGTCGAACATAAAAAACATCGAATGGGAAGAACGCTCGGGAGAGGTCGGATTGTTTGTTGTTGATAAAAAAATCAGAGGCTCCATGCTGCCGGTTTTTGCCCCCCTGAGCATGAGCGATTTTGTATTCGACATATTAAAGCTGAAAAAACTGCTGGCACGTATCAGGAAAGACAACGTAAAAGCCATAAAATTCAATAAAATTTTCGGTTATGAAATCGTTCCCGGTTCCGAAGACAAAGAGAGTGTTTATTATGTTTTAACCGAAGAAAAATTCAGAAGAAACACGAAAAAACTCATGACACTGCTCAAAACAGCCGGTTACAGCAACAAAGGACTTACAATCGTTATGGAACCTGTGGACTTTGAGACCGATTTCGGTGAAAAAATGATAAAACTGCTTGATAACAGCGACATCATTTTCGATGTTTCAAAACAAGCCGGCAATATTGTATATAAGAAGGTTTAAACCCTTATCAGTAATTGTGTAGATAACAAAACAAAGCGGACTGCTAAAAATCAACCGGAAAAACACATTTTTACACCAAAAACCCTTTTTTACTTCCATCCTTTTTTTACCTTTGCCAACTCTGATAAATAATGCATTATAAAAATTTAAAAGAAAAAGAAAATGAGCAAAATACATGCAATTGAACCCGTACTGGAAAAACTGGGAATTAAGGATATTAATGCCGGTGTAACCACAGGTACCCAATGGTTTGAAACCAGCGGAGCTATTACCTCATCGGTTTCGCCCATCAACGGCAAAGTAATTGCCAAAGTAAAAAACGCCACCATGGACGATTACGAAACCGTGATGAAAAAAGCACAGGAAGCTTTTATTGAGTGGCGTAAAGTTCCGGCACCGATACGCGGTGAAGTGGTTCGCCAAATCGGCCTTGCCCTGCGCGAATACAAAGAAGAACTCGGCGCGCTGGTAACCTACGAAATGGGGAAAATTTACCAGGAAGGACTTGGCGAAGTACAGGAAATGATTGATATTTGCGATTTTGCCGTAGGTCAGGCACGCCTTATTAACGGCGTTAATCTGCAATCGGAACGGGTGAACCACCGCCTTTCGGAGCAGTATCATCCGTTGGGCATTGTGGGATTGATTACATCTTACAACTTCCCTGTTGCCGTTTGGGCATGGAATACCGCCCTGGCAGCCGTTGCCGGTGATGTGGTTGTTTGGAAACCCTCTTCCAAAACTCCGCTCACGGCCATTGCCACCATGAACATTATTCAGGATGTTTTGAAGAAAAACAATGTTCCCGAAGGTGTATTTAATCTGGTTGTTGCCAAATCGTCGGTTATGGGCGATAACTTCCTTGCCGACAAGCGTATTCCGCTGTTTTCGGTTACCGGTTCCACAGCTGTGGGGAAACATGTAGGCGGTATTGTAGGCAAACGCCTCGGCAAAACCATCCTCGAACTGGGCGGAAACAACGCCGTCATTATTGCTCCGAGTGCCGATATTCAAATGGCTGTAATGTCAACCGTTTTCGGTACGGTAGGAACCACCGGCCAGCGCTGTACCTCGACCCGTCGTGTGATTATACACGAAGATGTATATGACGAGGTGCGTGATAAATTTATATCCGCATACGAAAGCATTTCCAAACGCATCGGAAATCCTTTGGACGAAGATACGCTGGTAGGGCCGCTAATCGACCATTTTGCAGTTGAATTATATCAAAATGCCATTGAGCAGGTTCAGAAAGAGGGTGGAAAAATCCTTTACGGCGGACAGATTCTCGAAGGCGAAGGATATGAGTCGGGCAACTATGTTGTACCTTGTATTGCAGAGGCTGAAAACCATTACAAAATTGTTCAGGAAGAGACCTTTGCACCTATCGTTTACTTTATCAAATACAAAGGCGACATCACCAATGCCATAGCCATCCAAAACGATGTTCCTCAGGGATTGTCGTCGGCATGCTTTACACTTGATATGCGCGAAGCCGAAACATTCCTCTCCTATGCCGGATCCGACTGCGGTATAGCCAATGTAAACCTCGGAACATCCGGCGCGGAAATCGGCGGTGCTTTCGGCGGTGAAAAAGATACCGGTGGCGGTCGCGAGTCGGGCTCCGATTCCTGGAAAGCTTATATGCGCCGTCAGACCAATACGGTAAACTATAGTACCGATTTACCTTTGGCTCAGGGAATTAAATTCGATATTTAACATTCTAAACAAAAGAGGTTGCCCTTACAAGCAACCTCTTTTGTTGTTGTTTCGGCAAACTATAAAACATACTATTCATGAAAAACTTAATAAAATACGGAATAACGGCATTTGCTTTTGTAATACTGATTGCAGCTTGTCAGAACAGCCAAAAGGTTAAAGAGCCGGCAAACACCAAAATAAAAAGCGAAAAATCAATTCCGAAAAACAAAAAGAAAAATTCTTCGGATAAATTTCCCGAACTCACCCCCGAAGAGCATTATCATGCCATTGTTTCCGACAGCATGACGCTTGCCGAAGTGGCAAAAGTAAACAACATCGGATTGCCCTTTTTAAAAACAAAACTGGGAATCCCGCAACAGCTTAATTACGGTTATCCCGTTAGTCAGCTAAAGAAAAATTTCCGTTTTACCACAGAGCAGCTAAAAACCATCATTGAAGATGCCAAAAACCGTTCCCGGTTAAACGATAAAATTAAAAAAAGTAAACATCAGAACAATTCAAAAAAGTAAGCCATGAAATTTAAAACGTTAATCATTTTAATGGTTTCGGCATTTATGCTGAACACCACACTCTTTGCCCAAGAGGAAAATAAAGAGAAAAAGGAAGACAAAGGATATCATTTTACCGATGAAGTTGTGGTTCCCCACACTTCGGTAAAAAACCAATACCGTTCGGGTACCTGCTGGAGTTTCTCAGGTATTGGATTTGTAGAAGCTGAAATCCTTCGTGAAACAGGCGTTAAATACGACCTGTCGGAGATGTTTTGCGTAAACCACACCTATCGCGACAAAGCCACCAAATATGTAAGAATGCACGGACACCTCAACTTTGGCTCCGGTGCCGAATTTACCGATGTTTTCAGGGTTATCGAAAAATACGGAATAGTCCCCGATACGGTTTACCCCGGATTGCAATACGGCGAAAAGATGCACACCCACGGTGAACTCGATGAGATTTTGAAAAGCTACGTGGATGCCATTGTTAAAAACAAAAACAGAAAACTGACACCTGTATGGCACGAAGGTTTCGATAAGGTAATCGATACCTATCTCGGCGATTTGCCAGGAAAGTTTACCTACAATGGAAAAGAATATACTCCCGAAAGTTTCAGGGATATGACCGGCTTTGCCCCGGATAATTATATCGAACTTACTTCATACATGCATCATCCTTATTACAAACCTTTTGCACTGGCCATACCCGACAACTGGCTTTGGGCCGAATCGATGAACGTGCCGTTGGACGACATGATGGAAATTATCGATTACGCACTGGATAACGGTTATACCGTTGCCTGGGGTGCCGATGTGAGCGACCGCGGTTTTAACTGGAAAAAAGGTGTTGCCATTATTCCCAACGAAAACCCGAAAGACCTGAGCGGTACCGACCGTGCACGCTGGGAAGCACTTTCGCAAAAGGAAAGAAACAAAGAACTTTACAGTTTCGATTCCATAGTGGAAGAGGTACACGTTACCCCCGAACTGCGCCAGCAGCATTACGACAATTATAAAGTAACCGACGACCACGGAATGCTTATCGTAGGCAGGGCAAAAGACCAAAAAGGGAATATCTATTACAAGGTGAAAAATTCCTGGGGTACCGATCATGTTTACAAAGGATATTTTTATGCCTCAAAAGCTTTTGTTGAACTCCAAACCATTGGCATTGCAGTAAATGAGAAAGCCATTCCTAAAAAAATCAGAAAGAAATTCAAAGATGATGACGACGATTAGTTTCCGCTCAAGGAAACATTTGTCGTCATTATGATGAGCATTGGGAAGGGTTGCAGGTGGCGACCTGTCCTTTTGGGTCGCGGTGAGCCTTGCGGGTGGAGACCCGAAAGGTAGCGCTTGGGGAAAAACCTGCACCTGATACGAGATTGATTCAGCCCGGAAGGATGTGTGTTTCAATAAGCATTTGTCTGATTGTTTTTCTGATTATCTATGTTTTACGGGCTTCGCAATGACGCGGGAGGGAGAATTGATGTAAGATATCCGATCAGCCAGAGGCAGACACGTGTAAGATCAGCCAAAGGCAGACGGGTGTTAGAATTAAGAACGAATTGGAAATGAGCAATACTCAATATTCAACGCTCAATGAGCAAGGGGGTAGGGTTAACCAACATACACTCCACCCCGCAATTCAGAGGGCTCCGATAGGTTAGCCAGTGGGTGGCGAGCCCGATGAATCTCCTAAATGATGTCCGTACTGTATGTGAATTGGAGAAGAAGCACGTGGGGAGATTCATCGGCATTCTTACCCCTGTGGCCAACCTGAAGATGCCTCTGAATTGTGAGGGGGGAGTGGCATGAGTCGGACGACGCACATGGCCGGAGTTAAAACTTGCGGCAGGGATGAAAAAAATTCGCCGCAGGCGGACAATCCGTTAAATTCGATTAATTCGATGATAAAAAATAATTGCATGAAGATTTGACAGCCGGTCGTAATTAGAAACTACGAGGGTGAGGTTCCGTTTCCAAAAACATTACGCGTCATTGCGATGAGCATTGGGAAGGGTTGCGGGTGGCGACTTGTCCTTTTGGGTCGCGGTTAGCCTTGCGGGTGGAGACCCGAAAGGTAGCGCTTGGGGAAAAACCTGCACCTGATACAAGATGGCTTCAGCCCGGAAGAATGTGTGTTTCAATATGCATTTGTCTGATTGTTTCCTGATTATAATTGCTTTACGGGCTTCGCAATGACGCGGGAGGGAGAATTGATGTAAGATATCCGATCAGCCAGAGGCAGACACGTGTAAGATGTCAGATTTAAGAAGTCTTTTTCGCCTAAAACAGATCGGAAATGGGACGCGGGGAGTGGGATTTTTTTCAACCTGACGGAGGCCTTACCCACGGAGTCAGCGTTCAATCCGTCAGGTTTACAGGCGAGCCCGATGAATCTCCGAAATGATGTCCGTACTGTATGTGAATTGGAAAAGAAGCACGAGGGGAGATTCTTCGGCATTCTATCCCACATGGCCGGCCTGAAGATGCCTCTGAATTGTGAGGGGGGAGTGGCATGAGTCGGACGACGCACATGGCCGGAGTTAAAACTTGAGGCAGGGATGAAAAAAATCCGCCGCAGGCGGACAATCCGTTAAATTCGATTAATCCGATGATAAAAAATAATTGTATGAAGATTTGACAGCCGGTCGTAATTAGAAACTACGAGGGTAAGGTTCCGTTTCCAAAAATATTCCGCGTCATTGCGATGAGCATTGGGAAGGGTTGCGGGTGGCGACCTATCCTTTTGGGTCGCGATGAGCCTTGCGGGTGGAGACCCGCAAGGTTGCGCTTGGGGGAAAACCTGCACCGGATACGAGATTGATTCAGCCCGGAAGAATGTGTGTTTCAATATGCACTTGTCTGATTGTTTCCTGATTATCATTGTTTTACGGGCTTCGCAATGACGCGGGTGAGGGGAATTGATGTAAGATATCCGATGTAAGATGTAAGATGTCAGAATTAAGAGGTCTCTATCTCCTTAGTTTAACTCCGATCCGCCTGAGGCGGAGTGGGAGTCTTGTTAACCGGAGATTAGATTCTCACACCACTCCATCCCACAGGCTAACCTTACGGTGGCTCAGAATTAAATATTTGGTACAATTTTGAATTTGAAATGCAAAATTGTACTATTTTTGCTTTATGATAAAACGTCAGATAACAGAAAAGCTGATTCAGCTATCCAAAAAATTTCCGGTGGTAACCATTACGGGGCCGAGACAATCGGGAAAAACCACCCTTGCCAAACATGTATTCGGAGATTATAAATATGTCTCTTTGGAGAATCCCGATATCCGGTTACAGGCGGAAGAAGACCCGAGGGCTTTTCTTCAAAATTATTCGGAAAAGGTAATCATTGATGAGATTCAACACATTCCTGACCTGTTATCGTACATCCAAACCATAGTTGATACAAAAAAAGAAAAAGGGATGTATATTTTAACCGGATCACAAAACCTTTTGATGTCCGAAAAAATATCACAATCGCTTGCAGGAAGAACAGCGGTTTTAAAACTTCTTCCTTTTAACAGAACCGAACTTGGCAGCACTAAAGGATTCAACGATTATTCATATGAAGAAGTGATTTTCAAAGGAGCTTATCCGGCCATATACAGCGACAATATTGATCCAGGCGATTTTTATCCGGCATACCTCGAAACATATATTCAGCGGGATGTCAGAAACATTCAAAACATCCGCAGCCTCAGCACTTTTACCACATTTGTCAAATTGTGCGCCGGCAGGACAGGGCAAATCCTCGACCTGACTTCACTTGCCAACGATGCCGGAATAAGCGTAAATACCGCCAAAGAATGGATATCGGTGTTGGAAGCAAGTTATATCATTTTTTTAGTTCCTCCTTTTTATAAAAATTTTAACAAACGGTTGATCAAATCGCCGAAACTCTATTTTTACGACACCGGTGTCGCTACATTTTTGCTCGGTATTGAAGAGGCAAAGCAGTTGTCAACTCATTATTCAAAAGGAAGCCTTTTTGAGAATTACCTGATTCTTGAAATTTTAAAGCAGCGGTACAATACCGGAAAACAGGCAAATATTTATTACTGGCGCGACAGCAAAAAAAACGAAATAGATTGCATTATTGACGGAGCTGTGCCAAAAGCCATCGAAATAAAATCGGGAAAAACATTTACCAAAGATTTCCTTAAAATGAAAAAGTACTGGCTTAAAACAACCGGCCTTCCGGAAGATACCTTTAGCCTGGTTTACGGAGGCGACGAGTCGTTCACCTTTCTCAACACGCAGGTATTCAGCTGGAAAGATTTTTTCGTCTGATTTTGGGAACCGAATCTTCAAAATTAATCGTTCTCATGTGCTACAAACTGATACCACCCCACCAGTCTGTCGTATTCGGGCATTCGCTCCCTGTAATAAACCGTAACCGTGTATTGATTTCTGGTTTCCCAATGGTCACCTTCAATAAAAGTGATATCCGCTTTTTGTTGCCCCTTTTTCAGAACCACATAATAGTATTCGTAGTATCCCTGTTTGAGAAATAATGTTGCTTCGTATTGTCTGTAAGCTGCATTATAGGTCATTTTGTTCTCATCATTGAGTTGCCAGCCGGTAATGGCACCTAAAATATATACATCTGCATCTTTTATCTCTCTTTGCTTCAGGGTAAATTTAACATTGGCATACTCGCCTTCCAATGCGCCGTTTTGGTCGTTTCGTCCGGTTATAAATTTGCGTCCGTGCAGGTTGCCGTATGTTTCGTACTCCTTATATCTCCTTGACATATCCATATGAAGCGTAACATCGTAGCCGTCGGATACAGGCTTAATCCTCCTGATGTATTGCGACTGGTACCAAAAACTTTTCATATCGAAAAAACGCGGCTCATTACCCCCGTCAAAAACAATTCCCTCGGGATAATTAAACTCAAGCAAATATTGGCGTACCGAAGTGGGATGCATGTTGATAACGGCATTATCCATCCGGCCGTTTTGAATAATATTTACTGTAAAACGGTTTGCCGGATCGGAAGTGAAATTATCAGGTGTTCGTACCGTAACATCCAACTGCTGTTTTTTCTTTACAAACGACAGATTTTTAGGGTAATACGGGATTTTCACACCGATATTAACCGTTTTTTCAATAACATAAAAGCGTCTGGTTAGCAGGATGTTTCCTGCGGTTGGCTCGTCAAGGTAAACCACCAGTACATAATTACCCGATAATTTGGGAGCCATGTTGTCATTGGGAAAGCTCAATTTATAATGAACATAAGGAAGTTTTGTATTAAACGAAAAAGTGTAATTGTTCAAATCATCTTCAAAATAGCCGTCAATATAATCAATCTGCTCCAGCTCGGAGGCATACCAATCGGAGGTACAATGTACAATTGTGTATTTAAAAGGATAAACTTTATTGCTTAAATCGTCAAATTCCAGCGTTATCCTGTCGTTACTTCCCAAATCAATTACGGGGTCGGTAAGTTGGTCGTTTTTTGAATACAACATCGGTGTAAGGATGTTATCGTCAAAAACCCGATTGGAATAATATTCGTTTTGCGCTATGTCCGGTTTTGCCACAAGAAAAAAAACCGAAAAAAACAATAAAAAAACAGACTGCGGCTTAAATTTAAAACTATTATAAATAAACACCTGATTTAATTGATTTTAATTAACTTTTTTGATATCAACGGTAAAAATAAACAAAATTATATACCGCATAGCGAATTTTTATTGGAAAAAAAATGAAATTATTTTGCTAATTTGCGCAGTAAAATTTTAAATTCGCACCTTTTAATAAACATGAATTTATTTATATATGTCAACAGTTTATTCCATTAAAAAAGGCCTTGATATTAACCTGTTAGGTGAGGCCGAAAAAACCATCGTTGACCTGAATGCAAATCGTTTTGCAGTAAAACCTCCCGATTTCTTAGGCTGTTTTCCCAAACTTTTGGTAAAAGAGGGAGATGAAGTAAAAGCGGGTAGTCCTTTGTTTTTCGACAAATACCGCGACAACATCATCTTTACCTCCACCGTAAGCGGAAAAGTAGCGGAAATAAGAAGAGGCGCCAAGCGTAAAATTCTTGAGGTGGTTATCGACGCTGACGGTAAAAACGAGTTCATCGATTTCGGCAAAACCGACATCGGCACACTTACAAAAGAGAAAGCCACGGAAATAATGCTGAAAAGCGGATTCTGGCCCATGCTGAGGCAGCGCCCATACTCCGTTATTGCCGACCCTCTAACGGAGCCCAAGGCCATATTTATTCCCGCATTCGACTCGTCGCCGCTTGCCCCCGATTTCGATTTGACGGTGCACGGACACGGCAAGGAGTTTCAGGCCGGCATTGACGTGCTTACAAAATTTACCTCCGGAAAAATTTACCTGAACGTACATGCGCAAAAAACCTTGTCAAAAGCCTTTTTGAACTCCAAAAACGTTGAAATCAACAGCTTTAAAGGCCCGCATCCCGTTGGTAACGTAAGTGTGCATGCAAGTAAGCTCAGCCCCATCAACAAAGGTGAGATTATCTGGTATATTTATCCGCAGGATGTAATTACGCTGGGACGTCTGTTCCTGAACGGTATTTACGACACCACACGTCTGGTGGCACTTACAGGCTCGGAGGTTCATTCTCCGAAATATTATAAAACAAAAGCGGGGGCTTCCATCAAGAATATGGTGGATGGCAATGTTGCAGATGGTAAATTAAGGTATATCAGCGGCAATATTCTTACCGGCGATAAAATTGAGAAGGATGGTTTTGTAGGCGCTTATCACACACAGGTTACCGTTATTCCCGAAGGCGACTACTATGAATTTTTCGGATGGATTACTCCGGGATTCGGAAAGTTCAGCACCTCCCCCACTTTTCCGGCATATTACACTCCGAAGAAAAAATTCAGGGTTGATACCAACATGCACGGCGGTGAGAGGGCTTACGTGCTTTCCGACCAGTTCCAGAAGGTATTTCCGTTCGATATTTATCCGCTTCAACTAATCAAAGCCATTCTGGTTGAGGACATTGACCTGATGGAGAATCTCGGTATTTATGAAATCGACGCCGAAGATTTTGCCCTTTGCGAAGTTATTGACGTATCGAAAACTCCGGTTCAGGAGATTGTAAGAAACGGCCTTGAAATGATAAGAAAAGAAATGAGTTAGATTATAAATGAAATAGAATTAATCGCATGAAAGCGTTAAGAAAATTTATTGATAAACAAAAACCGCACTTCGAAAAAGGAGGAAAATTTGAAAAATTCCACTCCGTATTCGAAGGGTTTGAAACCTTTTTGTATGTCTCCAATCAGGTAACAAGTGGAAAAGGTGCCCATATCCGCGATGCGAACGACATGAAACGCACCATGTTTATGGTGATTATTGCCCTTACACCGGCCATGATTTTCGGCATGTGGAACGTGGGATACCAGCATTATCTGTCGCACGGCGAGACCATGGATTTTTGGAACAATCTACTTTACGGTTTTTTAAAAGTGCTTCCGTTAATTGTTGTTTCCTATGCTGTGGGTCTTGGCATCGAGTTTTTCTTTGCACAGATAAGGCACCACGAGATTAATGAAGGGTTTCTGGTTTCGGGACTTCTGATTCCGTTAATTGTACCCGCCGACATACCGTTGTGGCAACTTGCTTTGGCGGTGGCCTTTGCCGTTATCTTCGGAAAAGAGGTATTTGGCGGTACGGGAATGAACATTCTGAACCCCGCACTTACTGCCAGGGCATTCCTCTTCTTTGCTTATCCGGCCAACATGTCGGGCGAAAAGGTTTGGATTGCCGATAAACTGGACAGTTTTTCGGGAGCCACACCACTCGGAGATGCATTGGTAGGAAAATTCGACCGGATACCCTCGGCATTCGATATGTTTATGGGATATATTCCCGGTTCGGTGGGCGAAACTTCCACATTAATGATTCTCATCGGAGCTGTTATACTTTTGCTTGCCGGCGTAGCCAACTGGCGTATCATTGTGTCGGTATTTGCCGGAGGATACATCATGGGGCTCATATTCAACTGGATTGGAGCCAACGATTACATGACGCAGGTGCCTGCATGGGAACACCTCATAATGGGTGGTTTTGCCTTTGGTGCCGTATTTATGGCTACCGATCCCGTATCGGCGGCACAAACACATAAAGGAATGTGGTATTACGGCTTCTTTATCGGAGTTATGGCGGTACTTATCAGGGTAGTCAATCCCGGTTATCCGGAAGGCATGATGCTGGCCATACTGCTTATGAACGTCTTTGCACCCTTAATCGACCATTATGTGGTGGAAGCCAATATCAAAAAGCGTTTAAAACGTGCTAAAGCTTTGATCAAAAATTAAGAAAACAGAGAGATTATGTACTCAAACGGATATATATTCAGATACGCGGCCATTTTGGTGATTATCACCGCTGCCTTGCTGTCGATGGCTGCCATGCTCCTGAAACCTTTTCAGGAAAGAAACAGAGCAATAGACAAAATGCAGGGGATACTGGCCTCGGCAGGACTGCGTGACGTGGAAGCCGACAACGCCATTTCGCTGTTTAACAAAAGCATTGTTGAAGAAGAGATTGTTTCTCCCGAAGGAGAGATAATTGACACTTACAAAGGCTCTCCCAAAGAAAACGGCCCCGCTTTTAAGGTAAACCTGAAAACGGAAAACTACAACAAATCGAAAGGAAAACCTTACAAACTTCCCCTCTATATTGCCAACGTTAAGGGTGAAAAGATATACATCATCCCCATGCGGGGCACCGGCCTGTGGGGCCCTATCTGGGGAAACATAGCCCTGTCGGAAGATTTTAAAACCGTAAAAGGTGTGTTTTTCGACCATGAAGGTGAAACACCGGGTCTTGGAGCGGAAATAACAACCGACCATTTCCAAAAACAATTCATAGGAAAATCCATTTTTGACGATAACGGCAATTTCACCTCTATCCAGGTGGTTAAAGGCGGTATAAAAGCACTGCCGGCCGCAGCTCAAAAACACGGTGTTGACGCCATTTCGGGCGGTACCATTACCAGCAAAGGGGTCGAGCAAATGCTCAACGAAACCCTGAAAAGTTATTTACCTTATATTAAAAAACATAGCTAAGAGTTAAAGATATGAGCACAGAAACAAAAGAAAGAGAACCTTTGTTTTCGCCGGCCAATGTAAAATTGTTGACAAAACCATTGAATCTGAACAACCCCATTACTGTTCAGGTTTTGGGTATCTGTTCGGCACTGGCAGTAACCGTAAAACTGAAACCGGCACTGGTAATGACCCTCGCGGTGATAGCGGTAACGGGAATTTCAAACCTTGTGATTTCTCTGTTGCGTAATGGAATACCGCCGCGTATCAGAATTATCGTGCAGCTTGTGGTTATTGCTACCATGGTGATCCTGGTTGACCAGATACTGAAAGCATTTGTTTACGATGTAAGCAAACAGTTGTCGGTATTTGTAGGGCTAATCATTACCAACTGTATTATCATGGGACGTCTTGAGGCATTTGCCATGGGAAACAAGCCTTGGCCTGCCCTTCTCGACGGAATAGGTAACGGACTGGGTTACGGCTTAATACTCATAACGGTTGCCTTTTTCAGAGAGTTGTTCGGTTCGGGAACAATTTTCGGATACCAAATCGTACCCCAGGCATTTTATAATTTCGGATACCAAAACAACGGTTTGATGATTCTGCCGCCCATGGCATTAATTACCGTAGGTGTAATTATTTGGGTACAACGCTATTACAACCGCGAATTAATTGAAAAGAAATAACAGAATTCTAAAAAGAGATAATTATGCAAGAGATATTTAACATATTTGTCAAGTCGATTTTTGTTGACAACATGGTATTTGCCTATTTCCTGGGCATGTGTTCGTACCTTGCTGTCTCAAAAACGGTTAAAACATCCGTTGGTCTGGGTATTGCCGTTGTTTTTGTATTGGGTATTACGGTACCGGTAGATTATTTGTTAAATGAATACATTCTGAAACCGGGTGCCATGAAATGGTTAGACCCGGGTTTTAAAGATTTGGATTTGAGTTTTCTGAGCTTTATCATTTTTATTGCGGTTATCGCCAGCATGGTACAGCTTGTGGAAATGGTAGTCGAGAAATTTTCTCCGAGCTTATACAACTCACTGGGAATTTTTCTCCCTCTGATAGCTGTTAACTGTGCCATTCTTGGTGGCTCGTTATTTATGCAACAGCGCGAATACCAGAGTCTGGGGCAGGCTACCGCTTTCGGACTGGGATCGGGAATCGGTTGGTTTCTGGCCATTGTAGCCATTGCCGCCATTCGCGAAAAAATCAGGTATTCCAATGTGCCGCCTGCTTTAAGAGGAATAGGGATTACCTTTATTATTACAGGCCTGATGGGCATTGCCTTTATGAGCTTTTTGGGAATTAAATTGTAAAAAAACAAACAATTAATAATATGTCGTTATTAACAGTCGGAACAGCTACCGTAATCATTGCAGGAGTTGCAGTATTTTTAATCATCATACTTCTGCTGGTAGCTGTATTGCTTTACGCAAGAAAAAAATTGATGCCTCAGGGGAAAGTAAAAGTGGTGATCAATGATGAAAAAGAGATTGAAACCGACCCTGGAAACACTTTGCTGACCACACTTGCCAATCAGAAAATATTCTTGCCGTCGGCTTGTGGCGGTGGCGGAACCTGTGGGATGTGCCGTCTGAGGGTGGTGGAAGGCGGAGGCTCCATTCTGCCTACCGAAAAAGGTTTCTTTACCCGCAAGGAACAGATGAACCACTGGCGACTGGGATGTCAGGTAAAGGTGCGTGAAGACATGAAAATAGAGGTTCCCAAAGAGATATTCGGTATCAAGAAATGGGAATGCGAGGTGGTTTCCAATCACAATGTGGCTACCTTTATCAAAGAATTTGTTGTGAAACTTCCCGAAGGCGAAACCCTCGATTTCCGCTCGGGTGGTTATATCCAGATTGATGTTCCGAAAATTGAGGTGGATTTCAAAGATATGGATATCGAAGAGGAATACCGCAGCGACTGGGATAAATTCGGTATGTGGGATTTGAAAATGAAAAATCCCGAACCCATATTCCGCGCCTACTCCATGGCCAACCATCCCGCCGAAAACGACATTATTATGCTGAATGTGCGTATTGCCACGCCGCCATGGGACAGAAAAAAGAATGCCTTTATGAATGTAAATCCGGGAATCTGTTCTTCCTATATTTTCTCCAGAAAACCGGGTGATAAGGTGACCATTTCGGGCCCTTACGGTGAGTTCTTTATTAAAGATACCGACAGGGAGATGATGTTCATAGGCGGTGGTGCAGGTATGGCCCCCATGCGTTCGCACATATTCCACCTTTTCAAAACCGTTCATACAAAACGCAAAGCCACTTTCTGGTACGGCGGACGTTCGCTGAAAGAGCTCTTTTACGTTGACCAGTTCAGGCAAATTGAAAAGGAAAACGACAACTTCAGGTTTGAAGTGGCCCTTTCGGAGCCGCTTCCCGAAGACAATTGGAAAGGAAAAACGGGATTTATCCATCAGGTTATTTATGATAATTATCTGAAAAATCATCCCGAACCCGAAGAGATAGAGTATTACCTCTGCGGACCGCCCATGATGATTGCAGCAGTGCAAAAAATGCTGGACGACCTGGGCGTTCCCGAAGAGATGATTGCTTTTGACGACTTTGGAAGTTAAAAACAAAAAAAGCAGCTTAAAAGGCTGCTTTTTTTATAAGTGGAATATTTATTGCAATGAAAAAGGCTTTTAATGAACTTGTTTAAAGTTAATGTGACGGTAATAAAAATGAATAATTAATTTGAAACAAGTTCGGTTTATAAATATTTTTTAAAAACATATCCTTATGAAAAAATTTGTAATTGCCCTTTTCCTGTTTGCCGGAATTTCAATGGCACTATCGGCACAGGATTTCATTTATCTCCGCGACGGAAGCCGTATTAAATCGAGTATTCAACGTATTGACGGGAAAAGTATCCTGTACAAAGAGTACAACAATCCCGATTCGCCGCTTTACTCGTTAAAAGCATCACAGGTAATGATGATTGCTTATGAAAACGGAAACGTGAAGTTCTTTAAAAAAGAAAAAGCCATTATCCAGCGTTATATTTTTAAAAAGAACTTCCTGACCTATCATCTTGCCGACCTGATTATCAACAATTTCACCTTGTCTTACGAACACCTGTTCAAAAACGGAACCATCGGCTTACAAATTCCGGTTTCGTTCGGATACGGCGAATATTATGAGTTCGACTCTTTCAAAAACAATTTTTATTCGGGATTATCCCTCAACTTTTACCCGCTGGGACAGGGAAAATGGCGTTATCTGCTGGGGCCGGCTTTAAGAATAGGGCAAGGCGATTATGATGACGAGTACTACGATTTTACAACCGAACAATATGTGGATCAAAGCCAGAAAGGAATATTCTACGGAAAACTGCTTATTAATAACGGCGTTATGTTTACCCCTATTGAATCGTTGAGTGTAACGGCGGTTTTGTCGTTGGGAGTAAGGTACATACCGGATTTAAACATTGAGGATGTTGACAAAGTTCATACCGCAGCCGCCTTTTCCTTTAATATGAGCTACCGTTTCTAAGGAGGACAAATCATGAAAAAAGCGTTTGTTTTATTAATCGGGATATTAGTGATACTCCCTCTGCAATTTTTCGCTCAGGATCTTATTTATCTGAACAACAATTCGAGGATTCTGGCTACCGGTGTGCAGAGGAAAGGAAACACAATTACTTTTAATGAATATGGAAAAAGTAATTCCCAAATAAAAAGCCTCAACATTGATGAGATAAGGATTATCTTGTATGAGAACGGTAACATCTCAAAACCTTTTAAAAAGGATACGATTATAAAAGTCCGTGAATTTAACCGGAACTTCTTCACCGTCCGCATTACCGACCTTGCCCGAGGCAATATTACAATGTCTTATCAGCATTTGAACAAAGAGGGTAAAATGGGGTACAACATTCCCTTTTCGGTTTCCATAGGCGACTATGCCCCCGAAGTCATGGACTTTGAACGGGAGGATGTGTATCAGCACAACCGTTTTTATACGGGTTTCGGAATTAATTTTTATCCGACAGGACAAGGTAAAGCAAGATTTTTTACAGGCATTGAAATACAGGGAGGTGTTTATCAGAAATACCATCGCAAGCATAATGATTATTATTACATTACAACCCACAAAACAGATGAGGGTTACGGCAAGTTGATGGTAAAGAACGGTTTGTTGCTCACTCCTGTTCCGGGATTTAGTATGATGGTAACGGTAATGATGGGCATAAGGTACGCCACTGCCGAAGAGTATAACATAAGAACCACAGCCGAACCCGGTTTTTATATGAGCTACCGGTTTTAATATAGCCGGAGACCTTTTGAGTCGCGGCAAGCCTTAAGGCATGCAACTGTAAACATAGCCGCCCGGGAAATTATTAACAAAAAACATTCACATTTGCAGCCGGAATAACAAACAACGACCGGTTCCTGCAGAATAAGTTATCTTTGCACCTAAAAAAGCAGAATGCTGTTAAATATATCCTTTCATTTCGACTTTTTACCGTTAACAATTGTCATGCTGGTAGCATGGGTAGTACCCATATTATTAACATTATTGGGATTGCGTAAGGTTCCGACGGTAATTGTAGAAATCATTTTCGGATACTTTATCGGGGTTTTGTTTTTCAAATCGCATCAAACCGACAGTTTCCACATACTGGAATTTCTTGCCCTGTCCGGCTTTATTTTCCTTATGTTTCTCGGTGGTCTCGAAATAGATACCGATCAAATACTGGCGTCATTCCCCAAAAAGAAAATATCGGTTAAAACCGTGACAAAAAACCCGCTCATAAGCGGCATCTTACATTTCATTCTGGCACTGCTTATTGCCTACGGCTCTACTTTGTTGCTCTCGCAGTTGATTGCCATACCGCACACCTGGTATTTCTCGCTTATCATGGTCACTACATCGGTGGGAATTGTACTGCCCGTATTAAAAAGCCGGGGCGAACTGACCACCAACTTCGGGCAGTTTATCATTATTGCCGCAGCTGTTGCCGACATACTGAGCATCCTGCTTTTCACCTTTACGGCCTACACCATCAAGTTCGGATTTAAATGGGAGCTCTTTTATATTTTGGGTTTGTTCGTTCTTTTTTTACTGTTTTACAATCTGGGAAACCGCATAAAAAAATTTCCCGTTTTCAAAAGGCTGGCATTTACCTTGTCGCACGCCGTATCGCAAATCAGAATCAGAGGAGTAGTCCTGTTAATATTGATTTTCACCGTTTTTTCCCAGTACATCGGCGAGGAGGTTGTACTGCTGGGGGCTTTTCTCAGCGGGCTTATCATGTCGGGGCTGTTACATAAAGAACGGTCGGCGCTGATGATAAAACTCGACGGCATGGGGTACGGTTTTTTCATTCCCATCTTTTTTATTATGGTAGGGGTGGAATTTGACCCCAAAGCCCTGACCGAGTTCGACAGTTCCCTTATCTCATTTCTGATTCTTCTGCTGATTCTGATGTTTGTCATCAAAATTGTTCCTTCATTATTATGGAAAAGCGAATTTAACCTGCGAAAATCGCTTGCCGGCGGATTTTTAATGTCATCGAGGTTGAGCCTCATTATTGCTGCTTCGGCAATCGGGCTCGATTTGGGTGTTATCACTCCGGGGATCAACGCAAGTTTTATCATTATGGCCATTGTCACCTGCTTTTTATCACCGGTTCTGTTTAATCTGATCTATCCCGATAACCCTTTTCTTGGTGAAAAAACAATCATTATCGGAGGAAGCAGCACCGGTGTTTTGCTGGCCCGCCGACTGAACATGCACAACAAACGGGCATTGATTATCGAAAAATCAAAAAAGCGCTTCAATGAAATTAAAACAAAGGGAATAAGGGTGATACATGGCGATGGTCTTGACAAGAAAATTTATGACACCCTAAACCTCAACCCTTCTGATTATGTGGTGGTTGACACGGGAAACAACGAAACAAATTTAGAGATAAGCAAATTTCTGAAAACCGAGCTGGAACACGGAAACATTATTTCGCGTGCCAATTCTCTTTCCATTGAAAAGAAGTTGAAAGAGTACGGCGTGGAAACCGTGGATATGACCCGGATTATGGCAACCACATTTGAGAACCTGATATTCCGGCCGGTTACGTATCATCAGTTGATAGAATCATTTGAAAATTTCAGTGTGGAAGAGATTCCCGTAAGAAATATAAAAATTGACGGTATGCATGTAAAAGACATTCATTTTCATCAGGATGCCATTTTAATGATGATAAAGCGCAACAATGTTTTTTACATCCCTCACGGTGATACTGTTTTCCAGCTTGGTGACGTTCTGCATGTTTTCGGTACCGATACGGCTCTGGAAGACACAAGACGCAAAGTGAGTTTTCCGGCCGGTACGGACATCACTTAGCGGTGACACTTATAAACTTGTTTCAGGTCTTATAAAACAGGTGTAATATAAAATATTGGAAACCAGAAAAGTGAATGTCTTTTTTTATAAACCCACCCCTGCCTCCCGACGTAAAGTCGAGACAAGCTCTCCAAGGAGGGGAATAATGGAATTCATTTTCTTGTTTCCAATATTTTATATTCATTTTCATTACGTTAACTTTAAAACAACTTCTATATAAAATTTAATATACCGGTTGTGAAATTAATCTCTATTTTTGAAAAAAATAATGAGGTGAAATATTTTTCCATATTCATCATTGCAATTCTGGCATTGCAAGGCTGCAAAAAACAGGAGCCGGTAAAGATTATCGGCGAAGCCCAGGGCACCTATTATTCAATTATCTATTACGATTCACTCAACAGGAACCTGAAACCCCAAACAGACTCATTGCTCAAAGCCTTCGACCAATCGGTGTCGTTGTGGGTTCCGGAGTCTGTTTTGTCGCGCGTCAACCGCAACGACTCTACCGTTGTTCTTGATGACCATTTCATTGGTAATTTCAAACTTTCGCAACAAATAAGCAGGAAAACCGGCGGTGCGTTCGATGCCACGGTTTCCCCGTTGGTAGAGGTGTGGGGGTTCGGTTTTGAAAGCCGGAAGCATGTTGACAAACACACGGTTGACAGCCTGTTACCACTTGTTAACTACCGGAATATCAGTATTGAAAACGGCAAAATCATAAAAAAAGACCCCCGCATGAAACTTGAT